>JBDSAJ010000077.1:0-6772 GCA_039922235.1 Umezawaea sp.
CAGGCGCACCCACATCCCGGTCTTCCTCGACCGGGCGCCCGAGGACACCTGGGACGCCTCGCTGGCCGAGTGGCACCACACCCTGGTGACCGCTGCGGCAGGCGTGCGCACCGGGACGTGGGAACTCCTCGACGTCCACGGGTGGCCGGACAACACGACGTGCGAGAACCTCCTGGCGTGGTCGTGGACGGCCGAGGACGGCCCGCACCACCTGGTCGTCGTCAACCTCTCCCCCATCCCCGCACAGGGACGGGTCCGGTTGCCGTGGACCGACCTGGCAGGCAGGCGGGTCCTCTTCACCGACGTGCTGCGGGGCGAGTCGTTCTACCGCGACGGGGACGAACTGTCCGCGGAGGACTTGTACGTCGCGCTCGACCCGTGGTGCTTCCACGTGTTCGCCGTGCACTGGTGACCTGCCTTCCGCGCACAGCGGATTGAGCACGATGTTCCCGCCGCGCTGCTGGACGGGTCCAGCAGCGCGGCGACCACTGCTCTCGCGCTGAGGAACGCCCATGCCGAGGGCTTCGGCCGTCAGCGACACCCGAATACCAGGCGATGAGGTGAACGAGCGATGGACCTGCGCACGCGTATCGACGACCTGATACCGGAGGCGCACGAGGAATTCGCCGAGCCGGTCGAGTTCCGCTCGGTGACCGCCCCCCGGCCTCCCGGATGACGCGCGACGACGGTCCACTTCGGATCATCCGCCGGCTGCGCTCGGCCACCCGACTCCACCAGCGGTGGACGAGCGAGCCCGAACTCGCCCACGCGATCTACGGGACGGTCGTCGGCACCGCCGCGATAGCCACCGCAGGCACCCACCGCACGCTGGGCGGGATCGTCGTCACGGTGCTGGTGACCGTCACGGTCTACTGGGCGGCCGAGCGCTACGCGGAGGTGTTGGCGGCGGCGACCCGCGGACCGGGGCGGCGCGGTCGGATGGCACTGGCGCTCCACCAGGGGTGGCCGACGATCGAGGCGGCCTGCACCCCGCTCGGTGTGCTCGTCGTGTTCGTCCTGCTCACCGGTCGGCTAGAGGCCGGCGTGCTGGTCGCGCTCGGCGCGTCGACGGCGATGCTCACCACGCTGGGCCACGTCGCGGCCCGACGTGCTGGCGCGACGCGGCTGACAGCGCTTGCTTGCGCCGCGGGCAGCGCCGCCCTCGGCATCACCGTGATCCTGCTCAAGACGTTCCTGCACTGATCCACCGAGAAGTCTTCACCCACCGGGATTGCCGAGCGCGAAGGTGACAGCCGATGACCGAACCGGGTACACCCAGGCGGATGGGGGCGGTGCTGGCCCCGCTGGCGCTCGCGCAGTTCGTGTGCAGCTTCGCGGGCTCGAACATGAACGTGATGATCAACGACATCAGCAACGACCTCGACACCACCCCACGAGGTGTCCAGATCACCATCACCACCTTCCTGCTCGTGATGGCCGCGTTGATGATCCCCGCAGGCCGGATGACCGACCGGTTCGGCCGCAAGCGCTGCTTCGTGGCCGGTCTCACCGTCTACGGCGCCGGTGCCGCGCTCAGCGCCGTCGCACCGGGTCTCGGTGTGCTCGTCATCGGCAACTCGATCCTGCAGGGCATCGGCACCTCCCTGCTCATCCCACCCGTCTACATCCTCGCGACGATGCTGTTTCCCGGTCTGACCACCCGTGCCAGGGCGTTCGGCACGATCATGGCCATGGGCGGGATAGGCGCCGCCGCGGGACCGCTCATCGGCGGCCTGATCACCTCGCTGCTCAGCTGGCGTGCCGCGTTCGCGTTCCAGGTGCTGGTGATCGTGATCATCGTGCTGCTCTCCCGCTCGATCAGGGATCCGCTCCCACCGGACCCGACCCGCCGCCTCGACACCGGTGGGGCGGTCCTGTCCGCCACCGGGCTGGTGCTGCTCGTCTCGGGCATCCTCTTCGCCGGCAAGAACATCTCGCTCATGCTCGGCCTGCTCGTCCTCGGCTCGGCCGCCCTGGTGTGGTTCTTCCTGTCGGTGCGGAACAAGGAGAAGTCGGGCCGCGAACCGCTGATCCCGACCAGCCTGTTCCGCAACCGCACCTCCAACCTCGGCCTCGTCACGCAGAACACCCAGTGGATACTGCTCATGGGGACCGCCTTCGTCGTCGCGACCTACTTCCAAGTGGCGCGCGGATACGACGCGGTCCAGACCGGCGCGATCTTCACCGCCGCCACCACGGGCCTGCTCGTGTCGTCGCTGGCCGCCGAACGCCTTGCCAGACGGCGAACACAACGAACCCTGATCACGACCGGTTTCGCCACGACCATCACCGGAATCGCCGTCCTGATCGGCATGACCCGTGCGTTCACCAGTCCTTGGGCCTCGGCGGCCGGACTCCTGCTGATCGGGTTGGGATTGGGCGTCATGCTCACCCCGTCGGTCAACATCGTCCAGTCGAGCTTCCCAGAGCACCTCCAGAGCGCGATCTCCGGCGTATCCCGCAGCGTCTCCAACCTCGGCTCAGCACTGGGAACCGCCATCGCCGGCACTGTTCTCCTCGCCGACCCCGAAGGACACGGCTATGCCATTGCGATGATCATGCTGGCCTTCATGGGAACCATCGGGCTCCTGGCCGCGGTCTTCCTCCCCCACGGCCGGAAACCGTCCAACTGAGAGATCCGATCAGCAGCTGGACCTACCTCATCCTGGCGCTGGACCTCATCCGCTAGATCGACGACCGCGACGGCGACGGCGACGGCGACGGCGACACCACTCGGCTGCGTGTTGCGGCTGATGCCGGTGTGGCCGACAGCGGCCGCACGATCGTGCGGTCCGCACGTGATCACGACCAGTCCTGGCCGGTGGTCGCCGTCGTGTTCACCACGCACGCGGCCATCGACAGTTTGGCAGATCCTGCATGACTGGACACCGACTGAACATATGTTCAATACTCTGTACATGCGTTCAGTATCTGATCTGACAGCGCGGGCCCGCATCCGGGACGCGGCGCTGGGCCGTTTCGGCGTGGACGGCATCGCGGGCACATCGGTGCGCGCGGTGGCCGCCGACGCGGGGGTGTCGCCCGCGCTGGTCGTGCACCACTTCGGTTCGAAGGACGGGTTGCGCCAGGCGTGTGACGAGTACGTGCTCGCGGCGGTCGATGCCGGTGGTGAGGTCGATCTCGGCGCGCTGGCGGAGGTGCTGGAGGCGGCGACCCCGGTGCGGAGGTACCTCGCGCGCGCCTTGCTGGACGGGACGGGCACGGCGTCGGCCCTCTTCACGCAGATCGTGGTGCGCACCGAGCAATGGCTCGCGGTCGGGGAGGCCGAGGGGTGGGTGCGGCCGACGGAAGATCCGAGAGCGCGAGCGGTGACCTACGTGTCGTGGCTGCTGGCGCCGCTGGTGCTGGGTGACCAGGTGGGGCGGCTGCTCGGCGGTGACCCCGCGGAGACCGCCACAGCGGTGCGCGGTGCGCGAGCCGGCCTGGAGATGCTGACGCACGGGCTGTTCACCGACGACCGGTGGTTGACCGCGTTCACCGCCGTGCAGAGCGACGTGACGCGGTGAAGGCGTTGCTGATCATCCATGGCACGCGCGGTGACGTGCAGCCGTTCCTGGCGCTCGCGGTGGCGCTGCGCCACGCGGGTCACGAGGTGGTGCTGGCCGCGCCGGAGTCCTTCGCCGCATCCGTGCGCGAGCACGACGTGGAGTTCGCACCGCTGGACGAGGGACCGAACCGGCTGATGGACGATCCGGTGGTCAAGGAGGCGATCGCGGAGGGCTACCGCGGCGTGCGGGGCAAGATCACCGCCATGCGCACGGTCCGGCGCATCAAGCCGCTGATGGCACGGGTGCTGCGCGACGTCGGCGAGGTCGCGCGCAGCTCGTCCGCCGACGTCGTGGTGCACGCGCCGAGCCCGCCCGCGCAGCACGCGGCGGAGATGCTGGGCGTGCCCTCGGTGCTGGTGGCGTTGCAGCCGGGCTGGGTGCCGACCTCGGTGTTCCCGTGCCCGATGGTGCCGTTGCCACGTCTGCCGCGCGTGGCCAACCGGGCTACCTACCTCGTCGTGTCGGCGACCCTGCGCGCCTACGTCGGGATCGCCGACCGGTGGCGTGCGGAACAACTCGGGCTGCCCCGGCGGCGCGGCGCCCACAACCCGCTGCGGGACGCGCACGGCCACCACCGGCTGGTTCTCCAGGCGTTCAGCCCGCTGGTGACCCCGGTCGACCCGCGGTGGCCGGACTCGGTGCGCACCACCGGGTTCTGGTACCTGCCGTCCACGGGGACGCCACCCGAGGCGTTGGCGCGGTTCCTCGACGACGGGCCCGCACCGGTCTACCTCGGCTTCGGCAGCATGGCGGGCCCTGACGCCGAGCGGACCGGGCGGATGATCGCCGACGCGGTGCGTCTGGCGGGTGTCCGGGCGGTGGTGGCGACCGGGTGGGGCGGGATCGCGTCGGTCGGGTCGGCGGAAGTGCACGTGATCGACCAAGCGCCGCACGACTGGCTGTTCCCGCGCGTGGCCGCGGTCGTGCACCACGGTGGCGGCGGGACGACCGGGGCGGCGCTCGCCGCCGGCGCACCGCAAGTGGTGTGCCCGTTCGTCGCCGATCAACCGCACTGGGCCCGGCGGATGCACGCCGTCGGGGTCGCGCCCACGCCGTTGCGCCAAGGCCGGCTGACGGCCGAAGCGCTCGCCGCCGCCATCTGCCAGGCCGTCAGGCTGCGGGGCCGTGCCGAGGAACTCGGCCGCGCCGTCCGTGCGGAGGACGGTGTCGCGACGGCTGTCCGCGCACTGGAGGAACTCGTGGGGTGAACGAGGAGTCCGCAGTGGACAGTGCCCTCACCGGTCCTGGTCGGCGTGACGCCACCACAGCGCGGTGCCCAACACCCCGGCCGCGCCGACCAGCACCACCAGCACGACACCGAGCAGACCGAGCGGCACGCTGTCAGGACCGGCCAGACCGGCGAACAGGGCGGGCACCGACCACGGGAAGTACCGGCCGTACCCCAGCGCTGCCACAATCTGAGCGAGGAACACCGCGGTGATCATGGCAGCGACGCCCGGCAGGTAACCGCGGCCGACACTGGCCGCCATCGCGAGCGGCGTCGCCACCAGCGCCGTCATCGCCGCCGTGGCCGCCAGTCTCGCCAGTCCCGTGACCGCGACGTCGGTCGACCAGCCGGGCAGGCGCAGCACGGCGCCGACGAGCAGCCCGAGCACGGCCAACTGCGCCGCGAGCGCCGCGCACCACACGGCGGCCACCGCGAACTTGGCCGTGACGATCGTGGCGCGGGACGTCGGCAGTGCCAACAGGTCCTTGACGGTGTGCTGGCCGAACTCCCGGCCGAACGACCACACCAGCACCAGCCCGAACACCACCACGCCGCCCACGGCGGTGGCCTGCGCCAGGAACCCCAGGTACGTCGACCAGCTCGCGTCACCGCCGACCAGCGTCGCCTTCGCCCCGAGCAGGCCCAGGCCACGAGCACGTTCCTGGTCCTGGAGGATGAACATGAACAGCCCGCCGACCAGTGCCACGACGGTGAACGCCAAGACGGTCACCCACGGCAGGCGGGAACGACGCGCCTTGAGCGCCTCCACCGCGACCGCCGCCCCCAGCCGGGTCACGACCGCACCAGCCGCAGGAAGTACGTCTCCAGGTCGTCCTGCTCGACGGCGAGCCGGATCGGCGGGCAACCCGCCTCCACCAACAGGGTCGCGACGTCCTCCGGCCGCCGCACCGCGCGGTCGCCGGTCAGCGTGAACCCGCCATCCCCGTCGCTCTCGGCCGGGTGACCGGCCGCGCGCAGAGCCTCTGCGGCGACGACCTGGTCGCGGACGACGACGCGCAGCCTCGGCTGGGCCTGCGCGGCGAGGTCACGCGTGTCCAGCTCGCGCAGCAGACGTCCGCCGTGGATGACGCCGACGCGGGTGGCCAGTCGGGCGACCTCGGTCAGGATGTGGCTGGACAGCAGCACCGTGACCCCGTGCTCGCGGCTGAGGTCGCGCAGCAGCTCCCGGATCTCCACCACCCCCGCCGGATCCAGCCCGTTGGCGGGCTCGTCGAGGACCAGCAACTCCGGGCGGTGCACCAGCGCCTTGGCCAAGCCGAGGCGCTGCGCGTTGCCCAGCGACAACGTCCCGGCCCGGCGGTTCGCATAGAGTTCCAGGCCCAGCAACGAGATCACCTCGGTCACCGGCGCCCGACCGGACAGCCCGCGCAGCCTCGCCGAGACGCGCAGGTTCTCCACCACGGTGAGTTCGGGATACGCCGCCGGCGTCTCGACCAGGTAGCCCACGCGGGACCACACATCCCGACGTCCCGGACGAATCCGGTCGCCCAGCACCGACACCGTGCCGCCGGTCGGGCGCACCATGCCCAGCACCATCCGGATGGTCGTCGTCTTGCCTGCACCGTTGATGCCGAGAAACCCGTAGATCTCGCCCTCGTGGACGGTGAGGTCGATGCCGTCCACGGCGGGCACTTTTCCGAAGTGCCGGCGCAGGCCGCGAACTTCGAGCACAGGCCCCGGCTGCGTCGCAGAGAGTAGCGGGGGTGGCTCCATGGGACGTTTCGCGACGCTGGCCGACCGGGGCGTAGGTGGCGAGAGCAAAGGGCTGCCGGCATACCATTGCTGCACTTTCGCGTCGTTGCGCCGGATGCTGGGATCTCCTTCCTGACGAGGAGGGCGAAGCAGCCTTGTTTTAAACCGTGGACGCAGAGTTCTTTCCCGCGACGAATCATTCGGCGCCCTCGAAAAGCGGGAAGACCGGGTGGCCGACCCTGTGTAACCATTTCATGAGATG
>JBDSAJ010000078.1:0-9554 GCA_039922235.1 Umezawaea sp.
GGCGGCCAACTCGTCGGCGTGCTGCCGAACGCCCACTTCGAGGCCCGCACCGTGCGCCTGGGGCCGGGGGACACGCTGCTGTTCTACACCGACGGCCTCACCGAGGCGCGGGTCGACGCGAACCGCACCCGCTACAGCGACGAGGCGCTGCTGGAGTTCGCCGCGGACCTGGCTCCGAGGGGCGCGGCCGCCACGGTCGCGGCGGTGCGGGGGCTGCTGACGGGTTTCGGCCCAGGTCTGGACGACGACACCGCCGTGCTGGCACTGGGTGTGCCACTCGCCGGCAGGTGACCGTTCGGGACACCGGATCGTTACGACATCAGGGTGGACGCGGACACCCGAACGGCACCTGGGGGCGACGGCGGCGACCACCGCCGGTGAATGGTGAAATGCCTGGTGTGAAGGGTCTTCGATCTGGTTCACCGCCTCGACTTATCCACAGTGGACAGTGCAATCGGCGCCTCGGACCGATCCGATCACCCCTTTGGCGGTTGTCCGCGGCGTGCGAGGATTGAATATTGCGAGGCTTCGCACGACAGCAGTCGGTCGCGCCACGACCTGGGGGTTTCGGCGGCGTCCGCAGAACCGGTGGACGAGGTGGCGACAGCGCGGAACAAGGTCGAACTGCGGGGGGTGCGCCTCCTCACCAGCGCCTTCGCCTGGATGGGCGGGCTGGCGCTGCTCGCCGCGCTCGCCGGGACGGGCCAGGGGCCGCTGCACTACCCGCTGGTGGCGCTGGTGGTGCTGGTGCTCGTGACGTGGGTGGTCAGCCCGGACGGCGACTCCTGGTGGGTGGCGGCCGCGGAGGGCGTGATCGCCGTGTCCGCCTTCCTGTCGCTGCCCGGTCCGCAGCCGGTGATCGGGTTCCTCTTCGGCGTGACCGTCCGCCGCTCCCTGCGCGGTGGGACGGCGTGGTTCCCGCTCAAGGCGACTCCCGCGCTGCTGGGGTACCTGACCGGGCTCAGCTCGGCCCTCGCGTTCGACCTCGGCTCTCGACCGGTGGGGATCGACTCGGTCGTCGGCGCCTTCATGCCGCTGGTGGGACTGGTGATCGGGTCAGGGGCGCTGTACAAGGTCGTCGGCGCGGCCGACCTCGCGGACTCGGCCCACCGGACCCTCTCGGCGGTCGTCCAAGCCAGCTCGGTCGGCCTGGTGCTGCTGGACGGTGACGGCGCGCCGCAACTGCACAACGCCCGCGCCCGTGCGCTGCTCGGCTGGTCGGAGCCGGGCCGGGTCCCGTGCCCGCACGGCCCCGACATCATCGGGTGCGAGCACGGCTGCCGCACCGCCGCGGCGGACCCGGTGGAGGTGCGGGTCGGCGATACCGGAGTGCTGGCCCTGCACCCGACGCCGGTCGACGTGGACCGCACGCTGGTGGCCGTGGTCGACGTCAGCACGCGCACGCGGCGCGAGGAACTGCTGCGGACCCGGTCCGAGCGCGACGAGCTGACCGGCCTCGCGGGGCGCGCGTACTTCCTGAACCTGGTCGAGGAGGCCGTGCCCGGTGCGGGCGGACCCGTCGGCCTGCTGGTCATCGACCTCGACCAGTTCAAGGAGGTCAACGACACCGAGGGGCACGAGGCGGGCGACGAGTACCTCGTGTCGGCCGCCGACCGCATCCGCTCGGCCGTCGGTCCCGGCGCGACCGCCGCCAGGATCGGCGGCGACGAGTTCGCCGTCCTCGCGCCCGGCCACGGCGTGGACGACTGCCTGCTGCTCGGCGACCGGGTCCTCGCCGCGCTCGCGGAACCGCTGTCCCCCTTCGGCTACGAGCTGGTGATCCGCGCGAGCATCGGGATCGCGGTGTCCAGCGGCACGGGCTCCGCCGCGGACCTGCTGCGCGACGCGGACACCGCGATGTACGTCGCGAAGCGCGAGGGCGGAGCCCGGCACCGGCTGTTCCAGCCGGAGATGGGGGAGCAAGCGCTGGCCAGGCAGCGCGACAAGGCCGACCTGCGCGTCGCCATCGACAGCGGCCAACTGGTGCTGCACTACCAGCCGATCGTCGACCTGGCGTCCGGTCGCGTGACCGGTGCCGAAGCGCTGGTCCGCTGGCAGCGACCCGGCCACGGCCTGCTCAGCCCGGTCGAGTTCATCGGCCTCGCCGAGGAGACCGGCCTCATCGTGCCGCTGGGGAACCGGGTGCTGGTCGACGCGTGCGAGCAGGCCGTGCGCTGGCAGGACCGCGCCATCGGCGTCACGGTCAACGTGTCCACCCGCCAGCTGTCCACCGCGGGTTTCCTGGACGTCCTCGACGACGTGCTCACCACGACCGGGCTGCGCCCGAGCGGGCTGACGATCGAGGTGACCGAGTCGGTGTGGGCGGACGAGGTCGCGATGCGCACGCTGATGGCCGTCCGCGAGACCGGTGTGCGGGTGGCGCTGGACGACTTCGGCACCGGCTACTCGTCCCTGAGCTACCTGCACCGCTACCCGTTCGACATCGTGAAGATCGACAAGTCGTTCACCGCCGAACTCGGCGAGCCCGGCCGCACCGCCGGTGTCGTCCGCTGCATCATCGACCTGACCGAGGTCCTCGGCGCCGTGGCCGTCGCCGAGGGCATCGAAACCCCCGCCCAGGCGGAGTGGCTGCGCCGGGAGGGCTGCGGCTTCGCGCAGGGCTACCTGTTCGGCAAGCCCGACGTCGCCGAGAACTGGGACGTGCAGCCGTCGGTGGTGTGGGAAGCGAACCGGATGTGACGGGGAGTCCCATCCCGCCTCATCGTGTTCCTCCGCAGGGGTTCCCGTTGACGGTGCAGTCGGTGGGGAGTCCGCTGCCTGCGGCGTTGAAGCCGAACTTCGCGGTGGCGCCGGGTTTGATCGTGCCGTTGAAGGTGGCGTTGGTGAAGCGGTGGTGTTGGCCGGTGGAGGTACGGACGGAACTCCAGGAGCTGGTGACGGTGGTGCCGGTGGGCAGGTCGAACTCGACCGCCCACGACGTGGTCGCGGTGGCGCAGCCGTTGGTGAGCACCACGTCCGCCCCGTAGCCGGAACTCCAGGTGGACGTCTGGACGACCGTCGCGGTGACGCACGCGCCCGGCGACGGCGGGGTGGTGGTGGTGGTGGTGGTGGTGGTGGTGGTGGGACTGGACGTCGTCGTGGGCGGGGTGCCGTCGACGGAGACCAGGAACAGCGACGCGGCCGAGTCCGTCCTGGACGCGTCCACGCCGTGGCCGCCGGTGTAGTCGCGCTGCTCGTTGGTCGCCCAGTCGGTGATCGCCGTGCCGCCGAGGTCCAGGTGCTGGTAGCCGGTGCCGTTCCAGCCGAACTGGTAGATCCGGGTGTGGTCGGGGTAGTAGGCGGTGAACGGGCCGCCGGTCGCGGTCTGCTTGGTCATCGTGTTGTCGAAGAAGACGTTGCGGGGACCGGATGCGCCGGACCACTTGACCGCCTTCTGGCCCGAGCCCCACCAGATCGGGAACCAGTTCGAGTTGTCCGGCCCGCCGCCGCCCTCCTCGCCGCAGTTGGCGCGGCAGTTGGCCGAGCGGTGGGCGTAGGACACCCGGACCGTGTTCAGCTCGAACAGGTTGTTGCGCTCCCACCCGCCGTGCAGGTTCAGGTCGGAGTCGAAGTCGTTGCCGATCACCACGTTGCCGGAGGCGGACCACTGGAAGGTGAAGTGCCGCAGGTTGCGCGAGGTGTTGCCCGCGTACAGCGAGTCCCACACCCGTGAGCCGCGGAAGTAGCCGTTGCCGCCCTTGCCCTTGTTCCACGCGCCGTCCAGCTCGTTGTCCACGATCTGGAGGTTCTTGGCCTCCTCGGTGACGATCGGGTGCGACCCGGTCATCTCCGCCTTGATGCCGCGCACCCAGGAGTTCGCCGCCCACTTGAAGACGATGCCGTGCATCTCGGCCGCGGGAGCCATGTTGCCGTAGTTGTCGACCGAGTCGGCCTGGTCGAGGCCCGGCATAGCCTGGGTGAAGCCGAAGTCCTCGAACCCGACGCCGACGACCGGGTCCACGAGCGGTGCGGCCTTCGAGTCGTACACCGCGCCGTCGATCGGCGCCGAGCCGTCCGACGTGGACGTGACGGGGACGTCGTACTCCAGCGGCTTGTCGACGGTGACGGTCTTGTTCGCCGTGTCGACGGCCGTGATGGTGAAGATCTGCGCCCGCATGTGCATGTTCAGCAGCGGGAACTCGGTGCCGGTCGCCTTCTGCTGCTCGTAGAACTTCACCGAGTTCGCCGCGCGGACGTTGAGGAACGAGCCGACGGTCATCGCCGTCATGGTCGCGTTGGTGGCCAGGTGCACGACCCGGTCACCCTGCCTGGCCGAGTAGGCCGTCTCGCCCGGCTTCGCCCGCAGCTTCGCGCCGGACTTCCAGTGCACGTTCACCGTGCCCTCGAAGATGTCCTTGCGGTTGGCGGGCGCGGCGGCGTACGCGCTCGCGTAGGCGGGGTGCACCTCGCGGGACTGGACGCGGAACAGCCCTCGGCCTGGCCACAGCCAGCCGCCCTTGCCCTCGCCGCTGACCATCCCGTCCTCGTCCCAGTCCGACCCGTCCTCGGTGAGGGTGTCGTACAGGGTGGTCGCGTCGGGCCGGTAGACGATCTTCGTCGCCGTCGCGCCCGCGCCGCGGATGACCAGGTAGTCGGCGTCGACGTGCAGTTCACGGGACACGGCCAGCTCACCGGCGGGCAGCGTGATCAGGCTCAGCCTGGTGTAGCCCGCCGACGGCGAGCAGGTCGACTTGACCGAGTCGATGGCCGACTGGAGACCCGCCGAGTCGTCCGCCCCGTCGTCCGGCCGGACACCGAACTGGCTCGCCAGCTCGGCCGCGGTGATCTGGCAGGCCGCGGCGGGGTTGACCTCGTTCGCGCCGGGCAGGTCCTGGCCGCCGCGGTACCCGGCCCTGCTCCAGTCGTACAAGCCGGTGACCGGCGCCCGGCGGTTGGCCGCTGACGTGGTCAACCCGGTGAGCGCACCTCCGCCGGGGGCCGCGTCGGCCGCGTTCACCAGCACGACGACGCCCGCCGCGGCGAGCGAGCCCACGAGCCCGAGCACGGCGGCTCGGCGTAGGCGATGATTTCGGGACACCCGTGCCTCCAAGGATGTGCGATGCCGTAGACGTGTGGCGGCTCACACCTCGGAGTCGCATTGTGCGCAATGCGCGGAGCATTGGTCAACAAAGCACTTCGGTGTCTTCGGTCAGATATGTGAAATAGGGAATTAACGGTGCTCGGATGGACTTGTTGCCGCTGGCTCCGATGGCTGGTCAAACCGGTAACACGCTGCGGCTATGGCCTATTCGACGTGGATTCCGGTCTATTCCCCCGTGCTCGGCGAGCGGTGCTCCGGCCGGTGCGGAGTTTTCTCAGTCCGAGCGCGCGACCACGGTGATGAAGAAGTCGTCGATCTGCCGAATGGCCCTCACGAACGCGTCGAAGTCGACCGGTTTGGTGACGTACGCGTTCGCGTGCAGGTCGTAGCTGCGGAGCACGTCCTCCTCCGACTCCGACGTCGTCAGCACGACGATCGGGATGCGCCGGAGGGTGTCGTCCTGCTTGACGGCCGCGAGGACCTCGTGGCCGCTCATCCGCGGCAGGTTGAGGTCCAGCAGGATCAGGCCGGGCCGGGGTGCGTCCGTGAACTGGCCCTCGTTGCGCAGGAACGCCAGCGCCTCGACGCCGTCGCGCACCCGGTGGAGGCGGTTGAACACCTTGTGGTGCTCGAAGGCCTCAAGCGTGATGAGGGCGTCACCGGCGTCGTCCTCCACGAGCAGCACGTCGATCGCCGGTGCGGCGGAAACCATCACGACGTGGTCCATTCCCTGGTCGGACGAGCCTTGTGCCCATCGTCCCATGTCGTGGTCCAAGCCCGGCGTCGGAGTGTTAGTTCGCGCGTTCAGGAGACAAACTCTAGGCGAGGTGACTGTTAATGTCTACTATCGCCAGTGTAGATTTACCGGGTCGCGGACCACAGGTCCGTCCAGGCTAGGAGAGATCCGCGATGCGCACGGTCCCCGGACAGGACTCCCACGCCGAACTCCCGCGCTTGCGCGTGCATCACCAGCAGGCGCCGGGTGCCGTCGTGGTCGGGGTCGTCGGCGACGTCGACCGGAACACGGTGCCGGAGTTGGAGGAGCAGGTGGTCGAGGCCACGCGGGCGGACGTTCCGCTCGTGCTCGACCTGACCGGCGTGACCTTCCTCGACTCGACTGGGCTCAGCGCGCTGGTGCGCTGCCACCAGCGCGGGCAGCGCGACGGCACCGGGTTCCGCGTCGTGGTCGCCAGCCGCACGGTGTCCCGGCCGTTGTCTCTCACCTCGCTGGACGCCCTGCTGGACCTGTACTCGACGGTGGAGGCCGCGCTGGCGGGGTGAGCGGCCACCAGTATCCACAATGGACCGAATCGGTCCGGCCTGAGCGATATCGTGCGCAAGTCGGCGCCGAATGGTGCGTTCACCTGGGTCGACCGGCGATTGCTCGGTGTACGACCGTTTTTCGAGGCTTTGCTTCAACCTGCTTGCTGGGCAGCTCGGGTGAATTGGTCCAGTGCGGGTGAACTGTCGAGGATGCCTCGGTTTGGTACCTTGTCCACAACCGGTCGCGTTTCGGTTGGCGCACCGAAGGCGGCAAGGAGGCCGTTCGTTGACGGGAAGCCGTGCCGCACAGGTGCGCTTCACCGTGCTGGGACCGGTTCGGGCGTGGCGCGGCGACGACGAGATCGACTTGGGCGCTCCCCAGCAGCGCCTCGTGGTGGCGTTCCTGCTCGCGGCCGGGGGCAGGCCGGTCAGCCTCGCCGAACTCGTCGACCTGATGTGGGACGAGAGCGCGCCGTCGAGCGCGGTCAACGTGGTGCACCGGTCCGTCGGTCTGCTGCGCCGGATGCTGGAACCGGGACTGCCGCCCAGGGCCGCGGGCCGCTGGCTGCTCCGCAAGACGGGCGGCTACCAGCTCGAAGTGGACGAGGGCTCGCTGGACCTGCTGCGGTTCCGCCAACTGGCCGCCGAGGCCGGGCGGCTCGCGGCCGATGGCGACCACGCCGCCGCGGTGCCGGTGTTCGCGAGCGCGTTCGAGCTGTGGCACGGCCGGTGCGCGGACGGGCTCGACGTGGGAACGCAGGCGGCGTCCCTGTTCACCGCGATCGACAACGAGCGGCGCGTGGCGGCCAGGGAGGCCGCGGAGTCCGCGCGCACCGCCGGGATGGCCGAGGACCTGCTGCCCGCGCTGCGGGCCGTCGCGGCGCAGGCCAGGCTCGACGAGGCGCTCCAGGCCCAGGTGATGCTGCTCCTCGCGGCGGCGGGCCACCAGGCCGAGGCGCTGGGGACCTACCAGGTCGTGCGCACGCACCTGTCGGACGAACTGGGCATCGGTCCCGGCCCGGAACTGCGGGCGGCGCACCGGCGGGTGCTGGCGCAGGAGGTCGTGCCGGACGTGCGGGAACCCGCGCGGGCGGTGGAGCCGATCACGGCCGTCTCGGTGCTCCGCCCGGCGCAGTTGCCGTCCGACCTGCCCGCGTTCACCGGTCGTCGCGCGGTGCTGGCGGACCTGCTCGCGCTGGTTCCCGCCGACCCGGCGTCGTCCGGGTCCACGGTGATCTGCGCGATCGACGGCCTGCCGGGCACCGGGAAGACCACCCTCGCCGTGCACCTCGCGCACACGCTGGCCGACCGGTACGCCGACGGGCAGCTGTACGTGAACCTGCGCGGGTTCGACCTCAGCGGCGCGGCGGTGGACCCCGCCGAAGCGCTGCGCGGGTTCCTCGGCGCGCTCGACGTGCTGCCGACCCGGATGCCGTCCACCGTGGACGAGCAGACGGGCCTGTACCGCAGCCTCACGGCGGGCAAGCGGATGCTCGTGGTGCTGGACAACGCGCGCGACGCGCACCAGGTCCGCCCGCTGCTGCCCGGCTCGGCGAGCTGCCTGGTGATCGTCACCAGCCGCGTCCGGCTGACCGGACTGATGGCAACGGACGGTGCGCACCTCGTGTCGCTGGACGTGCTGTCCGCCGAGGAGGCGCGGGAGAACCTGGTCAGGAGGATCGGCGCGCGCCGGGTCGAGGCCGACCCGCAGGCGGTCGACGACGTCGTCCGGTTCTGCGCGGGTCTTCCGCTCGCGCTCAGCCTCGTCGCCGCGCGGGCCGCCGCGCACCCCGACTTCCCGCTGGCCGCCATCGCCGACGCGCTGAGGGACACCGAGGGCAGCCTGGACGCGTTCGGCGACGGCAGCAGCGGTGACGTGCGGACGGTGTTCTCCTGGTCGTACCGGATGCTCGGCGGCCGTGCCGCGCGGTTGTTCCGCCTGCTGTCGCTGCACCCCGGCCCGGACATCTCGCTCGCCGCTGCCGCGAGCCTGCTCGGCGCGGAGCTCAGGGAGACCCGCGGCCTGCTGGCCGAGCTGATCCGCGGCAGGCTGGTCACCGAGCACGTGCCGCGCCGGTTCGCCGCGCACGACCTCATCGGCGTCTACGCCGCCGAGCTGAGCCGGGACCTGGACTCCGACGTCGACCGGGAAGCCGCGCTGGACCGGCTGCTCGACCACTACCGGCAGACCGCGCACGACGCGAGCCTCCTGCTGAGACCGGGGCTGGTCCCGGCCGCACCCGAGGCTCCGCTGCCCGGCGTGCGAGCGGAGACCGTCGAGGACGACGGGGAAGCCCACCTGTGGTTCACCGCCGAGCGCCAGGTGCTGATGGCCGTCGTCCGGCGCGCCGCGGCGACCGGCCGCCCTGCCTCCGCCAGGGGCCTCGCCCTGTCGATGCAGCAGCACTTCCAGTACCAGGGGCTGTGGCACGAGTGGGACTCGACCATGTCGGTCGTGGTCGCCGCCTCCGAGGCCGAAGGCGACCCGCTCGGCCGGGCGCTCGCCATGCGCAGCCTCGCGGGAGCGCGCCACCACCTCGACCGCCCCGACGAGGCGATCGACCTGCTCACCCGCACCCGTGAGCTGCTCAGCGAACTCGGCCTCACCTACGAGCAGGCCCACGTGCACAGCGGCCTCGGCTCCATCCACGGCCGCGCGAACCGGTTCGCCGACTCCGCCGAGCACCACTGGAAGGCCCACGAGCTGTACACCGGGGCCGGCGACCCGCGCGGCCAGGCGAACTCGTTGCAGGGCATCGCCTGGGCCCGCATCCACCTCGGCGCGCACACCGAGGCCGTCACGCTCGCCCGGCAGGCCATGAGCATCTTCCGGGAGCTGGAGGACCGCAACGGCGAGGGCAACTGCTGGGTCGTGCTCGCCGAGTCCCACCGGCTGCGCGGCCAGTTCGAGCAGGCCATCGCCTACCGGAAGCGGGCGATCGAGCTGTACCGGAAGGCGAACATCCCGGTGTACCAGGCCGAGGAACTGGTGGAACTCGGCGACACGATGATGGAGGCGGGGGACCGGTCGGGGGCGCGGGAGGCGTGGGTGCGCGCGCTGGCGATCCTGGAGCAGCTGCGGCTGCCCGCGGTCCGGCTGATCGCCGACCGGCTGTCGCGGGTGGACGCCACCCGGCTGCCGACGTCGCGGACGGCGGGCTGAGACCCGGCACGCTCCCAGCCCGATGACCGTCCACTGAGGACTACGCGCGAGTTTGTTGGCGGACTAGTAGTTTGTCGCGGTTAATGG
>JBDSAJ010000079.1:0-19685 GCA_039922235.1 Umezawaea sp.
GCGATGGTCCAGGCGATGTTCGAATCGATGAGCCAGGAGGACAGCACGTCCTCCAAGCCCACCGACCTGGTGGACCCGCTGCGACTGGAGTTGCTGCGCGGCGTGTCCAGCGCGTGGCGGGGCAACGAGGCCGCGGCGCGCGCGTCGATCGCGATCGGCGAGGACGGGATCGCGCAGTTGCAGGACCAGGTGACGGTGATCGAGCCGAACAGCCCGATCCTGCTCGGCTCCGGCGACAGCCCGATCCCGGTGACCATCAAGAACCGGCTGGACGTGCGGATCAACGTCCGGATCGTGGTCGACGACAAGCCCGGCATCAAGGCGAACCAGCTCGGCGACCTCACCCTGCCCGCGCGCGGCGACCGCCTGGTGCGGGTGCCCGTCGAGGTGCTGAGGTCCGGTCGGTTCAGCGTGAACGTCCAGCTGACGACCCCCACGGGGGTGGCGTTGGGCGATTCCGTGAGGCTCGAGGTCTCGTCTTCCGCGTACGGAACCATCACCATTGTCATCACCGCCACGGCCGCGGCCGCGCTGGTGCTCCTGTCCGCCCGGAGGATCTACCGGCGGATCAGGGCAGCACGCGCCAAGGTCGAGGTACCCGAAGACGCCAGCAGCGTCACACCAGAGAAGTCGAGTGCGAGTTGAGCGACACTGCCACCGTGGTCATCGAACCGGTGTCGAATGCCCCGTCGGTCGCGAAGGCCAGCGGGTCGATGGCGATCGCCACGATCGTCAGCCGGGCGTCGGGCCTGCTGTCCAAGCTGATGCTGATCATGATCATCGGTTCGGGCGTCCTGAACGACTCGTACCAGGCGGCGACGACGCTGCCCACGATGATCAACGAACTGCTCCTCGGCGGGGTGCTGACCAGCGTCGCGATCCCGCTGCTGGTCCGCGCCGAGAAGGAGGACGCGGACGGCGGCGCGTCGTACGCGCAGTGGCTGGTCACGATGTCGGCCGTCCTGCTGGGCATCGGCACCGTCATCGCGGTCCTCTGCGCGCCGCTGCTCACCTCCGCGCTCACCAGCGGTTCCGACAAGGCGAACCCGGCGCTGGTCACGGCGTTCGCCTACCTGGTGCTGCCGGGCATCATCTTCTACGGCATGTCGGCGCTGATCGGCGCGATCCTGAACACGAAGGGCATCTTCGGCCTGCCGACGTGGGCGCCGGTGCTCAACAACGTCATAGTCATCGTGACGCTGGCGGTCTACTGGCGGATGCCCGGCGACATCTCGCTGGACCCGGTCGAGATGGGCAGCCCGAAGCTGCTGGTGCTCGGCCTCGGCACGATGCTCGGCGTCGCGCTCCAGGCGCTGGTGATGGTGCCCGCGATGAAGCGCTCCGGCTTCACGTTCAAGTGGCGCTGGGGCTGGGACAAGCGGCTCGCCGACTTCGGCGCGCTCGGCTTCTGGGTGCTGCTCTACGTCGGCCTCGGCCTGTTCAGCATCTTCATCCTGACCAGGGTGGCGCTCAACGGCGAGGGCGCGCTGGTCGCCTACAACTACCAGTGGCTGGTCTCACAGATGCCGTACGGCGTGCTGGGCGTCTCGCTGCTGACCGCGCTGATGCCGAAGATGAGCCGGGCAGCGGCCGCGAAGGACGTCGACGCGCTGGTCGGTGACCTGTCGTTCGGCAACCGGATGTCCTCGATCCTGCTGATGCCCTTCAGCGCGATGCTCACGGTCGCCGGGCTCGCGATCGGTCTCGGCGTCTTCTCGTTCGGCGAGTCCGGCATCGAGGGCGGCACCCGGATCGGCATGGCGCTGGCGCTGTCGGCGTTCGGCCTCGTGCCGTACGCGATCACGCTGCTCCAGCTCCGGGTCTTCTACGCGATGAAGGACGCCCGGACGCCGACGGTGATCCAGGCGATCATCGTGGCGTTCCGGATCGCGCTGCTGTACGCGTTCCTGGCGATCTCCCCGCCCGACAAGCTCGCGGTCGGCGTGTCCATCGCGATGTCACTGAGCTTCGTGGTCGGCGCGATCGTCGGCCAGGTCTGGCTGAGGGTCCGGCTCGGCAGGCTGCGCACCGGTTTCACCCTGTGGACGGTGTGCCTGACCGTGGTGGCGTCGGCGATCGGCTGCGCGGTCGCGATGGGCGTGTCGATGCTCCTGGTCAAGGTGCTGGGACTGGAATCGGCCAGGGTCGTCGCGTGGGTGGAGATCATCGCCCAGACCGTGATCGGATTGCCGCTCAGCTTTGGTTTGCTCGCCGTTTTCCGGGTACCCGAGATGAAGCCCGCGGTGGACAAGATCATCCGACTGGTGCGGCGCCGGTGACCACGGAGGGCTAGCTCGGTCCCGTACCCTCGGTCACGAGACTTGAGGGAATCGCCTTGGGGGACCGGACAGGGGAAGGTCGCGTGAGCAGCGGGCCGAAGCTGGGGAACAACCCCGGTGCCAACAACACCTCGCTGGTACCCGGCGGGGTGATCGGCGATGGCCGTTACCGGCTGCTGGCGCGGTCAGGGGTCGACGACCGCGGCGCCGCCCAGTTGTGGCGCGCGCGGGACGGCCAGCTCAACCGCGACGTGGCGCTGACGATCCTGGTCGGCGACCTCCACGACCTCCAGGCAGCGGGCAGGGCCCGCCGGACCACCGAGCGCGCCATGCACGCGTCCAGCTTCACCCACCCCGGCGTGTCCAGGGTGATAGACGTGCTGACGCCCGGCAGCGGGCTGCGGATGGACGAGGGCATCCTCGGCATCGTCGTCGCCGAGTGGACCCAGGGCACCGACCTGATGGACCTGATCACCGAGGGTCCGCTGCCCGCGGGCGCCGCGACCAGGCTCCTCGAACCGCTGGGCGCCGCCATCGAAGGCGCGCACCACGCCGGTCTCGTGCTCGGCGCGGACCACCCGCAGCGCATCCGGGTCACCCCGGACGGCAGGCTGCGGCTCGCGTTCCCCGGTGCCCGGCCGGAAGCCATCGCGCGCGACGACGTCAAGGGCCTCGGCGCGATCCTGTACCTGCTGCTCACCGGCCGCTGGGCGCTGCCAGGCGGTCCGGCGGGCGTGCCAGTGGCCCCGACCGGGCCGGACGGCTCGGTCGTCGCGCCCAAGGCGTTGCAGCCGTACGTGCCGCACGAGCTGTCGTCCGTCGCGGTCCGGAGCCTGGAGGACACCAGCGTCGGCGGCATCCGCACGAGCGCGGCGATCCTGCAGGTGCTGGACCAGATCGCCGAGGAAGAGGCGCAGACGGCGCTGATCTCGCCGGTCACCGAGGACGACGACGGCGACCGGGCGGTGTGGACCACCCAGAAGCCGGCGAGCGGTCGCGGCCACAAGCGGAAGCTGTTGGTCAGCGTCGCGGTGCTGGCCGTCGCCACGATCGCGGTGATCATCTGGCTCGGCGTGCAGATCGTCAGCTTCTTCAGCGACGAGCCGACGAAGAACGGCGGCCCCACCGTCGTGATCGGCCAGTCCGCTTCACCCGGCCAGAGCGCGGCCCCCACCGCACCCGTACCCGCAGGCCCGATCCAGCCCGCTTCGGTCGCCGTCTACGACGTGACGAGCAACCCGGACAACGCCAACCGCGTCAACCGGGCCGTCGACAACAACCCGGACACCACGTGGGAGACCGACAACTACTTCCAGCCGTTCCCCACGCTCAAGCCGGGCATCGGTCTGATCGCGTCGTTCGCCGAGCCGGTCAAGCTGGCCTCGGTGACCATCACCTCCAAGAGCGCGGACACCATCGTGGAGATCCGCATCGCCGACTCCGCCGACTCGCCGATCGAGGAGACCAAGGTCATCGCCACGGCCACCCTCTCGGCGGGCCAGACGCAGATCCAGCTCAACGACTACGAGCCCAGCGCCCACGTCCTGCTGTGGATCACCAAGCTCGCCGGCACCGGCAAGGACAACAAGACCGAAATCGGCGAACTCTTGTACACAAGGGCGCAGTAATTCTGGTCGCTGCTCCGCAGACGGCGGCTCAGCCGCCATAAGTCGGCCTCGCGTGGTGGTGGGTTGCCGGAGGTCGGCAAGGAATGTGGCGGGAAAATTGAGTAGGTACACCCTGGCAGGCAGTAGTGGGGACCTGGATACCCTCTTTGGGTGACGGCCGCAGCTAGCTCGGACGCAGACCTCATCTCGGCGCATGCCGCGGGTGACCCGCACGCATTCCCGGAGATCGTGCGACGGCACCGGGACCGGTTGTGGGCGGTGGCGTTGCGGACGCTGCGCGACCCGGAAGAAGCCGCGGACGCCCTGCAGGAGGCGTTCATCTCCGCGTTCCGGGCCGCCGGGTCGTTCCGGGCCGAGTCGCAGGTGACGACGTGGCTGCACCGGATCGTCGTCAACGCCTGCCTGGACCGGATGAGACGGCGGCAGACCAAGCCGACCGTGCCGTTACCGGAGGCCGGACCTGGGGAGCCGGTGGCCCCGCGCGACCAGATGGCCGAGCGGGAGACCAAGCTCGTCGTGGCCGCCGCGCTCGCGGAGTTGCCCGAAGAGCAGCGCGCGCCGATCATCCTGGTCGACGTCGAGGGCTACTCGGTGGCGGAAACCGCCCAGATGCTGGGGATCGCCGAGGGCACCGTGAAGAGCAGGTGCGCCCGTGGCAGGGCCAAGCTCGCAAAAAGCCTAGGGCACCTCCGGAACCGAAGTGCAGATGCGAACGTCCCAGTTGACGGTGTGAATGTGCAACAGCAACGTCAGCGGGAGGCACGATGAGCGGCAGTGAGAGGCGTCAGGGGACGCCGATCGATCCGCCGTGGTCCGTGGATCTGCTGGCCGATTTGCACGCCGGTGTGCTCGACGCGGAGACCGAGGCGGTGCTCCGGCCGCGTGCAGAAGCCGACCCGGACGCGCGAGCGGTCCTGGAGGCGCTGGACGCCACCCTGGCCGACCTGTCGTCGCTGCCGCCGATCCCGATGCCGCGCGACGTGGCCGCCCGGATCGACGCGGCGCTGGCCGCCGAGGCGCACGGCCTGGCCGCACCGGTCGTCAGCCTCAACGACGCCCGGCAGCGCAAGTACAAGCGACTGGGGTGGGGTGCGAGCGTGCTCGCGGCCGCCGCGGTCGGCGTCGGGGTGATCGCGGTGGCCATCCCCAGCATGAACAGCAACAGCAGCGACGCCATCTCGTCGTTCCCGGCGCCGGACAAGCCGGGTGCGACGGCGCCTGCTCCCACGACCCCCGAACTGTTCGTGCAGGGCCAGAACTTCGGCCCGGTCATCGGCGACGTGCTGAAGGCGCAGAACTTCGGGCCGCTGGACAACCAGGAGAAGCTCGACGGGTGCCTCAAGGGCGGGAACATCCCGGCCTCGAAACCGCTCGGCGTGAGCCCGATCCAGCTCGACGACAGGGCCGCCGTGATGGCGATCCTGACCGCGGGCAGGCCGGGGACGTTCCGCATCGTCGTGCTCGACCCGGACACCTGCGGTCCCGACAACCCGAACGGGGTGTTGGCCGACTCGGTGATGGCGCCGTAGCCGGGCGAACGGACGTAGCGAACCTCACCCCGTGGACGCGGAATTCCGGGCGCCTACGATCGCGTTGTAGCTGAGTGCGCCGCCGGGACTCATTCCCGGCGCGCCGCGACGTATCGGAGGTCGAGGGTGTCGGACGTTCGGAGCCTGATCATCGTGGGATCCGGGCCTGCCGGGTACACCGCCGCGGTGTACGCGGCACGGGCCCAGCTCGAGCCGCTCGTGTTCGAGGGCAGCCAGTACGGCGGCGCCCTGATGACCACGACCGAGGTCGAGAACTACCCCGGTTTCCGCGACGGCATCATGGGCCCGGAGCTCATGGAGCAGATGCGCGAGCAGGCGAAGCGCTTCGGCGCCGAGCTGCGTTCCGAGGACGTCGACTCCGTCGAGCTGACCGGTGACGTGAAGTACGTGACCGCGAACGGTGTCCGGTACGCGGCGAAGGCCGTCGTGCTGGCCATGGGCGCGGCTGCCCGCTACCTGGACGTGCCGGGGGAGCAGGAGCTGCTCGGCCGAGGTGTGTCGGCGTGCGCGACCTGCGACGGCTTCTTCTTCCGCGACCACGACATCGCGGTCGTCGGCGGCGGCGACTCGGCCATGGAGGAGGCGACGTTCCTGACCAAGTTCGCCAAGTCCGTGACGATCATCCACCGGCGTGAGGAGTTCCGCGCCTCGCGGATCATGCTGGAGCGCGCCCGCGCCAACGACAAGATCAAGTGGCTGCTGAACACCGAGGTACTCGAAGTGCTGGGCGAGGGCACGGTCACCGGCGTCAAGGTGGCCAGCACGGTCACCGGCGAGACTTCGGAACTGCCCTTCACGGGTGTCTTCATGGCGATCGGCCACGACCCGCGCAGCGCACTCGTGCGCGACCAGGTCGACGTGGACGACGCCGGGTACGTGCAGGTCAAGGCTCCTTCCACGTACACGAAGCTGGACGGCGTGTTCGCCGCGGGCGACCTCGTCGACCACACCTACCGGCAGGCCATCACCGCATCGGGCTCGGGCTGCGCCGCCGCGATCGACGCCGAGCGGTGGCTCTCCGAGCACGGCGAGCCGCACGCCGCCGTGGCGTCCGAAGCGGTCGGCGGCGGCTACGGCACGGTCACCACCAGCTGATCTCCGAGATCCATTCACTAGTTAGGGAGTAGTTACCATGGCTGGCGCCACAGTGGTCGTGACCGACAAGAGCTTCGCCGATGATGTCCTGACCAGCGAGAAGCCGGTTCTGGTCGACTTCTGGGCAACTTGGTGCGGTCCGTGCAAGATGGTCGCCCCGGTGCTGGAGGAGATCGCCGCCGAGCACGCGGAGAAGATCACCGTCGCGAAGCTCGACATCGACGCGAACCCCGGCATCGCCCGCGACTACCAGATCATGTCGGTGCCGACGCTGATCCTCTTCCAGGGCGGTCGCCCGGTGAAGCAGATCGTCGGCGCGAAGCCCAAGGCCGCGCTGCTGAACGACCTCTCCGAGGTTCTTTCCTGATCCTGGCCTGCAACGCATAACGTGGCCCGCCCGTCATTCGATAAGACGGACGGGCCACGTCCATTTGGAGGAACGCCCTGTGCTCCTCAGTGGTTACGCAGCCACCCGCAGTAGCCCTCCGTAGAGCTACTGGCGCGGCAGGGCACAATGGGGGCTTCACGTCAGCGTCGACCTCGGTCGGCGCCCTAGTCGAGCGAGGGGTGCATGCTGCTACTCCGCCGCGGGGATGTCGGGCCGGACGTTGCCGACATCAGGTCCACACTGACCAAGATCGGTCTGCTGTCGGATCCGCAGGCATCACCGGTGTTCGACCTCTCCGTCGAGCACGCCGTGCGTGCCTTCCAGCAGCAGCGGGGCCTCATCACCGACGGCATCGTCGGCCCGGCCACCTATCGGGCGCTGCGCGATGCGACCTTCCGCCTCGGCGACCGGCCGTTGGCGTACCTCATCGCCCAGCCGGTCACGGGCGACGACGTGTTCGCGCTGCAGGAACGCCTGCTGGAGATGGGCTACGACGCGGGTCGCGCCAACGGTGAGTTCGGTCAGCAGACCGAACAGGCCCTGCGCAGCTTCCAACGCGACTACGGCTTGACCAGCGACGGCATGTGCGGCCCGAACACGGTCCGCGCGCTCCGCCAGCTCCAGCCGAAGGTCCGTGGAGGCCGCCCGGTGTTCCTGCGCGAGCAGGAACGGGTCCGCAAGTCCGGTCCGAGGCTGTCCGGCAAGCGCATCATCATCGACCCCGGCCACGGCGGCGACGACTTGGGCGTCGTCGTCGATCACCTGAACGAGTCCGGGCTCATGCTCGACCTGGCCCGCAGGCTCGAGGGCAAGATGGCTGCGACCGGCATGGAGGCCCTGCTCACGCGTGGCCCCGACAACTGCCCGGACGAGGCCGCCAGGGCCAAGTTCGCGAACGAGGCGGGGGCGGACCTGATCCTCTCCCTGCACACCGACGGCAACTCCTCACCGAAGGCGTCCGGCGTCGCGAGCTTCCACTACGGCACCGGCAACGGCACCAGTTCCACGGTGGGCGAGGCGCTGGCCGGGTTCATCCAGCGCGAGATCACGGCCAGGACGGGCATGCCGGACTGCGGCACGCACCCCAAGTCGTGGGACGTGCTCCGCAGGACCAGGTGCACCGCCGTGCGGGTCGAGGTCGGCTACCTGACCAACGAGCAGGACCGCCGCAGGCTGGCCGATCCGGCGTTCCGCGACGTCGTCGCCGAGGGCATCCTGGTCGCCGTGAAGCGCCTGTACCTGTTGGGCAAGGACGACCAGCCCACCGGCACGTTCACGATGGACGACCTGATGAAGCGCGAACTCTCGAAGTTCTGATCGACGACAGAGGGCCCCCTCGGGTGTTTTCCACCCGAGGGGGCCCTCTGTCGTCGTCTTGCTAGATCTTCGCCGTCGCGGGGCGGAAGCTCGGTTCGGCCGTGGACACCGACACGGTGTTCAGCAGCCGCTCCAGCGCCGCCTCGACGTCTTCCTTCCAGCCGAGCGCGGTGCGCAGCTCAAGCCTCAGGCGGGGCCAGCGGTGGTGCGGTCGGACGGTCTTGAAGCCCACGCCGAGCAGGAAGTCGGCCGGGGTGACGCAGCTCTGCTCGTCGTCGTTCGGGTGGTTGTCGCCGAACGTCTCGATGGCCTTCACGCCGCGCTTGGTCAGGTCTTTCGCCACGGACTGCACGAGGACCCGACCGAGGCCGCCGCCGCGGAACTCCGGCAGCACCTCCAGCGAGGTCATCAGCACGGCGTCCGAGCTGACCGGGGACGTGGGGAACGCGAGCGAGCGCGGCACGGCGGCAGGCGGGGCGTAGAAGACCGAGCCCGCGGGGATGCCGTCGCAGTAGATGATGCGGCCGCACGAACCCCACTCGAGCAGGACGCTGGAGACCCAGGCTTCCTTCTCGAACTCGGTGTCGCCGTACTCCTCGGCCTGCGCCTTCAGGTGTGGAGCCAGCTCCCAGAACACGCACGTGCGGCTGTGCTTGGAGAGGTGCTCCAGGTTGTCCAGAGTGACGCCTACAACGCGTCGCGACACCCCGACCTCCAAACGCGGATTGAAGAACTCCCACGAGGATAGGCGGATGTGACGGTTGTCGGAAGGCAGATGCCACGAACGGGACGACGGTTACACTCGCTCGGTACGTACCCGCCGGTAAATCATCACTCCCAGCGCGAGTGCAGGAGTCCACCGTGACCACACCCGGACAGCCCGCCAAGCAGGGCAATCGGAGCCTCGACCCACACCTGCGCCGCTACGCAGCGCGCACGGCAGGGATGACGGCATCGGAGATCCGGGCGCTCTTCGCAGTGGCCAGCAGGCCGGAGGTGGTGTCCCTCGCGGGTGGGATGCCTCACCTCGCGGCGCTGCCGCTCGACGGACTGGCCACCGAGATCGGCGAGCTGATCGCCACCGACGGCCTGGCCGCGCTCCAGTACGCGTCCGCGAACGGGACGCCGGAGCTGCGCGAGCAGATCTGCGACGTGATGGCGCTCGAAGGCGTCCACGGGCACCCGGACGACGTGGTCGTGACGGTCGGCTCCCAGATGGGGCTCGACATGGTCACCCGCATCTTCGTCGACCCCGGTGACGTCGTGCTGGCCGAAGGCCCGTCGTACGTCGGCGCGCTCGGCTCGTTCGCCGCCTACCAGGCGCAGGTCGTGCACGTGGCGATGGACGCGGACGGGTTGATCCCGCAGGCGCTGCGCGAGGCGCTGGCCGCGGTCGAGCGGTCCGGCCGCCGGATCAAGTTCCTCTACACGATCCCGAACTTCCACAACCCCGCCGGTGTGACGCTGTCGATCGCCCGCCGGGCCGAGGTGCTGGAGATCTGCCGCCAGGCCGGGGTCCTCGTCGTCGAGGACAACCCGTACGGGCTGCTCGGCTTCGACGGCCAGACGTACCCGGCGCTGCGGTCGACCGACCCGGACAACGTCGTGTACCTCGGGTCGTTCTCCAAGACGTTCGCCCCCGGCCTGCGGGTCGGCTGGGTGCTCGCGCCGCACGCCGTGCGCGAGAAGCTGGTACTGGCGGCCGAGTCGGCCACGCTGTGCCCGCCGACGCTGAACCAGATGATCGTGTCCCGCTACCTGTCGACGCACGACTGGAAGGGCCAGATCAAGATCTACCGCGAGGCGTACCGGGAACGGCGCGACGCGGCGATCTCGGCGCTGGAGCAGCACATGCCCGCGGGGTGCTCGTGGAACCGGCCGGACGGCGGGTTCTACGTGTGGGTGACGGTGCCGGAGGGCATCGACACCAAAGCGATGCTGCCGCGGGCGATCACCCAGCGGGTGGCGTACGCGTCGGGCACCGGCTTCTACGCGGACAAGCTCGGCAGCAGGCAACTGCGGATCTCGTACTGCTACCCGACGCCGGAGCGCATCCGCGAGGGCGTGCGGAGGCTGGCGAACGTCCTGGAGGACGAGGCGCAGCTCCACGCCACGTTCGGGCCGACGACCAGCCGTGAGCTGTCCGGTCCGCAGAACCCGTCACCGGACACCGCGTAGGGGCGCTGTCCACCAAGCTCGCACCGAGGCCATCCGCGTATTGTCCACTGTGGACGGTAGGCGGATGGCCTCGCCGGTTTCGTCGTCTAGTTTGGGAGAGAAGTCGTGTCGGAACGCTGGGTAGCGGTACTCGCCGGTGGGCTGTCGCACGAACGTGAGGTGTCGCTGCGATCCGGCCGCCGCCTGTCCGCCGCGCTGCGGTCGGCAGGCGTGACCGTGGAGGAGTGGGACACCGATCGAGGCCTGCTGGCCCGGTTGCAGGACCATCGCCCGGACGCCGTCGTCGTCGCGCTGCACGGTGGCGAGGGCGAGAACGGGTCGGTGCAGACCATCCTGGAGATGGCCGGTGTGCCGTACGTGGGCACGGACTCGCGGGCGTGCCGCCGGGCGTGGGACAAGCCGATCGCGAAGGCGGAGCTGGCGCGGGCCGGGCTGTCGACGCCGGACTGGGTCGTGCTGCCGCACGCGACCTTCCGGGAGCTGGGTGCGCAGCCGGTGCTCGACGCGATGGTGCGGAGCCTCGGTCTCCCGCTGATCCTCAAGCCCGACCAGGGTGGGTCCGCGCTGGGCGCCCAGATCGTCCGGGACGCGTCCGAACTGCCGACCGCGATGGTCGGCTGCCTGGCGTACGGCGAGACCGTGCTGGCCGAGCAGTACGTCGAGGGGACCGAGGTGGCGGTCGTCGTCGTCGACGGACCCGACGGGCCGTACGCGCTGCCGCCGGTCGAGATCGTTCCGGAGAACGGCGAGATCTACGACTACACCTCGCGGTACACCGCCGGGCTGACCGACTTCCACGCGCCCGCCCGACTCGACGCCGCAGCCGCCAAGTCGGTGGGGGAGCTCGCGGTCGCCGCGCACCGGCTGCTCGGTCTGCGGGACGTGTCCCGCACCGACGCGATCGTGATGCCCGACGGCACCGTGCAGTTCCTCGAAGTGAACGTGTCGCCCGGCCTGACCGAGACCTCGTTGCTGCCGATGGCCGTCGAAGCGGCCGGGGAATCGCTCGGGGAGATCTACGGCCGGCTGATCGAGCGCGCTGTTTCACGTTAAACATTCGATTGCCCTCCGTGTCTTTTCAGATACGGAGGGCAATCGTCACCGTGACAAAGCGGCCTGGTGGGGTTCCCTAGGCCTCCAACGATGTCCGATTTGTCGCTTCTGGTGCCATCAGCTGGATGATCCGCTCAAGATCGTCAACAGACCCGAATTCGACCACGATCCGGCCTTTTCGCTGTCCGAGTTCGACCTTCACGCGCGTGTCGAAGTTGTCCGAGAGCCGCTCGGCGAGATCTTGGAGCCCCGGCGCGTGCAACGGCTTCCGCCGAACCACCTTCGCCTTGGCGGGCTCGGCGCTCTTCGCGAGGGTCACCGCTTCCTCGGTCGCACGGACCGACATGCCCTCCGCGATGATCTTCGTCGCCAGGTCCTCCTGCGCGCCGGGGTCGTCCAAGCTGAGCAACGCGCGCGCGTGGCCCGCCGAAAGGACACCCGCCGCGACCCGCCGCTGCACGGGGAGGGGGAGCTTCAGCAGCCGGATCGTGTTCGTCACGACCGGACGGCTGCGACCGATCTTGTCGGCCAGCTCCTCGTGCGTGACGCCGAACTCCTGGAGGAGCTGCTGGTACGCCGCCGCCTCTTCGAGCGGGTTCAGCTGCACCCGGTGGATGTTCTCCAGCAGGGCGTCGCGCAGCATCACGTCGTCGTGCGTGTGCCGCACGATCGCCGGGATCGTCTTCAACCCGGCCTGCTGGGTGGCGCGCCAACGACGCTCACCCATGACCAGTTCGTAGGTGTCGTTACCGAGCTCACGCACGACGATCGGCTGCATGAGCCCGAACTCGCGGATCGAGTGCTCGAGCTCGTTGAGCGCTGCCTCGTCGAAGACGTGCCGTGGCTGCTTCGGGTTCGTGCGGATCGCGTTGACCGGCAGCTCCCGGTACACCGCACCCGCGACCTCACCGCCGATCTCCACCGAGTCGGTACGCGCAGGGGCGGAGCCGTTCGTGGTCGGCGGGCGAACCGGGCCCGACCCCGGTGGCGGGCCGCTCGGGATCAGGGCGGCCAGCCCTCGTCCGAGTCCACCCTTGCGCTGCTCCGTCATGCCAACCCCATCCTCGCGCCGAACTCGGCGATCTCGCGTGCTGCGTCCAGGTAGCTCATCGCACCTCGTGAGCCCGGATCGTAGGTGAGCACCGTTTGAGCGAATCCTGGTGCCTCGGAGACCTTCACGCTGCGCGGGATCACCGTGCGGAGGACCGTGTCGCCGAAGTGGCCGCGCACCTCGCTGGTCACCTGGTCGGCCAGCTTGGTCCGGCCGTCGTACATGGTGAGCAGGATCGTCGAGACGTTCAGCGTCGGGTTCAGGTGCGCCTGGACCAGTTCGATGTTCCGCAGGAGCTGCCCGAGCCCCTCCAGCGCGTAGTACTCGCACTGGATCGGGATCAGCACCTCCTGCGCGGCGACCATCGCGTTGACGGTCAGCAGACCGAGCGACGGCGGGCAGTCGATGAACACGTAGTCGGGGTTGATCTCGGCCAGCGCCTCGGAGCTGAGCGCTTCCTTGAGCCGCGACTCGCGCGCCACCATCGAGACGAGTTCGATCTCGGCGCCCGCGAGGTCGATCGTCGCGGGCACGCAGTAGAGGTTGGGGGACTGGTTGCTGACCTGAGCCGCCTCGGCGACCGAGATCTCACCGATCAGCACCTCGTACACGGAGGGGGTGCCGGACCGGTGCTCGATGGCCAGCGCGGTGCTCGCGTTGCCCTGCGGGTCGAGGTCGATCACGAGCACCTTGAGCCCTTGGATCGCGAGACCCGCGGCGATGTTCACCGTGCTGGTCGTTTTGCCGACGCCGCCCTTCTGGTTCGCCACCGTGAGGATCCGGCGGCGAGTGGGGCGGGGGAGTCCGGCGGATTCGGGGTGCAGCACGCGGGTTGCGCGGGCGGCCTCTTCGGCGATCGGTGTCCACACGGCGCTGTCTCCTGCCGTCGTTCCGGTGTGCGGGGAGTGGGAGGGGCGGAGCGCTTCGCCTGATCCGACAGCGCCGTCGGGAGCGGTCGGGCGCTCTGTTTCACGTGGAACATCAGCCGTTTGGAACAGCGGCTGCAGAGCTGGGTTACCGGGTCGGCTTACCGGATCCGGATACACGCTCACCGATCCTTCCTTCGTCGACGTGCTCCGTCACGCCGACCACTCGACTCGGCTCGTTCGACGAGCACCACAGTGGTCGGCACTTCGAGTACATCCGCACCGCACGACACAACGCGCTGCCGGGAACCTCCGGCTCGGCGCACCGCCTCGGCGTCGCGCTCCATCTCCTCCAGCGCACTCTCGCCCTTGAGAGCCACCAGCTGACCGCCCGGCTTGAGGAGCGGCAGGCACCACCGCGCCAGCCGCTCCAGCGGAGCCACCGCGCGTGCTGTCACGACGTCCACGTCGGACAACTGCTCACGCACGGAAGCCTCCTCAGCTCGACCGCGGACGACCGTCACCGAGGACAACCCCAGCGTCTCCACGACCTCGTCCAGCCAAGCCACCCGACGAGCCATCGGCTCCAGCAGGGTCAGGGCCAGATCAGGTCGAGCGATCGCCAGGGGGATGCCCGGCAGGCCTGCGCCAGAGCCTACGTCCACCACCCGACAATTTTGAGGAAGCAGCTCCGCGATGACCGCGGAGTTGAGCAGATGACGGTCCCACAGGCGCTCGACCTCACGCGGCCCGATCAACCCGCGCTCGACCCCGTGGTCGGCGAGTAGTTGAGCGAACGAGATCGCGCGGTCCAAGTGGTCGCCGAAGACTCGCTTCGCGCGGTCTTCCATATCTCCGACCATGTCTCCATCCGTGACGTTTCACGTGAAACCACGCGGCACACGAAGGCGACCGGGTGGATGGGTGAGTAGGTGGGCGTCCGCAGAATCCGCGAAAACTGCCGCCGTCCATGATGACGGATGAACCACCCGACACGCCAAGCCGGGTGACAAGATCGATGCTGTTTCACGTGAAACGAGGGGGAAATCATGACCTATCGGGTTCTGCACGACTTTCCAGGCCGCGTCAGCACGATGCCCCGCCCGGCGGGCGGCACCAAGTTGGCGACCGAGATGGCGTCACTCCGCGCCCACGGCACGGACATCCTCGTCTCGGCGCTGACGGTCCGGGAGCAGACCGAACTCGGTCTCACCGAGGAAGGCGCGGCGGCCGAGGCCGCGGGCATGGAGTTCCACTCCGTACCGATCGGCGACTTCGGCATCCCCGACCGCGACGAGATCACCCCGACGCTGGAGCATCTCCTGGCGAAGCTGCGTGGGGGAGCGCACGTCGTCGTCCACTGCTGGGCGGGCATCGGCCGCTCCTCGCTGATCGCCGCCAGCCTCCTCGTGCTGGATGGCGTCGAGCCCGACGACGCGTGGCGACTCATCTCCGACGCTCGCGGGGTCTCCGTCCCCGAGACCGACGAGCAGCGCGCCTGGATCCGTTTCACGTGAAACACGGTCGCCCACGTTTCACGTGAAACGCGATGGCCGGAGGCGCGCGTTCCACGTGAAACACGGCAAACAAAAGCGCGGCCCGCTCCACGGGGGAGCGGGCCGCGCTTGGTCGAGCCGAGGATCAGGCCTGCGGCAGGATCACCACTCGGCGCTGGGGCTCTTCGCCCTCACTCTCGCTGTGCACGCCCGCCACGGCCGCCACGGCGTCGTGGACGACCTTGCGCTCGAACGGGGTCATCGGGTGCAGGCGGATGCGCTCACCCGACGACAGCACCTTCTCGGCGGTGGTGCGACCGAGTTCGGCCAACTCGGCCCGACGGCCCGCACGCCACCCCGCCACGTCGAGCATCAGCCTGCTGCGGACGCCGGTCTCCTGCTGCACCGCGAGTCGAGTCAACTCCTGCAGCGACTCGAGCACGGTGCCACGGGTACCGACGAGCTTCTCCAAGTCCTCGCCACCGTCGATGCTGACGATCGCCCGACCGGCTTCGACGTCCAGGTCGATGTCGCCGTCGTAGTCGAGCAGGTCGAGCAGGCGCTCCAGATAGTCGCCCGCGATGTCACCTTCCTGGACGAGCAGGTCTTCCGAACTACCACGCGTCTTCGGCTCCGCCTCGACGGTGTCCTCAGCCGCGTCCACTTCGGTCGCCTGCAACGTCTCCGACACGATGTCTCCTCTCCAGGGCCAAGCGCCCGATCAACGACGCTTCTTGTTGCCCTGCTTCTTGCCAGGGGATCGGCCTGTGATCAGGCCGGGGATCTCGGTGCTGGACGACGCGCTGCTGCCGTTGCTCTCAGGGGTCAGGTCCGCCGCGGTGGGCGCCGTGTCCTGGACAGGGGAGGCAGGTCGTTTGGCCTTCGCGGTGCCCATGGCCTTCGCGTTGCCCGTTCGAACGCCGGGGATGGGCTTCTGGCCGGCGCGCGGTGCGGTCGGCTTCGCGCCGGGCTTCGGGGCGAGGTCCTTGCGCTGCGCGATGGCTTCGACCTTCTTGGCCTCTTCGTCGCGGTCGATGCTGCGGTACACGAAGTGCTGCTGCGCGAGCGTCCAGCCGTTGTTGCTGAGCCAGTACATCAGGATCGCGATGGGGAAGAAGAGACCACCGACGAGCACGCCCAGCGGGAAGATGTAGAGGGTCAGCTTGTTCATGATGGCGGTCTGCGGGTTGTCCGTGGCCGCCTGCGTCTGCCGGGCGACGGAGTGGCGCGCGGTGAAGTGCGTCGCGATGCTGGCGATGATCATCAACGGGATCGCCACGATGATGACCGACGACCGCTGCGTGCTGAACTGCGCGAGCTGGTCGGCGGGCATGGTGATGAACGTCGACAGGTTCGCACCGAACAGCTTCGCCTGGACGAACGACTCGACGCCCTTGGCGTCGAAGAAGTAGACCTCGCCCCAGCCGGGCTTGAACGAGCGCAGCACGTGGAACAGACCGATGAACACCGGGATCTGGACCAGCATGGGGAGGCAGCCGCCGAGGGGGTTGACCCCGTGCTCGGACTGGAGCTTCTGCATCTCCGCGGCCTGGCGCTGGCGGTCGTTCGCGTACTTCTTCTTGATCTTCTGCAGCTCCGGCGCGAACTCCTGCATCTTCCGCATGGAGCGCACCTGGCCGACGAACGGCTTGAACAGCAGGGCGCGGAGGGTGAAGACCAGGAAGACCACCGACAGCGCCCACGCGATGCCGCTGGACTCGCCGAAGACGTGGCCGAAAACCCAGTGCCAACACCAGAGGATGAAGGACACCGGGTAGTAGATGAAGTTGAGCACTGCGCTACTCCTCGGCGGATGTGTCGGGGACCTGTTCCTGGCGAGGTCTCCTCGGTGGAACGGGGTCCAGGCCTCCAGGGTGCCAGGGTCCGCAGCGGGCCAACCGGCGAACGGTCAGCCAGGAGCCGCGCAGCGCACCGTGGACGGTCAACGCTTCTACCGCGTAGGCACTGCAACTCGGGTAGAAGCGGCAGCTCGGCGGCAGGAACGGCGAGATGAACCGCTGGTAGAGCCGCACCGGCAGGATGAGCACCCGCGCCAGTGGACTCGACTGCGTGCTGGTCATCGCAACAGCCTGCGCAACGCGGCGTCGAAGTCGGCTGCCAGGTCGGCGCTGGACGCCTCCGCTGAGGCGGGCAGCGCGCGCACGACGAGCGAGGTGCCCACGGGCAACTGCGCCAACCGGTCGCGGACGACGTGGCGCAACTTGCGGCTGACCCGGTGGCGGACCACCGAGTTGCCCACGGCTTTGCTCACGACGAAGCCCACCTTGGACATGTCCAAGGTGGGCCGCGCCGAGGATTCAGTAGATGTCTGCTGCCCTGAAGACGGGACCAGGGCGTGCACGACCAGCCGAGGCCGTCCTGCACGGCGGCCTCGGCGAACCACCAGGCCGAAGTCCTGGCTGCGGGTCAGCCGGGCGGCCGCGGGGAGCACGGCGCTGCTGTTATCAGGCGGACAGGCGGTCGCGGCCCTTGGTGCGCCGCGCTGCGAGGATGGCCCGGCCGGCGCGGGTGCGCATGCGCAGCCGGAAGCCGTGCGTCTTGGCGCGGCGGCGGTTGTTGGGCTGGAAGGTGCGCTTACCCTTGCTCACGGCTGGATCTCCCGGTGCTGACTACCAAGCAGGTCTGTGGGTGTCCCCAGCCGATCAACAATCCGGCGCCGTCCGGCACCTGGGCAGGACGGTCGCGGCAAGAGCGCGCCAAACGCACCCGTCGCTCGCGGGAGACTCGTCCGAGGGTACGCAGGACCATGCCCGGTTCTCAAATCGGGGTGGCCCCGGACACGCCGAGCGACGTGCCGGCGACGCGGTGGTGCTTGCCCGCCACAGCGGCTTGTGGCACGGCGCGCGGCTTGTTAGCGTGCACCCTCCGCGGATTTCGAGGCGCGCCCGAGTGTCGCCCAACGGCCCGCACGGTGTGTCGAAATCGCCGTCGGGATCCGCCGCGTCTCGACGCACCTTCGTGCACAGTTGTGGATAACTCTGTGGATGCCTCTATTCTCCGAGTCCACACCGTGAAGCGCGTTGGCTCCACGGGGGGAGCAGTCGAGGGGAGGGGAGCGCGGAGGTGTCCAACCACCAGACCGATCTCGGTCTCGTGTGGGAGCAGGTGGTCGCGGAACTGGCCGCCAGCACCCTGTCCCCGCAGCAGCGAGCTTGGATGCGGGTGACCAGGCCGATCGGTCTGCTCGACGGAACCGCGCTGCTGGCCGCTCCGAGCGATTTCGCGAAGGAAGCGATCGAGCGCGCGCTGCGCGAACCCATCACCGCCGCACTGTCCCGCCGACTCGGTCGGGCCGTATCTCTGGCCGTGAAGGTCGACTCACCCGAACCGGTGAACCCCCCGACGACTCCCATCCAGGTCGCGCACGGCGTGCCCGGTGGCAACGGGATCAGCCAGCCGCTCGGCCTGCTGAACCAGCCGATGCCCGGTCAGATGCCGGTGCACCAGATGCCCGGCCAGTCCATGCCGGGTCCGCTGCCGGTGCCCGGTTCGCTGATGCCCGGCCAGCAGCAGCTGCAGATGCCGGGCTTGCCGATGGGCGAGGACGGCGACGGCGAGTCGGACAGCGACGAGGTGGACGAGGAGCGCGAAGCCCGCGAGGCCCTCGCGACCGTCCACGAGATCTGGCCGACGTTCAGCGGCAGCGCCCCGGTCAGCGGCACGCCGTTCACCCGGCCCGCGAACCCGCCGACGTCGCAGACCCGGCTGAACGAGAAGTACAACTTCGACACCTTCGTCATCGGCGCCTCGAACAGGTTCGCCCACGCGGCCGCGGTCGCCGTGGCCGAGGCGCCCGCCCGTGCGTACAACCCGCTCTTCATCTGGGGCGAGTCCGGGCTCGGCAAGACGCACCTGCTGCACGCGGTCGGCCACTACGCGCAACGCCTGTTCCCCGGCATGCGCGTGCGGTACGTGTCGACCGAGGAGTTCACCAACGACTTCATCAACTCCCTGCGCGACGACCGCAAGGTCGCGTTCCAGCGCCGCTACCGGGACATCGACGTGCTCCTCGTCGACGACATCCAGTTCCTGGAGGGCAAGGAAGGCACGCAGGAGGAGTTCTTCCACACCTTCAACACGCTGCACAACTCGAACAAGCAGATCGTCGTGTCCTCCGACCGGCCGCCCAAGCGGCTGGAGACGCTGGAGGACCGGCTGCGGACCCGGTTCGAGTGGGGCCTGATCACCGACATCCAGCCGCCCGAGCTGGAGACGCGGATCGCGATCCTCCGCAAGAAGGCGGCGCAGGACCGGTTGGCCGCGCCCGCCGAGGTGCTGGAGTTCATCGCGGCCCGGATCGAGCGGAACATCCGCGAGCTGGAGGGCGCGCTGATCCGGGTGACGGCGTTCGCGTCGCTCAACCGGCAGCCGGTCGACGTGCAGCTGGCCGAGATCGTGCTGCGGGACCTCATCCCGGACTCGCACGCGCCCGAGGTGACCGCACCGACGATCATGGCGGTCACGGCGGAGTACTTCGGCGTGACGATCGACGACCTGTGCGGCAAGGGCAAGACGAAAGCGCTTGCGAACGCCCGGCAGATCTCCATGTACCTGTGCCGCGAGCTGACCGACCTGTCGCTGCCGAAGATCGGCCAGACGTTCGGCGGCCGCGACCACACGACGGTGATGCACGCGGACAAGAAGATCCGCAAGGAGATGGCCGAGCGCCGCCGGATCTACGACCAGGTCCAGGAACTCACCTCGCGCGTGAAGCAGCGCTCCCGGCACACCCTCTAGTACAGCCGAGCTACGAAGCGGGGGGG
>JBDSAJ010000080.1:0-6690 GCA_039922235.1 Umezawaea sp.
AGGTCCCGTTCACCCTGCGCGTCCCGAAGCTCGTCGTCGGCGAACCCGGCGCGGACGTCGCGCCGGGTTCGGTGGCCGAGATCATCAACCGGCTGCCGGTGCGGGACGACCTGCTCGTCGTGCCCGCTGTCGAGTCGGTGACGACGGTCGACTGGGCGGGTCGCCTCGCCACGGCACTGGGCCGCGGCGTCGACGTCGCCACCGGCAGGCAGGTGACGAGCGCGAGCGGAGCGGTGCGCACCGTCGTGTGCGGGGCCGACGGCGAGGAGCTGCTCGAACCGCTGGCGACGGTCCTGCACCACACCCCGGACGGCGCGCCGCCCCAGGTGCGCGCGGTCGCGCTGCCTCCCGTCGGCTGGCGGTTCGACGGCCCCCGCTGCTACCGCCCGGACGCCCCGTCGCAGGTCGGCGTGGTCGCCGAGGTGCTCCCCGGCGGCCTGCACGTCCGGCGGGAGACCGACCGGGGCGGTGTCACGGCGGTGTTCGACCCGCACCGCTGGACCATGGTGGTCGGCGACGAGCGCCGCGATGTCACCGGAGCCGAGGTGGCCGCGGTCTGCGACCTGCTGGAGGGCCTCGGCCCGGCGCGCTGCCGCACCGTCGACGTCCACGTGCTCGGTGCCTCGTGGCAGTACGCGCTGTCGGGCTTCGAGGCGCACCTGTGGTCGCTGGGCGTCGTGCTCGACCGCACCGCTGAGCCGACCCGCGTGCGCTCCCTGCCGAGCCCCGTTGTCTCGGTCGCGTTGTCTCCCAACGAGGTCACGGACCCGGTGCCTCACGTCGAGGCCGCACCTGTGCGCGATCCGCACGGGTTCACCGCCACGCCGCACCCTCCGCTCACCAGCGTTCCTCCCCTGCCGATCACCACCGTGTCGGGCCCGCGTCCGCAGCCGAAGGTCGTGCCGGAACGGCACTGGGCGCCCGAACCCGAGCCGTCCACCACCGATGCGGTCGTGGTCGACCTGGCCTCCGTCCGGCCCGAGGTGCCTCGCCCGGCCCGCACGCGGCCGATCGAGGTCAGTGACCGCGCCAGCACCCCGGCGGAGCAGACGCGGTTGGGCCTCAGCGCCGGATCCGCCTACACCGAGGCGCTGGCCGCGGTGAACGTCGCGCTGTCGGCGTGGCCGGTGCTGCGCGCCGAGGCCAAGGCGGACTACGTCGCCGTCTGCCTGTACCTCGGCCGGGGACCGGCGGGAGCGGTCGCCCTCAACGAGGGCCCCGAGCCGTTCGACGGTTACCTGCCGTGCCTGGTGTCCGGGCTGCGGCGGCTGCCGACGCACCGCAAGGTCCTGCTGCGCCAGGAGAACCTGGCCGGCGCGCATCCCGCGGGCTCGATCCTGTGGGAACCCGGATTCCTCAGCGCGAGCGCACAGCTCGACGTCACCACCGCGGCCGCCGACCTCGACCTGCTGATCTGGCCGGTGTCCGCACGGCGCACGTCCGAACTGCTCGCGGGACGTGCCGTCGACGAGGCCGTGTTCTCGCCGGGGCGGCGGTTCAAGGCGCTGGCCGTGCGCACGCACGAGCCCGCGGACGACGGTGTGCCGCACGCGCCGAGCCAGGCGCTGCTGGTGCGCGAGCTGCTGACGGACGAGGACCCGGAGTCCGCGGACGCACTGGCACGGGACGCGGCCGCGTTGCCGAGGCTGGAGCGCGCGTGGGAGCAGCGGCGGCAGGCCGAGCTGCGGCTGGTCGACGACGAGGACGCGGTGGCCCGCCTGACCACGCCGATGGAGCTGAGTGCGGACACCGGGTGGAGCGAGGCGCTCGAAGCGGCGTCGTGACCCTTCACTCCCGGAAGCGCCCGGTGAGCATCGCCGAGGCGAGTTCGACCCTCGACCGGTAACCGGTGCGGGAGAACAGCCGGGAAAGACGGCCCTCGACGCTCTTCTCGCTCGCGCCGAGCAGGGTCGCGATCTGCTTGTTGCCGAGGCCGTCGGCGACCAGGACGGCCAGCAGGCGTTCGTTCTCCGAGACCGTCGCCTGCCGCCCCGGCACGGGGATGTCGTGTGCGCGCATGAGGTTGCGCAACCACGCCCGGAACATCAACGCGTCCAGCTCGCCCGCCGCCGTGTAGGCCTCCAGCAGGAGTTCCGGCGCGGCGGCGGTGAACCGCACCAGGCGTTCGAGCCCGCTCGCCAGTTCCAACGGCTGGCCGCGCTCGCGCAGCATCGCCACGGCCCGGTTCGCCGCGTCGGCGTCGGAGTGGACCGCGGCGTGCAGGGTCAGCCGGTTCACCTCGGCCTGCTCGGTGCCCATGCGCGCGGCCACCGCTTCGACCCGTTCGAGCAAGCCGGGCAACAGGTGCCGCTCGCCGAGGTCGACGGCGATGTCGGCCAGCGCGGTCCACAGCAGGTCGGTCAGCGCGACGACGCCCGCTCCCTCCGCCTGGCCCAGCGCCGCCTCCAGCACCTGCCTGGCGGGCACGTCCCGCTGGTACAGCCGCTCGTGCGTGGCCTCGGCCAACGCCAGCAGGTGGGGGAGGGTGGGCGTGCGGTCGCGGGCCGTGGCGATGAGCGCGAGTGCTCGCGACAGCTTGCCCCGGTACAGCTGCACGGTCGCCGCGACGTGGAACATCATGGTGTGCTCGGCGTCGCAGCCGTTGCGCGGACCGGTGGCGACGCTCTTGCGGGTGAGCTGGAGCGCCTCGGTCGCACGGCCGTCCGCCGCCGCCAGCGTGGCCCGGCAGGCGGTGGTGAGCCGGATGTGCACGCGGTCCGACAACGCGAGCAGGCTCCGCGCCCGGCGCAGCTCGCCGAGCGTCACCAGCGCGCTGGTGCGGCTCTGCAGCTCGCTGTGCGGCTTCTCGCCCGTCTCGACCCTGGAGACCAGTTCCACGACGTCGCGGTCGAACTCGGCCGGGTCGCCCAGCCACAGGCCGATGATCGGGCTGATGGCCCGGAGGTGCCTGCAGACCAGCCCGGCGTCCTGCCCCCGCTGGATCTCGTCGAGCAGCTCGTGGGTCTGCCTCCACCGGCCGAGCAGCGCCAGCGCGAACGCGCGGCCGACGGCCCGTTCCAGGTCCGTGCCCGGCCACGGCCACCAGGCGTCCTGCGCCACCCGTTCGAGCGTCGTGAGGTCACCGGACTCGTGCAACGCGGTGAGGTGCAGCAGGCAGACGTCCACGAGCTGGCCGTCGGGGATCTCCTCCGCGTACCCGCGCAGCACGGCGTCGGTCGACTCCAGCGCCTGCCTGGCCTCGCCGCACATCAGGCAGGTGCGCGCGTGGGTGAGGAGGATCTGCGCGCGGTCGTCCCGGTCGGCCGACAGCTCCGCGGCGGCGCGCAGCCACGACAGCGACCGGTCGGCCTCGCGCAGAGCGGCCCGGCCCGCGCTGACGAGCAGCTCGCCGCGGGCCCGTTCCGGGTCGACCAGCCTGCCCGCGTTGACGAGCTGGTCGGGCAGGTAGGCCGGGAGGTCGCACCGCGCGGCACCCTGCCACAGGGCGGTGACCGCGATCTGCGCGAGCCTGCGGCGTTCGAACGGTCCGAAGGCCGACTCCAGCGACAACGCGACCAGCGGCACCCGGTAGCGCCAGGTGGAGCTCGCCCTGGCGTACTGCAGCACACCCGCGTGGGCGAGACCGGCGAGTTCGGCCTCCGCCTCCGGCTCGGGCAGCCCGAGCGCCTCACCGACCAGGCGGGGAGCGGCAGGGCCGAGCGGGCCGAACACGGCGATCGCCTTGGCCGCCCGCCACGCCATCGGCCCCAACCCGCGGACGTCGGCCAGCAGCTCGTCGTCCTCCGCCACGCGGAACTGCCTGCGCCACGCGGTGAGGTAGGCGTGCCGGTCCACCGCGGTCATCAGGTCGCGGTCGAGGCCGATCCGCAGCGCGGTGGTCATCACGCTCGGCCAGCCCCGCGTCGTGCGCCAGAGCGCGTCGCGCAGGTCGGGCTCCGGCAGCGCGCCGATCAGCGAGGTGACCAGCTCGGGAACCTGCCGCAGCGGTACGGGGCGCAGGGTCACGAGCCGCGCCAGGCCGTCGCGGCGCAGCCGGTCGAAGCTCGCCCGGAAGGCGGCCTTGGTCGCGGACGGCAGCGGCAGCGCGACCACGCACACGCAGCGCGTCCCCGTGTTCGCGACCTGGCGCACCAACGACTCCAGGGCCCCGACCGAGTCGGCGGGCAGCCGGTGCGTGTTCTTGAAGAACAACAGCATCCCCGGTGTGCCGCGCAGCGCCGACAGCGGCGGGATCTGGCTCATCAGGTCGAACCCCGTGCCAGGTTCGCTGTAGGAGAGGTTGACGACCCTGACCCGGCGGCCCTCCCTGGCCGCGCCCGCGCCGAGCACCCGGCAGAGTTCGTCGACGGCGGCGCGCGACTCCACGCCGCTCGGTCCGCCGACGACCGTCAGCGGCGGACGATCGGCGCCGTTCACCCGGTCCAGGACGTCGGCGGCGAGAACCTCGGTGGGCGCGACAAGTCGGTCTGACGGCACGGAAGTGGCTGCTCTGTTCTTCCTGGCGACCTCGTGAGGGAACTCCCCCATTTGGTCCCCGGCGGTGCGGGACCGCTCCGGTGCGGTCCATGATTGCGCGAGACTAGACGGACGAGCTGGGTACCGCCATTCGGACGCAGTGCGACAGTGCCGTGAGTTCCGGAGGTCGTCCCGCGGCGGGTGAACGGGACTGATCGCGCGGAGACGGTAAGGAGTCCAGGTGGCCCAGGACGTGATCACGGTCAACCCTGCGATGGGGCAGGGGCACAGGACCATCTCGGACGCGCTGACGTCCGCCGCCGACGGGGCGGTGATCCTCGTGAGCACCGGCCAGTACTACGAGACGCTGGTGCTGACCAGCGCCGTCACCATCACCGCGGAAGACGGTCCCGGCACCGTGCGGGTGGTTGCGTCGTCCGGGCCCGCGGTCGTGCTGGGTGCCGACTCCGGTGCGCTGTCCGGGCTGACGATCGAGTCGCAGGACCCGGAGAGCCCCGCCGTGGTGGTGACGAACGGCCAGCTCAGCTTCACCGAGTGCCGGGTCAGCGCGACGGGCTGGTCCGCCGTGTACGCCACCGGCCAGGGCTCGGTGCTGATGCGGGGCTGCGAGGTGCGCAACCCGGCCGGGGCCGGTGTCGTGGTGACGTCGCCGTCGGGCAACCTGCTCGACTCGTGCCAGCTGCTCGAAGCGGGCACGTCGGGCGTCGTGATCGCCGAGCACGGCGAGCTCGTCATGCGCGCCTGCGTGGTGCGCGACGTCGGCGGCAACGGCATCTGCCTCAACGGCCACGGCCGGATCACCGTCACCGACACGACCATCACCCGCACCTCCAAGCCCGCGTTCGCGGTCGAGCAGCACGCGGGTGCGGTGGCCACGCGGGTGACCGTCAGCGACGCCAAGGGGATCGGCTTCTACCTCGCGTCGTCGGGCAGCGTCGTGATCGAGGACAGCTCGGTCAGCGGCGCGGGCGCCGAAGGCGTGCTGGTGGCCGAGGGCTGCGCGCCGGTGCTGCGCCGGTTCCGGGTCGAGCGCACCCGCGAGTACGGCTACCTCTTCACCGGTCGTGCCGCCGGCACCCTCGAGGAGTGCGGGGCAAGCGACGTCAACGGTGTCGGCATCGCGGTCGGCGAGCGTTGCACCACGGAGTTCGTCCGCGCGTCGGTCTCGACGTGCTCGGGCGTGGGCGTGCGGGTGGACGGTTCGGCCGACCCGTTCTTCCGCGGCCTGCGGGTGAAGGGGTGCGACGGCGCGGCGATCGACGTGTCCGACGGCGCCCGCGGCCGCTTCGAGAACATCGAGATCGACCGGGCGGGCCGGAGCGGGATCTCGGTCAGCGGAACGGCGCGCACCTCGGTGACCGGGGCGAGCGTTCGCGGTACCGCCGACAGCGGGGTGCTGGTGCGGGACGCGGCGCTCGTCCTCTCCGACTGCGAGATCGCCGAGGCCGGTGGCGACGGGCTGCACGTCGGTGTCGGCGGCGAGCTCACCGCGACGCGGTGCCGCGTGCGGGACAGCAAGGCCAGCGGCTGCCTGTTCGACGTGGGCGCGACAGGCGTGCTGGAGGAGTCGGAGTTCGTCGCGAACGCCGGTGACGGCATCGGCGTGAACAGCGAGGACCAGATCCGCGTCGTCGAGTGCCTGGTCCGCGACAACATCGGGTCCGGTCTGCGGCAGACCAGGCCGAGCACCGAGTTGCACGTGGTGAACCTGCGCAGCACCGGCAACGCCGTCCGCGACGCGCACGGTTCGGCGACGGCGGCGGCGAGCGGGCCGGCCCCCGCCGCGAAGCAGGCCACGACGGAGCACCGGCCGCCGGGCGACCCGATCAGCGAGCTGAACTCGCTGGTGGGCCTGGACGGCGTGAAGCGCGAGGTCAACTCGCTGGTGAACCTCAACCTCATGGCCAAGCGGCGGCAGGAGGCGGGCCTCTCGGCGCCGCCGATGGCACGGCACCTGGTCTTCGCGGGCGCGCCGGGCACCGGCAAGACCACGGTGGCGCGGCTCTACGGCGCGATCCTCGCCGACCTCGGCGTCCTGCGCTCCGGCCACCTGGTAGAAGTCGCGCGGGCGGACCTCGTCGCGCAGATCATCGGCGGCACGGCGATCAAGACCATGGAGGTGTTCACCAGCGCGCTCGGCGGCGTGCTGTTCATCGACGAGGCCTACACGCTCAGCGCTGGCCAGGGTGGCTCCGGCCCCGACTTCGGCCGTGAAGCGATCGATACGCTGCTGAAGCTGATGGAGGACCACCG
>JBDSAJ010000081.1:0-4050 GCA_039922235.1 Umezawaea sp.
CAGCGCGCGGCGGCGGGACTCGCCTTCACCGAGCAGGGCCGCCTTCGGGCGGCCCTGCTTTTCGTTGTGCGGGAACGGGCCATGAGCACCACTCGGTAACGCTGTGCAACTATTCGATGGGCCAACCGTGTTACCGCCCGCTAACCGGGGCACACCACGTCTGACCAGTACGGTTGTCCTGAGAACGCCTCGTCGCGGTGGTGTCGGCAAGCTCTCGCCACCCTGCGGGGCCCTTGACGCTCCGATATGCTTCGCGGTTGTAACCGATTACGAGGTGTAGGGCCACTGTCGCTCCGGCAGCCTGAATCGTTACGCGATCATGAGCAGGACCACCCATTGGAGGGTGATTCCACGTTTCGCGACTGTTAAGGTCGCGTCAACACGCGGGCCACCGTCGTCCCGTGCCCAGAGACCGATCACCGGTCTGAGCACGAGGACATCGTTCTTCACAGGACGACGAAGGAGGTCTGCGCTGTGATCTTCTCCGCCATCCCGGCCCCCCAAGGGCTCTACGACCCCACTGCGGAGCGTGACGCCTGCGGTGTGGCGATGGTGGCCGACATCGCTGGTCGGCGTTCACACGGGATCGTCGACGACGCGTTGACGGCCCTGGCGAACCTGGAGCACCGGGGCGCTGCCGGTGCCGAGCCGACCAGTGGTGACGGTGCGGGCATCCTGCTCCAACTGCCGGACGCGTTCCTGCGGGCCGTGGTCGAATTCGAGCTGCCGCCGCAGAACACCTACGCGGCCGGTATCGCGTTCCTGCCGCTCGACGCCGACGACCGGGCGAAGGCCATGGCGATGGCCGAGCGGATCGCCACCGAAGAAGGCCTCACCGTGCTCGGCTGGCGCGACGTGCCGGTCGACCCCGAGGCCGCCGACGTCGGTCCGACCGCGCTCTCCGTGGTCCCGCACTTCGCGATGCTGTTCGTGTCCGCCGCCGACGGCGAACAGGGCGTCGAGCTGGACCGGTTGACGTTCTGCCTGCGCAAGCGGGTCGAGCACGAGACCGGCGCGGCGAACGTGGGCACGTACTTCCCGTCGCTGTCCGCCCGCACGCTCGTCTACAAGGGGATGCTGACGACCGGGCAGCTGCCCGTGTTCTTCCCCGACCTGCACGACGAGCGCCTCGCGTCCGCGATCGCGCTGGTGCACTCCCGCTTCTCGACCAACACGTTCCCGTCGTGGCCGCTCGCGCACCCGTTCCGCTACGTGGCGCACAACGGCGAGATCAACACCGTCCGCGGCAACCGGAACCGGATGCGCGCCCGTGAGGCGCTGCTCCGTTCCGACCTGATCCCCGGCGACCTGACCAGGCTGTTCCCGATCTGCGACCCCGAGGGTTCGGACTCGGCGTCGATGGACGAGGTCCTGGAGCTGCTGCACCTCGGCGGCCGGTCGCTGCCGCACGCGGTGATGATGATGATCCCCGAGGCCTGGGAGAACCACGCCTCGATGAAGCCCGCGCAGCGGGCGTTCTACCAGTTCCACGCCAGCCTGATGGAGCCGTGGGACGGGCCCGCGTGCGTCACGTTCACCGACGGCACGCTGGTCGGCGCGGTGCTGGACCGCAACGGCCTGCGCCCCGCCCGCTGGTGGCAGACGGCCGACGGCCGCGTCGTGCTGGCGAGCGAGACCGGTGTGCTGGACGTGCCGCCGAGCCAGGTCGTGGCCAAGGGCCGCCTCCAGCCGGGCCGGATGTTCCTGGTGGACACCGCGGCGGGCCGGATCGTCGACGACGTCGAGATCAAGGCCGAACTGGCCGACGACCACCCGTACGACGAGTGGCTGCACGCCGGCCTGCTCCAGCTCGACGACCTCGCCGACCGCGAGCACGTGGTGCAGAGCCACGAGTCGGTCGTGCGCCGCCAGCTCACCTTCGGCTACACCGAGGAGGAGCTGCGGATCCTGCTCGCGCCCATGACGGTCGGCGGCATGGAGCCGCTGGGCTCGATGGGCACGGACACGCCGGTCGCCGCGCTGTCGAAGCGCTCGCGGCTGCTCTACGACTACTTCGTGCAGAACTTCGCGCAGGTCACGAACCCGCCGCTGGACGCGATCCGCGAGGAGATCGTCACGTCGGTGTCGCGCGTGATGGGTCCCGAGCAGAACCTGCTGGACCCGTCGCCGGTGTCCTGCCGGCACATCCAGCTCGAGTACCCGGTGATCGACAACGACGAGCTGGCCAAGCTCATCCACATCAACGACGACGGCGACCTGCCGGGCTTCGCCTGCACGGTCCTGTCCGGGCTCTACGCGGTCGACGGCGGCGGGGACGCGCTCGCGGAGGCCATCGAGCGGGTGCGTCGCGAGGCGTCGGAGGCCATCGCGAACGGCGCCCGCACGCTGGTCCTGTCCGACCGCGACTCCGACCACCGGATGGCGCCGATCCCGTCGCTGCTGCTGGTCTCCGCGGTGCACCACCACCTGGTGCGCACCAAGGAGCGCCTGCGCGTCGCCCTGGTCGTCGAGACCGGCGACGCCCGCGAGGTGCACCACATCGCGGCGCTGCTGAGCTACGGCGCCGCGGCGATCAACCCGTACCTCGCGTTCGAGACGATCGAGGACATGGTCGGCACGGGCGCGATCACCGGCATCGAGCCGCGCAAGGCCGTGCGGCAGTACGTGACCGCGCTGGTCAAGGGCGTCCTGAAGATCATGTCCAAGATGGGCATCTCGACCGTCGGCGCGTACACCGCGGCGCAGGTGTTCGAGGCCATGGGCCTGTCGCACGACGTGCTCAACGAGTACTTCACCGGCACGGTGTCCAAGCTCGGCGGCGTCGGCCTCGACGTGCTCGCCGAGGAGGTCGCGATCCGGCACCGCCGGGCGTTCCCGGACAACCCGACCGACCGCTCGCACCGGCGGCTGGAGGGCGGCGGCGAGTACTCCTACCGCCGCGAGGGCGAGCTGCACCTGTTCACGCCGGAGACGGTGTTCCTGTTGCAGCACGCCACGAAGACCCGCAAGGCCGACGTGTACCGCCAGTACACCGAGGAGGTCGAGCGGCTGGCCCGCGAGGGTGGCACGCTGCGCGGCCTGTTCGAGCTGCTGACCGAGGGCCGCACGCCGGTCCCGATCGACGAGGTCGAGCCGGTCAGCTCCATCGTCAAGCGCTTCAACACCGGCGCCATGTCCTACGGCTCGATCTCGGCCGAGGCGCACGAAACCCTGGCCATCGCGATGAACCGGCTCGGCGGCCGGTCCAACAGCGGCGAGGGCGGCGAGGACCGCGAGCGCCTGTACGACCCCGAGCGGCGCTCGGCGGTCAAGCAGGTCGCGTCCGGCCGGTTCGGCGTGACCAGCGAGTACCTGGTCAACGGCACGGACATCCAGATCAAGATGGCGCAGGGCGCGAAGCCCGGCGAGGGCGGGCAGCTGCCCGGCTACAAGGTGTACCCGTGGATCGCGCGCACCCGGCACTCCACGCCGGGTGTCGGCCTCATCTCGCCGCCGCCGCACCACGACATCTACTCCATCGAGGACCTCGCCCAGCTCATCCACGACCTGAAGAACGCCAACGAGCAGGCCCGCGTCCACGTGAAGCTGGTCAGCGAGATCGGCGTCGGCACGGTCGCGACGGGCGTGGCCAAGGCGCACGCGGACGTCGTGCTGATCTCCGGCCACGACGGCGGCACCGGCGCGTCCCCGCTGAACTCGCTCAAGCACGCGGGCACCCCGTGGGAGATCGGGCTCGCCGAGACGCAGCAGACGTTGCTGCTCAACGGTTTGCGCGACCGCATCACGGTGCAGGTCGACGGCGCCCTGCGCACCGGCCGCGACGTCATGGTGGCCGCGCTGCTCGGCGCCGAGGAGTTCGGCTTCGCGACCGCGCCGCTGATCGTGGCAGGCTGCATCATGATGCGCGTCTGCCACCTGGACACCTGTCCGGTGGGTGTGGCGACGCAGAACCCGGTGCTGCGCGAGCGGTACACCGGGCAGGCCGACCACGTGGTGAACTTCTTCGAGTTCGTCGCGCAGGAGGTCCGGGAACACCTGGCAGCGTTGGGTTTCCGCACGATCGACGAGGCCGTCGGCCACGCCGAGCTG
>JBDSAJ010000082.1:0-8317 GCA_039922235.1 Umezawaea sp.
GATGGGAAGGGGCTCGCTTCGGTTGACTGCCAACGTGCGCGTCTTGGATCGAGGGGCGACCTCCTCCAGAAGGTCGGGGCGCGGACTTCGGCGGGGCGCACGTCGTCGAACCACGGGAGTCGACACCAGGGCCGTGAACGTGACGCGCATACGCGCCCATCCGGTCATGCCTCCTCCTACGTCAACGTTGACGTGATGGGCCGCCGGACGCGATGAGGTTCTTATCGGGCTGGGCCTGCTACACAAGTAGATCCGACGAAAGGCTTCACTTCCTGGCTCCTGCGGGCCAGCCAGGAAGTGAAGCTTTGTTACGTCATCGTTGACGCTAGCTTTGTGGTAGAAGTTACGGCAAGCCACCGTTACGCAAGCGTTACTCGGAATGGGCAGGTGTCATGGATTCACCCCGTCGTGAACACCCCCGGCTGCCGGTACTTCGGCAGCGGTTCTTCGGTGTTCTCGTAGCTATGGACACCGAATATCCAGCGAAAGATGGCTCAGTGTGCTCGGCACATCGAGCCATTTCGCATTTTCAACGACATCGAACTGCACGACGCACACGGCGCGGCAGGGTTTGACTGCTTGGCAGGGCGTTGCCCACCCACCAGCCACGGCGCCGATCCCCGTGCGAAGGTGGCGGCGCGGCAACCACGACGACCGGCATCCATACCGGCACGACACGTTTGATCAGCGACGGCTATCGGCTGGCGCGAGCACGCGGTGGCAGAACTTCTCGTCGTCGGGACCGGGCCTTCCGAAGTCGATCTGCACCGGTCCGCACCACGCTCACAACACGAACCCCTCGGGGAACGGGTCGGTCGGGTCGAGGAGGTACTGGGCCATGCCGGTGATCCACGCCCGGCCGGTGACGGTGGGCACCACGGCGTCGACGTCGCCGACCCGGTCGGTGCGCACGAGCCTGCCGGTGAACCTGGTGCCCAGCAGTGACTCGTTGACGAAGTCGACGCCCAAGTCCAGTTCGCCTCGCGCGTGCAGTTGCGCCAGCCGGGCCGAGGTGCCGGTGCCGCAGGGCGAGCGGTCGAACCAGCCGGGGTGGATGGCCATGGCGTTGCGGGAATCGCTGCCGTCGACGCCGGGTGCGGTGAACTGGACGTGCTTGCAGCCCGAGATCGCCGGGTCGACCGGGTGCACGGGCCGGTCGGTCGCGTCGATGGCGGCCATGAGGTCCAAGCCTGCGGTGAGGATGCGGTCCTTGACCGCGCGGTCGAACGGGATGCCCAGGTCGGCCAGCGGCAGGATCGCGTAGAAGTTGCCGCCGAAGGCCAGGTCGTAGCGGACGGTCCCGAGGCTGGGCACGTCGACGGTCGCGTCCAGCCGGGTCGCGAACGACGGGACGTTCTCGATGGTCACCGACTCGGCGCGGCCGTCGCGGACGGCGACCCGCGCCTCGACGAGTCCGGCCGGGGTGTCCAGGCGTACGACGGTTTCCGGTTCGGTGACGGTGACCATGCCGGTCTCCACCAGCACCGTCGCCACGCCGATCGTGCCGTGCCCGCACATCGGCAGGCACCCGGACACCTCGATGTAGAGCACGCCCCAGTCGGCGTCGGGGCGGGTCGGTGGCTGGAGGATCGCGCCGCTCATCGCGGCGTGGCCGCGCGGCTCGTTGACCAGGAACCGCCGCAGGTGGTCGAGGTGCTCGATGAAGTGCAGCCGCCGTTGCGCCATGGTGTCGCCGGGGATCACGCCGATGCCCCCGGTGATCACCCTGGTCGGCATGCCCTCGGTGTGCGAGTCGACGGCGGTCAGGGTGCGGATCGACCGCACGTCACACCTTCCGCAGGTGGTCGAGCGCCCGGCGCAGGTCCTCGTCGAGCACGGCGAGCTGGGCCTCCGAGAGGGGTCCGCGCGGTGGCCTGCACGGGCCGCCGAACCGGCCTGCCGCATCCATGCCGCGCTTGATGGCCTGGACGAACTCCGTCCGCGAGTCCCAGCGGAACGCGGCGACCAGTGGCTCGTACAGCGCTCGCGCCTCCTCGACCTTGCCCGCGACCGCGAGTTCGTAGAGCCGGGCGGACTCGGCGGGGAACACGTTGGGGAATCCGGCGAACCAGCCGGTGGCGCCCATCAGCAGCGACTCCAGCACGACGTCGTCCGCGCCCGCGACGACGGTGAGGCCCGGTGCGCGCTCGCGGATCTCCAGCACCCGCCGCACGTCGCCGGAGAACTCCTTGACGGCGACGACGTTGTCGATGGCGGCGATCTCGGCGAGCAGGTCAGGTGTGAGGTCGACCTTGGTGTCGAACGGGTTGTTGTAGACCATGACCGGCAGGCCTACCGCGGCCACCTCGGTGAAGTGGGCGATGACCTCGCGCGGGTTGGCCCGGTACATGGTGGGTGGCAGGCACAGCACACCGTCGGCGCCGTCCTCGGCCGCGAGTTCGGCCCAGTGCCTGGCCTGGTGCGACCCCGGTCCGTGCACGCCGACCACGACCACGGCATCCGCGCCGACGGCCGCCACGGCGGTCTTGACCACCGAGCGGCGCTCGGCGTCGGTCAGCGAGGAGTACTCGCCGAGCGAGCCGTTCGGGCCGACGCCGCGGCAGCCGCTGTCCACGACCCACCGGCAGTGCTCGGCGTAGCGGTCCAGGTCGGGCCGCAGTCCGGCGGGTGCGCTCGGGTCCTCGGTGTAGGGCAGCGCGGTCGCCACGATCACGCCGTCGAGACGTTCGGTCACAGGTCCTCCTCGGGTCGCAGGGGTGTGTCGGCGAGTTCGCCCAGCCGCACGGGCGTGGCGAACGGTCGGCGGTGGAACGCGTCGGCGTCGGGCAGCGGGTGCCCGAGCCGGACTGCGGCCAGGTCGGCGACCTCGCGGCCGCACATCCGGCCCTGGCACAGCCCGAGTCCGGCGCGGCAGGTCAGCTTGAGGGTGCGGCCGTCGGCCGCGCCGAGGTCGAGTGCGGCGTCCAGGTCGCGCGCCGTCACCTCCTCGCACCGGCAGACCAGCGTGTCCGGGGTGAGCCAGTTGTGCCGTCCAGGCGGTAGCGGGTGGGCAGCGGCCAGTGCGGCGGCGAACAGCCTGCCCCGGCGCACCGCGTGGAGTGCTGTGGTCGGCGGTTCGGGCGCGCGGGCCGCCGCCGCACCCGCGACCGTGCCTTCGGCTGCCGCGAGGTCGGCGCCACCGATGCCGGTGACTTCCCCGGCCGCATAGACGCCGGGAACGCTCGTCGCGCCGACGGCGTCGACCCGCACGAACCCGTCCACGAGGTCGCAGCCCAGTGCCACGGCCAGTTCCAGGCGCGGGGTGAAGCCGTGGCCGACGCACACCGCGTCCACGGCGATCCTGGTGCTCGTGCGGACCGACCAGTCCGGTCGGAGTCGCGCGACGGTCACCGACGTGACGCGGTCCTCGCCGTGAGCGGCGACCACGGCGGTCCTCGTGCGCACGCGCCTGAGCAGCGGGGCGTACCCGGCCAGTTCCGCCAGCTTGCCCGCGTTCGCCAGCGCGGCCCGCGGTTGCCGCACCCAGCCGGTGACCCCGTTGGCCTCCAGCACGGTGACCTCCGAGCCCACGCGCAGCAGCGAGGCCGCCACGGGCAGCAGGAACGGTCCGGTGCCGGACACGACCACCCGCCGCCCGATGGCGACGCCCTGCCCCTTGGCCAGTGCCTGCGCCGCGCCCGCGGTGTAGACGCCGGGGAGGTCCCAGCCGGGGAACGGGACCACGCGGTCGTGCGCCCCGGTCGCCAGCACGACGGCGTCGGCGTCGAGCACCCGTCCGGTCCGGTGTGGACTGTCAGCGGGGCCGGTGCGCACGTGCAGCCGCAAGCCTTCCGCCGCCCACACCGTGCTGTCGGGCAGGTGGCGGACACGGGGGTCGACGCGCTGCTCGGTCCCCCGGTGGTACTGGCCGCCCAGCCTCGGCTCGGAATCGACCAGCACGACCTGGGCACCCGCGCCGGCGGCGGCGTCGGCCGCGGCGAGCCCGGCGGGGCCACCGCCGATGACGACGACCCTCATCCCGGCAGCTCCGCTCCGCGCTGGGTGCGCACGGTGTCGCCGTCGACCGGGAACCGCTGGCACGCGCGCACGTCCGGCACGTCGTTGACGACCACCAGGCAGTCGAAGCACACGCCGATGCCGCAGAACACCCCGCGCGGCCTGCCGCCGTTCCTGGTCGTGCGCCACGACACCCGCCCGGCGGCGATCAGCACACCGGCCAGCGTCCGCCCCTCCGGCACCTCGTACGGCTCGCCGTCGACGGTGATCATCATGCGCACACCCCCGGTCGGTCCACTCGGAACGGTCGCGGGTCGACGGCCGGTTCGGCGCCGGTGACCAGGTCGGCCAGCAGCCGCCCGGTGGCCGCCGCGAGCCCGATGCCCGCGCCCTCGTGGCCGGTCGCGTGCCAGAGCCCAGGGCAGCGCGGGTCGGGGCCGATGATGGGCAGGTGGTCGGGCGCGTACGGGCGGAAGCCGCCGTAGGCGCGGAGCGCGGGGACGTCGGCCAGCACCGGGAACAGGCCGACCGCGCGGCGGGCGAGTGCGCGGGTCACCTCCACCCGCAGCGTCGCGTCGAACCCGACCCGTTCCCGGCTCGACCCGATGAGCACGGTGCCGCCCGCGGTCGACTCGACCACCGTCGACACCTGGAGGTCGGCCTCGCCGCTCGCGACCGCGCCCACGTAGTCGGCGTCGTAGACCTTGTGCCGCACGGTGTCCGGCGGCAGCGCGGCGGTCACCAGCACGACGCCCCGCCGGGGCAGCACCGTGACCGGCGAGCCGAACGCGGCGGACACCTCGCCCGACCACGGACCGCACGCGATGACCACCGCCCCGCAGGGCACGTCGCCGTCGTCGGTGCGGACGGCCGCGACCGCGCCGTCGGCCAGCCGCACCCCGGTGACGCGGACACCCGGCCGCAGCGTCCCCCCACGTCGGCGAACGGCCGCGAGCAGCGCCTTCGTCACCAGGACGGGCTGGAGCTGGGCGTCCTGCGGGTAGTGCACCGCCGCGACGACCTTCCGGGTGAGGTGCGGTTCGAGGTCGAACGCCTCCGCCGGGGAGACGGGCCGCGCGGTCACGCCCGCTGTCCGCTGGGCCGTGGCGAAGTCCGCCAACGCCTGGGCGGCGGCCACGCCGGTGGCCACGACCAGGCCGCCCTTGGCGTCCCACTCCACGTCCGCACCGAGGTCCGCGAGCAGGTCGGGCCAGCGGCTCAGCGAGGCGAGCGCCAGGTCCAGTTCGGGGCCGGGGCCCTTGTCGGACACCAGGACGTTGCCCTCGCCCGCCGCGCTCGTGCCCCCGCCGAGCGGGCCCCGGTCCAGCACCGTGACGCGGAGTCCGGCCGCGCTCAGCGCCTCGGCGCACGCCGCGCCGATGACACCCGCGCCGACCACCACCACGTCCGGGTACCGCACTCGCACCCCAATCGTTCATTGAAGTGAACGCTCCGAGCGTAGGCGCGGGGCGCGACCGGGGTCAATCCCCGTGCGCGTCCCGGCCTGGGTGAACGCCGTCTGGGTACTCCAGCAGCAGCACGGACTCCACCGGGCCACCCACGGTCTCGTAGGTGTGCGGGCCCTGCGCGGGGAAGCAGACGTAGTCGCCCGGCCCCAGCTCGTACGGCGAGCGCGCCGGGCCGACCCGGAGCACACCCGAGGTGACCAGCACGTGCTCCCGACCGGGATGACCGGCCGAGTACTGGGTGCTGCCGGGTCGGACGCGCTGGTCGTAGACCTCCACGACGGCGTCGCCGATGCTCAGCCTGCGGACCATGCGCAGGTCGACGGCGTTGCTGGAGAGCACGTCGAGGTCGGCGGCGCGCACCAGCACGACCTCCGAATCAGCGGGCGCGGTGAGCAGGTCCGACACCGGCACACCCAGGGCGTTCGACAAACTGAACACCGTGTCGATGGTGGGGTTGCCCGCGCCCGACTCCAACTGCGACAGCGTGCCCTTGGCGATACCCGACCGGCGCGCCAACTCCGACAGCGACAGACCGCCGTGGTCGCGCAGCGCGCGCAGGTTCGCCGCGAGCACCTGACCGGCTTGCTCCCTGACCACCCCAGGACCTCCTCCTCGCAGGCGAGCACCGTACGGGTGACGGCCGTGGTTCGACCACTCGACGCTTCTCCCCCGTCTCGGAACCGTGGACGCGGGGGAATCGAGTTGCCGACTCGGGTGGGTTGGAGCATGTTCGGGTCGATCCGGTGTTGTCGGTCGAGATGGGCGGACCGTGTTTGTCGCGAGCTTGGCCGAACGGCCCGACCTGGTGGAACCGGCGCTGGAACTGGGCGACGTCGGGGCCGAGTTCATGCAGCACGATCCGGTCGCGGTGTTGACGAGGGCGAGGCGCCTGGCTGTCCGCTGTCCGCACTACTTCCTCGTCGTCCTCGATGGTGGGGTTCCGGTGGCCAGGGCGGTCGGCCGAAGCGTTGACCTTCCTTCGGGCCGCTGTGCGTCAACGGGGGTTGAACCGGCTGGTCGTCCCGGTTCGTCCGACCTCGAAGGAGCAGTACCCGTTCATGGGGATGGAGGACTTCCTCGCGCGGCGGCGTGATGACGGCTTGCCGAGTGACCCGTGGCTGCGGACACACGAACGTCTCGGTGCTCGAGTGGTGAAGGTGGCACCGTTCTCCATGACCATCGTGGGCAGCTTGGCCCAGTGGGAGTCGTGGACCGGCGCTCCGCTGGTCGACGGGGCGAATGTCGTCCGCGGCGCCCTGGCGCCGGTGCTGGCGTCCACCGGCTCGGACATCGGCGTCTACGTCGAGCCCAACGTCTGGGTCGAACACACCGTTGGCGAGCCCACGGTGTTCCGACTCACCAAGTGAGCACAAACGGACGGCCGGGTGAAATCGTGCGGGGATGAGCACCACGGCCGAACGTCCGCAGGTCGCGCCGACGGTGCTGAGGCTCGCGCTGGTGCTCGGCGGGCTCACCGCGTTCGGACCGCTGTCGATCGACATGTACCTGCCCGCGATGCCGCGGATGGCGGGCGACCTGCACGCCGCCGACGCCACGGTGCAGTTGACGCTGACCTCGTTCATCATCGGTCTGGCGATCGGCCAGCTGCTGATCGGCCCGCTGTCGGACTCGCTGGGCAGGCGCCGTCCGCTGCTGTTCGGCCTCGGCCTCTACGTCGTCGGCTCGGTGCTGTGCGCGATCAGCCCCACCAGCGGTGTGCTGATCGCCGCCCGCGCCGTCCAGGCCGTCGGTGCCGCCGCGGGCCTGGTGATCGCCAGGGCGACCGTGCGCGACCGGTACTCCGGCGTCGCGATGGCCCGGTTCTTCTCCACCCTGATGCTGGTCAACGGCGTCGCCCCGGTGCTGGCGCCGGTGATCGGCGCCCAACTGCTGAACTGGACGTCCTGGCGGGGCGTGTTCGTCACCCTCGCCGTCATCGGCTCGGTGCTGCTGGCCGTCGTCGCGCTGCTGCTGCCGGAATCCCTGCCCGCCGCGCTCCGGACGCCCGCCCGGCCGGGTGCCGTGGTGCGCACGTACGCCAACCTCTGCACCCAGCGCTCGTTCATCGGCTACGCCCTCGCGTCCGGGCTGATGTTCGCGGCGCTGTTCGCCTACATCTCCGGCTCGTCGTTCGCGCTCCAGGGCGTCTACGGCCTGAGCCCGCAGCAGTTCAGCCTGGTGTTCGGCTTCAACGGCGTCGGCATCATCCTGGCGGGTGGCGTGAACCGCAGGCTGGTCGGGCGCTTCAGCGAGCAGGCGATGCTGTTCTCCGGCCTGCTGCTCGCCGCCGTGTCCGGCCTGGGCGTGCTGGCCGCCGTCGTCTTCGGGCTGGGTCTGGTCGGTCTGCTGGTCCCGCTGTTCTTCCTGGTGTCGGCGGTCGGGATCGTGCTGCCCAACGCCACTTCGCTCGCGCTCGCCGACCAGGCCCGGTCGGCGGGCGCCGCGTCCGCGCTGCTCGGGGTGCTGCAGTTCGTCATCGGCGGCGGTCTGGCGACCCCGCTGGTCGGTCTCGGCGGGCCGGGAACCGCGCTGCCGATGGCCGCGGTGATCGCCGGGTTCAGCGTGCTCGCGCTGCTGCTGTCGGTCGCGATGAACCGGCGGATCCGCACACGCTGACCCGTCTTCGTCGAACAACAGCGCCGTTCGACGACCGCGACCTGCGGCGAAACGGACTAACAAGGTCATTTACGGCACCGTTTTCTGGGAGCGCTCCCAGAAATGGAACGTCAGACCCCTATCACGGCAAGGTCCATCCGGCCGAAACGCGCGTACTCCCTCCGGCCGCGCCACCGGCCGATCGTTGGCCGCCAATCAAGGCATCTGCCAGCAAATGCAGCCATTCGCAGCACGCGCCCGAAGATGACCATCCACAGTGGACCGCACGGCACGCT
>JBDSAJ010000083.1:0-31129 GCA_039922235.1 Umezawaea sp.
AGACCACCGCATCGGCTTGCGGCTCCACCTGAAGTAGCCCCTACTTCCCCATCCGTTCACCGTCGTGCATCTCCAGCACGCGCAGCAGCAGTGCCGCGAGCACTTCGCGCTCCTCCTCCGACAGCACCTCGAGCGCGGCCTGCTGCGACTCCTCCGCGATCGGCCGGAGCCGATCGACCAGCGCCTTGCCTTCCGGCGTCAGCACGATCCGGTGGCGACGGCGGTCCAGCGGGTCGCGTTCGCGGGCCAGCAGGCCGCGGTCCGCGAGTTTGTCGATCTTGCCGACGAGGTGGCTCTTGTCCATGTCGAGCGATTCGGCGATGCGCTGCTGGGAGATCGGGCCGAAGTCGTCGAGCGCCACGAGCATCCCGAACTGGGGCAGGAGCAGGTCTTCGGCGGCCAGGACGTCCTTCAGGTGCCGGTAGCCGTACTTCGCGACCTGGTTGCCGACGTAGGAGGGCAGCGCGAGCAGCGAAGGCGGGCGAACGCTCATGTGTCGACAGTAGCAAGCTGCCATGTTTGACCAGTCAGCTAAGAACTGGCCGCTCGGCGAGGTCGTCATCACGTTCTGAGGCGCGGGAACACCGGGCTGATCGGCGCCCCGTCGCACTGCGCCGCGATCCGGGCGGCGGCCGACGGCAGGAACGGCGCGAGGTGCCCGGCGAGGTCGCGGCACGTCCCGAGCAGCTCGCCCAGCACGGCGGGCAGCTCGGGACTCCCCTCCTTCGCCAGCACCCACGGCTTCGTGGCCTGGACGTAGCGGTTCGCCTCGTCGCCGATCCGCGTCACGGCCTCCACGGCGCGGCGGAAGTCGAACGCCGCCAACGCCTGGTCGATCGTGCCCGCCGCCTCGGCCCGTGCCGCCCGCAGCGCCGTGGCGCGCGGATCATCACCCCGCGCGGGACCGAACCTGGCGATCATGGACACGGTGCGGTTGACCAGGTTGCCGATGTTGTTCGCCAGGTCCTCGTTCGCCCGCGCCACCAGGCGTTCGTCGGTGTAGTCGGTGTCGCCCGCCCGTGCGACCTCGCTCAGCAGCCACCACCGCACCGCGTCCGAACCGTGCCGCTCGACGATGTCGACCGGGTCCTCGGCACCGCCCTCCGACTTGCTGATCTTGCGGCCCCCCGCCGTCAGGTACTCGTGCACGAAGATCGTCGTCGGCAGCGCCAGCCCGGCGGACAGCAGCATCGCCAACCAGTACACCGCGTGGAACCGGATGATGCCCTTGCCGATCACGTGCACCCGCTCGCCGCCGTCGGTCCACCAGTGCCGGAAGCCCACGTCGTCCGTCCCGTAGCCGGGACCGGTGAGGTAGTTCGCGAGCGCGTCGAACCAGACGTACACGACCTGGCTGGGATCACCGGGCACCGGAACCCCCCAGCCGCGGGCGCGTTCCGTGCCGCGGCTGACGCTGAAGTCCTCCAACCCGGACCGGATGAACGACAGCACCTCCCGCTTGCGCGCCACCGGCTCCACCCGGACCACGTCGTCCGCGACCAGCTCCTCCAGCCGCTCCTGGTACCGGCTCAACCGGAAGAACCAGTTGTCCTCCGCCACCGTCTCCGGCACCGTCCCGTGCTCCGGACACCGGCCGTCGACCAGCTCGGCAGGCGCGTAGAACACCTCGCAGCCGACGCAGTAGAGCCCGCAGTAGCCACGCCGGTAGAAGTCTTCGGCGCACGCCTCCCACAGCTTCGCCACGCCCGGCGCGTGCCGCGGATCGGAACTCGTGCGCACGAAGTCGTCGAACCGTTCCTATGGACTGAGCGTGAGTGAGTCCCAATGATCGGACTCGACTGTGTGCTCGGCCGGATGCCCCGAACGGTGCTGGGCGTCCTGGTCGCCCGCGTTCACGCCACGGCCGGGCCCGGCGGATCGTGTCCGTGGTCCGGTGGGGTGGGGGCGGGTTTCCTCGCGTCCGCGGGTTCCCGATAGGGCCTGGATGGTCCGATGCCCGCGACGATCACTCTGGTCGTCGCGGGGCGGTGCCGTCCGTCGCCGAATCGGATACCCGAGGGCGCGTCGCCCGATCGCGACGCTCGCGGCGTCGTGCCGGGAAACCTGTCGTGCTGGTGTGGACAGTGGTGTCCGCCAGTGCTGGGCGCCCCACCTGCTGGTGTACGCCGGGTCGACGGCGATCACGGCGATGCCGTGGTCGGTGGCCATCGACACCAGCCGGGCACGGAGCCTCGCGGTGGGGAAGCGAGAGATCAGCTGCCGGAACCGTTTCTTCCGCCCGTGTTTCTCGCGGGTCGTCGAGTCGGCGAAGTCGAGGTCCTCGACCGCGATCGCGGACACCCCGACACCGCGGGTGAAGTGCAGCAGCCGGGTCAGAGCGTGCCGGAGTTGCGCGTCGCGATGCTGCGCGGTGCCGGACAGGTCGTAGCGGAACCGGCGCGGCTCCCCGACCGGATTCCCGTGCGGGTCGAGTCGCCACGCGGCCAGGTGATCGTCATTCATGTCCACCCCGACCACACCACCGGAGCCCGCCGCGGTGAGCGGCGGGATCGGTGCGGGCTGATGCTGCCAGGCGGCGGTCACATACCAGCGGTCGCGGGCCGTGTCGTAGTGGATGCGGTAGGCGACCGCCTGATTCGCCTCGACCCGACCGGCCCACTCGGGACCCCGGTGCGCGAACACCGCGTTCGCCGACAGGGCATACCGGCCATGCCGCGCGTTCGCCAGGCCGGCCAGCGGTGCGGGCAGTTTGATCGACACCTCACCGTCGGGGGTGATCCGGATCGTCTCGTTCCCGAACCGCTTACCAGCCTCACCATCGGCCTGTAAGAACCAGCGCTCCGCCTCCCAGCGTTCCCGCCACCGCTCCTCGGTCACGCCCACGGTGTCGAGATGGTGCCGAGTGTTCAGCAGGCGTTTCCCGCCACGCACCACCCGCACCCGGCCCGCGCCGCGATCCGCCTCGGCGGCGGCCAGCCGGTCCCGCAACACCCCCAGACGACGCGACTTGACAAACCACTCATGCCGGGAGCGATACCCACCCGGCTCGCGGGTGCCGCCCCTCGACCCGACCGGCAACGCCAGCCTGCGCTCGACCATCGCCACACCCGCACGCAGATTCTCGACGTGCACGGCCTGACACCGACGAGCCAACGCCCACTGATCGTGCGACGCCTTCGTGATACTGCCCGCCCACCGCGACGACGACACCGCCGTCAGGTCGCGCTTCCGGTCCGCCCAGCGCTGCGACGAATGATCCAGGCCATCAGCACACCGGGTCTTGAGATCCCCGGCCGCCAGCGAACCCAGATGCGCGCCCACCAGACGCAACACCTGCTCATCCTCGGCGGACAAGCCCTTCAGGCGGGTTCGGATCGCGACACCGGACGGGCCCGGCACGACGAACGACGACGCGATCGCACGCAACACCCGCCCCACCGCCATACAGGTGACCCTATCGAACACCTGATCGAACCTGTCAGCAGGGTCGGAACACTCACCACATCGACCCCACTCACTCAATCGACATCCAAGCGCAACAGTTCAACACCCCAACTCCAACACCGACCCGACGAACCGCTCGGCCACCCGCGCCACGTACTCGGCGGGCGACACCCCTTCGACCTCCGCGCTGTGCACGTTCTTCAGCGCGTTGTCATCGGTCCCGGTCTGCGCCCGCACCTCGTCGCCGCGCTGCCGCCGATGTCACGCCAGCACGTCGACCTGCACCAGCTCCAGCGCGTGTCCGATGTGCGGCTTCCCGTTGACGTACGGGATGGACGTGGTCACGTAGTAGCGGCTCATCGCTACCTTCCCGGCCCCTATCGCACGAGTTGGCCACAGGGGCCTCCTCGTTGGCGGGTCAGGACATGCGGAGGAGACCGGACAACATCATCCGCCCGCACATGTTCTCGGTCCTCGGCACGCTTTCGATGGTACTCGCGCGGGGCAACGCTATTCCGCGCCCTTGTCCTTGTTCATCACTACGGCGCTGCCGTCGAGGTAGATCAACGCCAGCGCGGCGTTCTCGACCAGGACGCGGGCGGTCTTGCGATCGAGGGGGAGGTTGGTGGACTCCCCAAGGGCTTCCACCATTGCGCTGGTGGTTACCGCGATGACCGCGCTGCCACCAGCGCTGAGGTGCGTGATCAGGTGGTCGTGAATCCTCTGGCTCGTGGTCTGGGTAGGACCAGGGTTGCGGTAGTTGTAGGCACGTCGCTGGAGGTCGACGGCCTCGCCCACGTATACGGACATCCGGTCTTGCCCCTCGGCACCCACCATGCTGATGCGGTAAGCGCCGGGGGAATTGGGCAAGGTTGGGAAAACGAGCCCACCCGCCGCGTCGAGGACGATGTCACCAGCGCGTTCCCATGTCGCGTTCACCCGCACGTCCATGTGCGCCAAGTACGTTTCGACCGCGAAAGCCGCTACCACCTTCTCCTTCGCGGGTCGCCGGCCGCGAAGGAGATAGCTGCCGCCCTTGGCCCCCCGCTCGAACCGCACGCGCTTCCGCTCCAGGCTCACGACCGCGACGTGCCAGTCCGCGTCACGCCACGCCTGCGCTTCGACCTTGCTGTCGTTGGCCCACCACTCCCGGTATTTGAACGCCGAGGGAGGCAGCCCTCCCACCAGATCCGCGATGTCGGCGAAGTCGAACTCCACGACCTCACTGCCCGCCTCGGCCAACGCCGCGAGGCGCTCGTTCAACGGTCCGTACTTGCCGGCCACGGCGACCTCCAGCGGTAGTCCTCAACGAGATACGTCGACCGCACCCGAGCGCCGTTACCGGACGGACCGGGCGGTCCATAACCTGCGGGAACCGGTGGGCTCGTCGTACCGTCGCGCATGGCCTCCTACCGAGTTGTCCTGCCGCCGGGGTGCACCGAGGTCACGCTCGTCCGAACCGAGGACGGGTCGGAGACCGTGGTGCGGTTCGACTCGAACACGGCCAACGGGCCGGTGTTGCGGGATGACGTCGCGCACCGGCTGCGGGAGTACCTGGCGCGTGATCCGGGGTCGTTGGCGCCCGCGCTGGTGGACTTCATGGTGCGGCAGCTCGGTTACCAGGTCGGGCCGTTGGTGGCGCGGTCGCCGATCCGCTTGACGGTCATGGACCGACGGCCCGTGACGTTGTGGGTGGGCGGTTCCTCGCTGGTGAGCGCGAGCAAGCGGCAGACGGCGTTCGCGCTCTCGGTGCCCGGCGCGGTGCAGAAGGACGAGGCGCGCGTGCTGTTCCGGTTGGACAGCCCCGGCACCGACGGGCCCGCTGTGGCACGGGCCTTCCGGACGTGGGCGGGAGCGTGAGTCAGGTGTCCTTGCGGGCCTTCGACGGCTGCACGCGCATCGGCTCGCCGGGCATCTTCGGGTAGTCCGGCGAGTTTCACCCTGTTGTGGATCTTCTTCGTCGTTGTTCCGGACCGACCATACAGCCTCGAATTCACCAAGCAGCTCGGGCGTGTCGCGGCCGCCCAGGGATCCAGACATGAAGCAGCCCCCGGCTCGGGTGCACCGGGGGCTGCTTCAGCGTGCGGATCAGGCGTCGAACCGGCCGTGCTTCACGGCACCAAGAAACCGGCTCAACTCACTCTGCCCGAAGGCCAACTCGGCCTTGGGGTTCTTGCTGTCGCGCACGCCGGTCGTGCGCCCGGCGATGGCCATCTCGACACACTCACCGCCATTGCTTCCGGAGTAGCTCGACTTGCGCCAGGCCGCCCCGTCCAGGTCCGAGCTCATGGCCCGCACCTCCTCGTCCTCGTCACAGTTGCCGTGCGACTGTATCGAGCAGGTCGCGCGACTTCTTCAGTGACAACGCGCTGGTCACAGTCGCGTCCCACACAGCCTCGTAGGCCTCGATGCGGCCGATCTCCGAGACGAACAAGCCGTCGGTGAGGTTCTCGGAGTAGGCCAGCACGCCGCCGTCGGGCGGGGTGAAGAGCGTGAACGGGAAACCTGCGGCCGGATGCATACCGCTCTCGCGTGCGATCACCTGGATGGTGACGTGGTCGAGCTTGCTCAGGTCAACAAGGTGGCGGAGCTGCTCGCGCATCACGTCCACACCGCCCGTGAGGCCGCGAACCACCGCCTCACTCAGGACCAAGTGGAGCTGCGGCGGGTTCGGGCCGGTCAGCCGGACCTGCCTGGCCAGACGAGCCTGGATGAGCCGAGGCACGTCGGCCTTGCGGTGCAGCGGGCTCGCGGTGATCACCGTCCGGGCGTAGGCCTCGGTCTGGACCAGGCCGTGCACCAGTTCGGAGTTGTACGTCCGGATCAGGGTCGCGGTCTCCTCGACCGGGAAGTACTTCCGCAGCGAGTCCGGCACGGCGCTGCCCCACGGCGTCGGAGGCTTGCGAGCACGGGCCTCGCGGCCGAGGTGCTCCAACTCCTCGCGAACGGACGCGCTCACCTTCAGCAGGTCAAGCAGTTTGCCCAGGTCGCTCGGGCTCACTCCAGCGCCGCCGCGCAGGAACCGGTTGACCTTCGACTCGGAGCATTCCAGCTCGGTGGCGACGGTCAGCCTGTCGACACCCGCCTCCTCCATGAGCTGGGCGAGCTTCTTGCCGAGGGTCTTCTTGAAGTCGGCGGGGCCTTGCGTCATCGGTGTCTCTCCTCCGTGATCGCGACCAGTTTGCACGATCACCCGCCAACTGGGAGTTCGCCCTTTCGAGGCCTGGGCAACTCGCCCAAGCAAGGTTTACATTCAAGCTGCACGTGCGACTTGCTCAGGCGATTCGCCGCGCACCCGCCCTGGGTCACCTCGTCACAGTTGCGGCCCAGGGCGGGCCCCTACCGCACCGGAGGTAGCACATGTCCGCAGGAGAGAGCGCCGTGCTGGCCGTCGTCGGCACCGGCACGCTGATCGCCGTGGGCGCCGCTCTGCTGACGTGGGCTTCCCGCTTCCGTTCCCGGCACCTCGCGCACAGCCAGGCCCAGCGCGTGGCCAACCGGATGTCCCAAGAGGCACACCTCTGGCGCGAGCCCGAGGTATGTCCCCAGTCCACCGCCCCGGTTCGTGTTCGCCCCCCGACCGGGCCGAGGCGGTGCGTGGAGTGGCCGTCGCAGGGCGCGGGCGGCCACTCCACTTCACCCCGTCACGCGAGGGCCTCGTGAGGCACTTGCCCGATCGCTTCGACGCCTGGGTCGAACGGCATCTCTTCGGACGGCGGACGCCATGATGCCGACCTTGTCGGGCCACGCCTGGCGCTACTCGGCCACCGACGGCCAGGACCACCTCTTCCCCAGTGGCACCGAGTCCCACGAGGGCGCGTTGACCGCCGCTTGCGGAAAGAAGGTGATGGGTTTTCGGGTGCACGCCGAGGAGCGCTGCCGCTACTGCCTGGACTGCTTGTTGGAGCTGGGCAAGACGCAGGCCCACAAGATCGAAAACGCGCGTGCCTTGGCCCTCAAGTGGTTTCGGAACGGTTCGGCATGACCGTCGAGATCCGGTGGCTGCGGTCGAGGTACTCGGTCGTGTGGCACGCCTACCCGGTCTACGCCCTGGACGACTCGGGCTTCGACTCCCTCCAGGCGCTCTGCGGCCACACCGAGTCCAGGGCCGACCTGCTCGCCGAGCGCCCCACCGCGATCTGGCTGGTATGCGTCACCGACGTCGGCCTGATCGACGCGTTCCGCAGACCTGCTCGCTGACACTCCAGTCGTGATAGTGCACGCCTTTGCCCCCAGTCAGGTGTCCTTGCGGGCCTTGGACGGTTGGACGCGCATCGGTTCGCCGGGCATCTTCGGGTAGTCCGGCGGGTACGGCATCTCGCCGCGGTCGTCCTTCTCGTACCACTCCAGCAGGGTTTCCAGGCCGAACGCGGCCGAGTCCAGGTCCGCGTGCGGGTCGCCGTGCTCCGCCAGGTAGTCGGGCACGGTGAGCACGTCGAAGTCATCCGGGTCCACTGTGGACAGCAGGTCCCAGGTGACCGGTGTGGACACGGTGGCGCGCGGGGTTCCCCGGACGGACCAGGCGGACGCGATGGTGCGGTCCCTGGCGGCCTGGTTGAAGTCGATGAAGACCTTCTCGCCGCGCTCCTCCTTCCACCACGAGGTGGTGGCCTGGGTGGGCATCCGCCGTTCCACTTCGCGGGCCAGTGCGATGACGGCGTGGCGGACCTCGATGAAGTCCCACTCCGGGCGGATGCGGACGGCGACGTGGATGCCGCGGCCGCCGGACGTCTTCGGGTAGCCGGTCATGCCCAGTTCGGTCAGCACCTCGTGCAGCACGTCCGCGACCCGTGCGGCGTCGCGGAAGTCGGTGCCGGGCTGGGGGTCGAGGTCGACGCGCAACTCGTCGGGGTGGTCGACCAGCGGCCTGCGGACCGGCCACGGGTGGAAGTCGAACGTGCCGAGGTTGGCGGCCCAGGCGATGACGGCAGGCTCGGTGGGGCACACCTCGTCGGCCGGGCGGCCGGAGGGGAACTTGATGGTGGCCGTCTCCACGAACGAAGGGGCGTTCTTCGGCAGGCGCTTCTGGTAGAACGCCTCGCCGGTGACGCCGTCGACGTACCGCTTCAACGTCGTCGGCCGGTCGCGCAGCACGCCCAGCAGCGGCTCAGCGACGGCGAGGTAGTACTCCACGACCTGGCGCTTGGTGATGCCGCGCCCGGGGAAGTACACCTTGTCCGGGTTGGACAGCCGCACGGCGCGGTCGCCGTGGGGTCCGGGAACGGTCAGCTCCAACGCCTTCTGGGCCACGACGGGCAGCGTAAACGACAATGGCGGCATGTGCCGAAGCATCAAGACCCTCCGCCCGCCGTTCGAGGACGAGGTGACGGAGGGCGACATGCGCGCCGCCGCCCTCCAGTACGTGCGGAAGGTGTCCGGTTTCCGGACGCCCGCCGCGCACAACGCCGAGGCGTTCAACCGGGCCGTGGACGCCATCGCCAAAGCGACCGAGGAGCTACTCGCGCACCTGGAAGTTCGAGGTCACGCGAAGTAGCTCCAGGCCATCCACGAACGCGCCGAGCGCGAGTTCGAAGCTGTCCCGGTCGAGTTCCTCCGCGACGGGCGGCAGCAGGTGCGCCTTGTCCAGGTGCGGGTAGCGCCCCTGGTAGACCGACGCGTCGGTGGAGAAACCGCTGGAGAACGTGCTGAGCGCGGCGCCGAACACCAGGTACATCAGCGATGCCGCGATCATCGTCGCGTGCCGCCGCGGCCAGCCCGCGTCGACCAGCGCGCCGTGCATGACGTCGAGCCTGCGCAGCGAGGCGCCGCGACCGGCGGGCCCGTAGGCGAGGAACGGCACGACGTTCGGGTGCCGCGACAGCGCGGCCCGGTACGACCGAGCGCTCTCGACGAGCCCGCGCCGCCAGTCACCGGCCTCGAAGCCGGACACGTCGACCTGCTCCAGCACCTCGCTGGCGACCTCGTGCAGCAGGTCGTCCTTGGTCGCCACGTGCCCGTACAGCGACGGCGCGCGCACACCCAGTTCGGCCGCGAGCTTGCGCATCGACAGGCCGTCGAGGCCGTCGCGGTCGATGATGTCGAGCGCGACCTCCCGGATGCGGGCCCCGCTCAGGATGGGGATGCTCGGTCGAGGCATTTCGACCCCTTGCACTGGGTTCTCCGACGCGCCTACGTTATACCTAACGCCGTTCGGTTTAGGAGGTCGTGGCGCGTGGATCTACGCCTGTCCAACGAACACCAGCAGCTCAAGGAGCTGGCCCACCGCTTCACCGAGGAACGGATCGTCCCGTTCGCCCAGCAGTGGGACCGCGATGAGGCCATCGACCGCGCGCTCGTGCCCCGACTGGGCGAGGTCGGGTTCCTCGGTCTGGGCATCGACGAGGAGTACGGCGGGTCCGGTGGCGACAACCTGGCGTACTGCCTGGTGCTGGAGGAGATCGCGCGCGGCGACTCGGCCGTGCGCGGCATCATCTCGGTGTCGCTCGGCCTGGTCGGCAAGACGATCTTCAAGCACGGCACCGAAGAGCAGAAGCGGCGGTGGCTGCCCGGTCTGTGCGCGGGCATGCAGCTCGGCTGCTTCGGGCTCACCGAGCCCGGCACCGGATCGGACGCGGGCTCGCTCGTGACCCGTGCCGAGCGCGACGGCGACGACTGGCTGCTCACCGGCAGCAAGGTGTTCATCACCAACGGCACCTGGGCCGACGTCGCGATGATCTTCGCCCGCACCGGCGGACCGGGCCCGAAGGGCATCACCGCGTTCCTGGTGCCGACCGACTCGGACGGCTTCAAAGCCACCGAGATCCACGGCAAGCTCGGGATGCGCGGCCAGGCGACGGCCGAACTCGCGCTCGACCGCGTGCGCGTGCCGGACAGCGCTCGGATCGGCGACGAGGGCGCGGGGTTCAAGCTGGCGATGGCGGCGCTGGACCGCGGCCGGATGTCCGTCGCGGCGGGCTGCGTCGGGGCCGCGCGCGGCGCGCTGGAGGCGAGCCTGCGCTACGCCAAGGAGCGCGAGCAGTTCGGCAAGCCGATCGCCGGGTTCCAGCTCGTGCAGGAACTGCTGGCGGACATGGCCGTCGAGACCGACGCCGCCCGGCTGCTCACGTGGCGGGTCGCGGACCTCGCCGACCGCGGCGAGCCGTTCCGCACCGAGGCGTCCATGGCGAAGCTCTACGCCAGCGAGGCGGCCGTGCGGGTCGCCAACAACGCCATCCAGGTTTTCGGCGGGTACGGCTACATCGACGAGTACCCGGTCGGGAAGTACTTGCGGGACACGAGGGTGACCACCCTCTACGAAGGCACCAGCCAGATCCAGAAACTGCTCATCGGCCGCGCCCTGACCGGCGTCAACGCATTCTGAAACGGGGAGAACCATGGACTTCACGCTCGACGAGGAGCAGAAGGAGATCAGGGACTGGGTGCGCACGTTCGTGCGCAAGGAGATCATCCCGCTGGAGCCGGAAGTGCTCCGCCGCGAGCGCGCCAACCAGCCCGGCCTGCCGGCCGAGGAACTGGCGGCGTTGCAGCAGAAGGCGAAGAAGGCGGGCTTCTGGGGCCTGCTGACGCCGACGGAGTACGGCGGCATGGGCCTCGGCGCGGTGATGACGGCGCTGATCGAGGCCGAACTGGGCCGCTCGTTCGTGCAGTTCCGCTTCGGCGGCTACGCGGACAACATCCTCTTCCACGGCAACGAGGAGCAGAAGCAGCGCTACCTGCTCCCGACGATCTCCGGCGAGCGCAAGTCGTGCTTCGCGATCACCGAGCCCGGCGCCGGGTCGGACGCCAAGGCGATCCGCACCTCCGCGCGCAAGGAGGGCTCGGAGTGGGTGATCAACGGTGAGAAGACGTTCATCACCGGCGGCAACGAGGCCGACTTCGTGATGGTCTTCGCCGTGACGGACAAGGAGAAGGGCGCCAACGGCGGCGTCACCTGCTTCCTGGTCGACCGCGAGATGGGCTGGAAGTCCGAACCCATCCCGACCATGGGCCAGTGGGGTCCGGCGGCACTCGTGTTCGACAACGTGCGCGTGCCGGAGGAGAACGTGCTCGGCGAGGTCGGCCACGGCTTCACCCTGGCGATGCAGTGGATCGGCGCCGGCCGGTACATGCTGCCCGCGCGGGCCATCGGCTCGGTGGAACGCCTGGTGGAGATGGCCATCGAGCAGGCCAACACCCGCGTCACGTTCGGCCAGCCCATCGCCGAGTACCAGGCCATCCAGTGGATGATCGCCGACTCCGCCGTCGAGATCGAGGCGCTGCGCTGGCTCGTCCTGCACGCCGCGTGGCTGGTCGACCAGGGCCAGGACTCCCGCCAGGCACAGTCGATGGCGAAGCTGTACGGCGGTGTGAAGGCGAACGAGATCGTGGACCGTGTGCTGCAGATCCACGGCGGCATGGGCTACACCCGTGAGCTGCCGATCGAGCGCTGGTACCGGGAGTTGCGGCTGCTGCGCATCTACGAGGGCACCGACGAGATCCAGCGGCGCACGATCGCCCGCAACCTGCTCAAGGGCCACGCCAAGGTCAGCGGGTCCTTGGGGTGAGCACGGTCGTCCGGTCCTGGACCGAGGACGACGTCGAGCGCTACGCGGCCGCGGTGGGCGGGACTGGGATGCAGCCCGGTTTCGCCATCGCGGTCGCACAGTTCGGTGGGCCGCAGGTGGAGGTGGATGCTGATCTGACCAGGGTGTTGCATGCTGAGCAGTCCCTGGTGCTGCCTCGCTCCCTGCCTCTGTCCGGCACGGTTGAGGTGACTCGGACGGTTGTCGGGGTGTTCGACAAGGGGTCCGGGGCGTTGGTCGTGCGGGAGTGGCGGGTGACTGGGGATGCCTCGTTCAGTACGCGAGCGTCGCTGTTTGTGCGGGGGGCGGGGGGGGTTTGGCGGTCCGCGTGGCGGTACGACTCGTGTGCTGATGCCTGAGCGGGTGGCGGATGTGGAGATGCGGTTCCGTACTTCTGTTGATCAGGCGGATCTTTATCGGCGGACCGGGGATGAGAACCCGCTGCATTGGGACCGGGAATTCGCCGAACGTGCGGGCTATCCTCGGCCGATTTTGCACGGATTGGCCACCTTTGGCATTACTGCCAGGTTGTTGGCTGAGCGTCTTGGCGTGTTGGCGGTGCGCGCGCGCTTTACCAGCCCCGTGTTTCCTGGTGACGAGCTGGCGGTCAGCGTCTGGCGCGAGGACGGGGAGGTCAGGTTTCGCACGTCCGTTGGCCAGAACGTGGTGATTGATGACGGTAGGGCAGTGGTCTGCGCAGGCACAGCGTCAAAGATCAACCTCGATGCTTGACCTGCCGACATTGCGTCACATCGGCCACAGCACGCTGGAAGTCGCAGCCGCAGGACTTCCACAAGGGGCTTGAGGTGGTCCCACCGCCGCCCCGCTCGCGCCATTATCCCAATGCCCTTTGTCGGCTTGGATCGGGACTGCGGAGGCAGGGGGGCGGTGCAGGTGATGCGTTCGGCGCGTCAAGCCGCGACCGGCTGGCGGGTGTAGGTGCGGTTGCTGGGGCTGGTCCACACGAACGTTCCGGGAGTCGGCTGGGCCACGGCCCAGTGGGGATCCTGCTTGAGCTGGTGATGCGTCCGGCACATCACTCCCAGGTTGGCCGCCTCGGTCGGGCCGGTCGGGAAGGCGGTGGTGTGGTCGAGATCGGCACGGTGCGCGGGCACCGAGCATCCGGGGAACACGCAGGTCCTGTCGCGGGCCTGGACGAAGTCGCGGAGCGCCGCCGGGGGCCGGTAGGTGCGGCGGCCGACCTCCACCAGGGTGCCGCGCTCGTCGGTGAGCAGCCGCCGCCACGTCGCATCACCCGCGAGTGCACGGGCTGTGGTGGCATCGAGCGGGCCGTAGCCGGCCAGTTCGCCGGGCTGATCGTCCAATCCCATCACCGTCGGCACTGGCACGGTCACCTGCAACTGCACCTGGACGTTGCTCGGCTTGCCCAGCAGCAGATCGCACACCACATCGGCCCGGCGCTGATCCATCGTGCGCGGATCATCCGGGGTCTTGGATTGGCGGGCGATCTTGTCCACCCGCAGCGCGATCGCCACGGCTTTCTCGGCCGGGACGACCGCGTAGACCTTGGCCATCCCGTCGTCCTCGGGCTGGAATCCCGCGCACCGCGCTGCTTTCGCCTGGGCTGCCCGGTCTCGTGCTCCGGTGGGGTCGACCCGCAGCACGATCCGCCGGGCTCGTTGCCGCATCTGCGCCCCGGTCTGCTCGGCGGCCTTCTCCAGCACCCGGTCCTCCACTTCCCGGGCCAATTCTGGTGTCAGGTTCATGGTCAGCTCGTGCACGGTCCGCACCTTGTACAGGTCGATCTCCCCGCGTTCCATCGCCGCCAACGACGCGGGCAGTCGTTCCACCACCCCTTGGCCAGGGCGACTTGATCGGCGGCCCAGATCGACGACCAGGTCAGCAGCAGCGCCACCGACTCCGACCGGGAGCGGCCGTCGGAGCGGGCTGCGATGCCGGCGATCGCGCGCAGGAGTCGGGCATGCAGGGAATTGATGCCCCGATGGCATTCCAACGCGATTTGTTCAAGCTCACGAATCTCATTGTCGCTCATACATGTAATTCTACCGACAATGCAAGATCGATTCGATGACACGAATCGGTGAAGAAGGTGATGCATAATCTTCAAACCCCAAGAGTGAAGGCAAAACCGCAGTTCAGCTGGCCGCGTGACCGCAAAAAGCGAGCCAGGGACTATGGAACGTGGCCGATTTTACTTGGGGATTTGACCCTTACACTTGTCGATCGGGCAGGCTCTACGACCTGCCCTTTGTAGCCCGATAAAGGGTCAAATGAGGGGTCCCCAAGTCACATCGGCCACAGCACGCTGGCAGCCGCAGCCACCCACAGAGGCACGACGGCAGCCGCAGCCACCAACCCGGGGCCTACTCCTCGAAACTCCCCACCATCTGCGCCATCACCCGCGACAAATGGCGACGCATGATCCGGCCAGCCTGGTGCCCATCCCCCGCCTCGACAGCCTCGACCAGCGCGTCGTGGTCGTCCAGCGACGCGTGCTGGTGTGGCGGGTCGTCCTCCAGGACGCTTCGCAGCAGCACCACCCGCTGTTGGACCAACCGCACCTGCTCGGCGATCCGAGGGCTGCGGGCCGCGTCCAGCAAGGTCTGGTGGAACGCCAGGTCCAGCCGGTAGGGGAATTTCACCCCGGCGTGGTAGTCCCGCCGCGACAGGGCGCAGACCTCGCGTAGGCGTTCCACGTCCTCATCCGTCCGGCGGCTGGCTGCCAGGTCGGCTGCGGCGCATTCGAGTGCTGACCGGAGTTCGAACAGGGCGCGTACCTCGTCGGCGTCGGCTACGGGGACGTGGGCGCCCTTGTTGGGCACCAGCACGAGCAAGCCTTCGCTGGACAGGTGTCGGATCGCTTCTCGCAGTGGGCCCCTGCTGATTCCCAGGCGTTGGGCCACTTCTACCTCGTTCACCCGTTCGCCCGGTGGGATTTCGCCCGTCAGCACCAGTTCGCGCAGCACGTCGACCGTCTGGCCGGCGAGGCTCAGGTGGAGGGGCGGTGTCACGTTCGTCTCCCAAGCTGGCGTTACGAGGAGCCATGTTGTTAACTGTCGACAGTTGGCAGTGTAAAGGAGGACGCATGGTGCACGAGGTCGTGGCCGAGGTCTGGCGTGGCGAGTTCCTGGAGTCCGTGCACCACGGGTCGATTGTCGCTCTCGATGCGACCGGCCGCGAAGTTCTGGCGAAGGGGCGGCCGGAGCGGGTGGCGTTTCCCCGGTCGTCCAACAAGCCGGTGCAGGGGCTGGCGATGCTGCGCAACGGGTTGGATCTTGAAGACGAGCTGCTGGCGCTGGCCTGTGCCAGTCACTCCGGCGAGGGCTTCCACGTCGACGGGACGCGGCGGATCCTGGCGCGGGCCGGGTTGGACTTCAGCGCGCTCCAGTGCATCCCTGACCTGCCGATAGGGGAAGACGCGCTGGCCGCTCACCTCATCGCCGGCCGGGGCAAGGCGCCGCAGTACATGAACTGCTCGGGCAAGCACGCCGCGATGCTACTTACCTGCGTGCTCAACGGCTGGTCTACCGACGACTACCTCGCTCCGACCCACCCCCTCCAGGTGGCCGTGCGGCGGACGCTTGAGGAACTGGCAGACGAGCCGGTCGGCGCGGTCGGTGTCGACGGCTGTGGGGCGCCGCTGTTCGGGATCAGCCTGAACGGGCTGGCCAGGACGTTCGGTGCGCTCGCGGGCGCGCCGGTCGGCACGCTGGAGCACAAGATCGCCTCCGCCATGAACCGCTACCCGGAGTGGGTCGGCGGCACGGGGCGCGATGTCACCGAACTGATGCGCGCGCTGCCCGGCGCACTGGCGAAGGACGGGGCCGAGGGCGTGTACGCGATCGGTCTGCCGGACGGGTCCGCGGTGGCGTTGAAGATCGCTGACGGGTCCAGCCGGGCGCGGGCCGTGGTCATCGTCGAGGCGCTGCGGCTGCTCGGTGTCGACGTGGGCGCGCTGACCTCGCTGGCGACCGTGCCGGTGCTGGGGCACGGTCGTCCGGTCGGAGCGGTGCGCCCGGCTTTGGCCATGGCGGGCTGAAGAACCTCTATTCTCGAAGTCATGGCCACCTTTCCAGGCGCGGAAAGACCAGACGAAGGACCGGCGAAGCGGTTCTCCGACGACCTCATCGGGCTCGATCCGGCTGATCCCGAGGCGAAGGCCTTCGCGGAGCACCTGGACCGGATGGAGCGGGAACGCCCTGGTTACACCGTCGAGGGCTACCTCGACGGCGTCGCGGACTTCGCCGACTCGGCGAACCGCGCCAGTGGCGAACAGCGCTTCCTGGCGGTTCTGGTGGTCGGGCTGATCCTGTTCGGCGTGCTCATCAGCGTGTGGTTCGGCCTCGGCGAGATCATCAGCGTCCTGTTCGGCTGAGCCTCCGCTGTTCCGTAAGACACCCACAACCCACCCTGGCCCACGAATCGCATTAGCGTGGAGGCATGGAACCTGTTGTCGGCGCCACGCCGAAGGTCGTCCGCTCGGAGCAGGAGTGGCGGGAGAGCCTGACCCCGAGCGAGTACCAGGTGCTCCGCCAGGGCGGCACCGAGCCCGCGTGGGTCGGTGAGTACACCGACACGAAGAAGGTCGGGGTGTACGAGTGCCGCGCGTGCGGCACCGAGCTGTTCCGCAGCGAGACCAAGTTCGACTCGCACTGCGGGTGGCCGTCGTTCTTCTCGCCGCTCGCCGCGGACCGCGTGATCCTCCGCGAGGACCGCGCGATGGGCATGGTGCGCACGGAAGTGCTCTGCGCGAACTGCCACAGCCACCTCGGTCACGTTTTCGAGGGCGAGGGTTACGAGACCCCGACCGATCAGCGCTACTGCATCAACAGCATCAGCTTGCGATTGGTGGACGAATCCGCGCCCTAATGCGGAATGGCACCACTCCGGAGTCGTTCGGGCACCCAACGCGACAGGCGACATTCGGCGCCCGGTGCAGCAGACTAGAGGTGTTGCCCCGGATGGCGCCATCGGGTGACGTCATCCGGATCGGTCTCCGACCTGGGAGGAAGCATGTTCTTGCGCAAGGGAACTGACGGCGAGGGGTCCGGCGGAGTCGACGGGTCGTCGTCCTCCTAAGCAATCCCCAACAACACCCTAAATTTCGCTCAAGCCCCTTGTCGGCGTGTGTTCCAGAGCACACGCTTGCATCTCGATTGGCGGTGTGTTTCGCCAAGAGCGGCAGGGGGTGGACCGTGGAGCAACCTTGGGGGCTTTCGGGCCCGGAATTCTTGAAGATCTACTGGATCGCGCTCGGCGTCTCAGTGCTGTTCGCGATCGCTCTCCGGATCCAGATGCGGGCGAGCGGGGGAAGCGAGCCCGCTCGCGTGGTGGACATCGACGAGCTGGCGTACCTCGCAGGCGGTCCACGCCGGGTGGTGGAGGCGTCCATCACCCGGCTGATCGAGGCCGAGGCGCTGCGCTCCACGCGCCGCGGCACGGTGGGTCTCATCGGCAAGCCCAAGGTCGTCAACGCGGTGGACCGCGCGGTGGTGGAGGACGCGGGCCGCTACAGCCGCCGCACGCTCAACCTGATGATGGCGACCGTGGCGCAGCACCAGTCGGTGCAGGCGATCGCGACCCGGCTCGGTGAGCTGGGGATGCTCATCGAGCCCGCCATGGCGAAACGCACCCTGCGGGTGGGGGTCCTGCCGATGGTGGTGCTGTTCGCGATCGGGGTCATCCGCTGGGTCAACGGGATCGCGATCGGCGCGCCCATCGGCTGGCTGACGCTCCAACTGGTCGTCACCGGCGCACTGGTCGCGCTGCTCGTCCGTTCCGGCTCGATCCGGCGCACGGCCAAGGGGGACCGCGCGCTGGAGGACGCCCGTTCGGGTGGCAGGCCGCAGGACGTGGAACCGGCCGTCGGCGGGGCTGTGGGGCTCGTCGCTCTCGGCGGCCTCTCGGCGCACCCCGACCTGACGCTGCGCACGGCGCTGGTGGCGCAGACGTACAGCTCGAGCAGTTCGGGCGCGAGCAGCGGTGGCGGGTACGTCTGGACCGGCAGCGGCAGCAGCTGCTCGAGTTCCAGCGGCAGCAGTTGCTCGAGTTCGAGCGGGAGCAGCTGCGGCAGCAGTAGCAGTGGAAGCAGTTGTGGCGGGGGCGGCGGCTGCGGCGGGGGTAGCAGCTAGCCGGGGGAAGGGGGGTGCCAAGGCCATCACGGGTGACTTGACGTCACCGTGGTGGCCTTGGCTCTCTACGCGGAACGAACAGGCCCGCCGCGGAGTCGGATGGCCATCGGCTTGGTGTGAGAGGCGGCTGGCATGACTTCCGGGACCACGATATCGGGCAGACCTGGCATTTCGGTCGAAGAGTTCGGCTTCCTGTCCGGCGGGCCGGGCCGCGCCGCGGAGGTCGCGGTCGTCCGGCTGCTGGAGGCGGGGTTGCTGCGGATCTCCCGCGAAGGCGTGGTGAGCGCGGTGGCCACGACCTCGTACGGCGCCGCGACGCCGCTGGAGGCGTACGCGCTGGGCGCGGCTCGCACCGGCCGGATGCTCGGCGACCTGATCAAGGCGACGGCCACCAGCTCGGCGCTGGAGGCGCTGCGGCAGCACCTGGTCGACCGGGGCCTGCTGGTCTCCCCCGGCCGCCGCAAGCTGTGCGGCACGATCCGGGGGTTCACGCTCGTCGCCGTCCTCGCCGCCATGGTCTCCGTCGCCGTGTTCCACGTGAACGTCGGCATCGGGATCGGGCTGCTCCTGCTCGCGCTCGCTGTCCGCTGGTTCGCGGGCCGGATGAGTCGCCCGGTGCGCCGGGCGGGCCGCCGCGAGGTCCGCATGATCACCGTGATGTCCAGCGACCGCATGGGCATCGTGGCGCAGCACGGCCTGACCGGCCGGATCGGGAAGTTCCCGCGCATGTACTACGTGTGGGAGATGCTGGGCATCGTGCCGAGCGCGGGCGCGACGCTGCGCAAGCGCAAGCCTGCCAACACCTCCGGCGACACCACCTATGCCGGCAGTTGCAGCAGCTGCTCCAGCTGTTCGAGCAGCAGTTGCGGGGCCGACAACAGCGGGTGCGGGTCGAGCAGCGGCAGCAGCTGCGGTTCCGGCAGCGACAGCGGATCCTCGTCGTGCGGCAGCGGATCGTCGTGCGGTGGCGGATCATCCTGCGGTGGCGGAGGAGGGGACTGATGGGCGTCATCGACCGGCTCGGCGTCGGCATCGGCTGGCGGGCCGAGATCGACCTGACCGTGGAACGGCTGCCCGGCGTCGACTTCGTCGAGGTGGTCGCGGAGAACCTGCACGTCGAGCACCTGCCGGAGTCGATCCTGCTGCTGCGCGAACGGGGTGTGCCGGTGCTGCCGCACGCGGTGTCGCTGTCGCTGGGCAGCGCGGACCCCGTGGACGTGCACCGGGTCGAGCACCTGGGCGCGGTCGCCGAGGCGCTGGGCGCTCCGCTGGTGAGCGACCACGTGTGCTTCGTCCGCGCGGGCGGACTCGACTCCGGTCACCTGATGCCGGTGCCGCGCACCCGTGACGCGCTGGACGTGCTGGTGGCCAACGTGAAGACGGCGCAGGCGAACCTGCCGGTGCCGCTCGCGCTGGAGAACATCGCCGCACTGCTGGAGTGGCCGGACGGCGAGCTGACCGAGGGCCAGTTCCTCGCGGAGCTGTGCGAGCGCACGGACTGCTGGCTGCTCATCGACGTGGCGAACCTGCACGCGAACGCCCGCAACCTCGGCACGGACCCGAACCGGTTCCTGGACGAGATCCCGTTGGAGCGCCTGGCGTACGTGCACGTGGCAGGCGGCGTGGAGAACGACGGCGTCTACCACGACACCCACGCCCACGCGGTGCGGCCGGAAGTGCTGGAGCTGCTGGGAGAACTGCGGTCCAGGGTGGACCCGCCGGGGGTCCTGCTGGAGCGCGACGACAACTACCCGTCCGACACCGAGCTGGCGAGCGAGATGGCCGCGATCCGCGCGGTGCTGGCGAGGCACGCGTGAGCGAGGGGGCGCGGGAGCGGCTCGCCGAGGTGCAGTCGGAACTGCTGGCCGCGCTGCTGGCAGGCGGGCCGTCCCCCGCGGGCTTCGACGAGCGGCTGCTGCGCGTCGAGGCGAGGTCGCTGCTGGCCAAGCGGCGCGGCATCGTGGCGATGCTGACCCCTGAGGTGGTCGACGAGCTGGGCGACCGCTTCCGCCCGCTGTTCGACGAGTACGCCATCGCCAACCCGAGAACCTCGGGCAGCCGAGCACGGGAAGATGCAACGTGCTTTGCGGCATGGGCTGGCGACAATGGCCACACCTCCGGAGACGACGGCTCGGCCGCCAAGAGTCGGCGGTTCGGTCTCGGGAGACTTCGTCGCCCGAGACCGGAAAAATGGTGACCTGCACGGCTCGCGCAGTGGTCTGCAGGGAAGCAACCTGATCGGCCCCGACTTCCGTCCGGTACGCATGAGGGTCATCGTCGCGCTCGCCTGCCTGCTCGCACTGTGCTCGTGCTCCGCGGAGCCGGAGGCCTGCACGCTCATCGGCACACCGGTCGGCATCGGGCTGGACGTCGACCTGCCCGCCGTGGCCGGGGCGACGCTGGAGGTCTGCTGGGACGGCCGGTGCGTGACGCCCGCCGTGGTGTTGCGACCCGCGACGACCAACGGCCCGCAGACGTGCACCGGTACCGGCCCCGACGACTCCTGCGGGGTGTCGTCGGTGCCGTCGGGTGGGCTGACCGGCTTCGCGAACGTCACCGACCTGCCCGCGAAACCCGTCTCGGTGAAGGTGGCGCTGACGGACGCGGCGGGCGCCGTGCTGCTGGACGAGACCGTGACCGCCACGCCGAAGTTGACCTATCCCAACGGTCCGAAGTGCGGCGAGGGCGGTCCCCAAACGGGTCTTGAGGTCTCCGCGGCGGGTGCGGTCACCGAACGCGCCTAGTCACGCAGCGTGGTCGCAAGTTGGGCCACACCTTCCCTCGTTGGGCGGAAGCCAACTCCTTTCGTCCCCGATAGGTTCGCAGGCTCCGGGGGGATCTCGTCACGTTCGGTGCACCGCTGCCGCCGATCGATCGGCACCTCCCGGCAGCGCGCCCACCTGGGGCGCGCACCGCCTCAGGGGGAGGTAGCAGTTGCGAACCACACGACGGCACGGCGCGCTCGTCGGCGCGACCGTGCTCGCATTCGGACTGGTCACCGGCTCAGCGGACGCAACACCCGCCGCACCGGGAACCGCCGACCACACCGGCACGGACGCCTCCGGCTCCGTCACGCTGATCACCGGTGACCGGGTGGTGGTCGACGGTGACGCGGTCCGCTCGGTCGTCCCCGGCCCCGACCGGAGGAAGATCGTCTTCTCGACGTTCACCACCGGTGGCCACGCGTACGTGGTCCCCGGCGACGCCAAGTCGCTGCTGGCGTCCGGGAAGCTGGACCGGCGGCTGTTCGACGTCACAGGGCTGATCGCCGCGCGTTACGACGACGCCCACCGCGACACCCTGCCGCTGATCGTCACGCCCGCGCCGGGCCGGACCGTCGCCGGACTCGCCAAGACCGCCGACCTGCCGACCGTCGGCTCGTTCGCGGCCAGGACGGCGAAGGCGACGGCCACCGACTCGTGGCACTCGCTGGCCGCCGCACCGGACGCCTACCAGCGGATCTGGCTGGACGGCCTGCGGCAGCCGACCCTGGACCACAGCGTGCCGCAGATCGGCGCGCCGGACGCGTGGCGCGCGGGCTACACCGGGACGGGCGTGAAGGTCGCCGTCCTGGACACCGGCGTGGACGCCGCCCACCCGGACCTCGCGGGCCGTGAGCTGGCGGAGAAGAACTTCACCGACGCCCCGGACAACGCCGACGAGGTCGGCCACGGCACGCACGTCGCGGCCACGATCGCCAGCGCCGGGGCGAAGTACCGCGGTGTCGCGCCGGACTCGAAGATCCTCGACGGCAAGGTGTGCGTGATCAACGGGTGCGCCGAGTCGTGGATCCTCGACGGCATGGCGTGGGCGGCCGAACAGGGCGCCGACGTGGTCAACCTGAGCCTCGGCGGTGGCGACACCCCCGAGATCGACCCGCTCGAAGCGGCCGTCAACACCCTTTCCGCCCAGTACGGCACGCTGTTCGTGATCGCGGCGGGCAACTCCGGCGACACCGAGACGATCGGCTCCCCCGGCAGCGCCGACGCCGCGCTGACCGTGGGCGCCGTCGACCGCGACGACAAGATCGCGCCGTTCTCCAGCCGCGGACCCCGCACCGGCGACGGCGCGGTCAAGCCCGACGTCACCGCGCCGGGCGTGGACATCGTGGCCGCGAAGTCGTCCACCGGCCAGATCGGCGACCCCGTCGACGACGGCCACGTGGCGATGTCCGGCACGTCGATGGCGACCCCGCACGTCGCGGGTGCCGCGGCACTGCTCGTGCAGCAGCACCCGGACTGGACCGGCGCGCAGGTCAAGGCGGCGCTGGTCGCGTCGGCGAAGCCGACCGCGGGCCTGACCGCGTACGACCAGGGCGCAGGCCGGGTCGACCTGACCAGGGCGATCACCCAGACCGTGACGTCCGAACCCGTCAGCGTCGGCCTGGGTGCCCAGGAGTGGCCGCACGAGGACGACCAGCCGGTCACCAAGGACATCACCTACCGCAACGCGGGCACGGCGCCCGTGACGCTGGCCGTGGCGCTCGACGCGACCGGACCGGACGGGAAGCCCGCGCCCGCGGGTCTGCTCTCGGTCACCCCGGCCCAGGTCACCGTCCCGGCGGGTGGCGAGGCGAAGGTCTCCGTCACCGCCGACACCCGGATCGGCACGCTCGACGGCGGCTACTCCGGTTCGGTGGTCGCGAGTTCCGGAACGACCACGGTCCGCACGCCGGTGGGCACCGTCCGCGAGGTCGAGACCCACACGCTGACCATCACCTACACCGACGCGGACGGCGCGCCCGCGAAGAGCGGGTTCACGTTCCTGCTCGGCCTCGACTCCGGCCGGGCCTCCTTCCTGGAGCCGAAGGACGGCAAGGTGTCGATCAAGGTGCCCAACGGCCGGTACTTCGCGGACAACTCCGTCGCGACCGGCGAGCGGTACGCGAGCATGCCCCAGCCGAAGCTGGAGGTGGCCGGGGACACCGCGGTCGCCGTCGACGCCCGGCTCGCCAAGCCGATCTCGCTGTCCGTCCCCGACCCGAAGGCGGAGGCGATCGGCAGCTCGCTCAGCAGCAGCCTGCGGTACGGCAAGGGTGGGATCACCTCGTTCGGCTCGTTCCTCGGCGAGTTCAAGGGCATCTCCACGGCTCACCTCGGGCCGGTGCTCGGCGACGAGTTCACCGCGAGCATCGGCACCGACTGGCGGGCGGCGCCCGTCGGTGACACACCCGTCGCCTACCGCATCACCTCCGTCTTCACCGGGAAGATGCCCACCGGGTACGTCTACGCACCGGCCAAGCGCGCCTTCGCCGAGGTCCGGACCCGGTACGGCCCCACGCCGGAGGGCAGGCACAACTACCACGGCTTCATGGGGGTCGACCCGACCGGGACCGGCGGGACCTGGCTGTTCGACCAGCCCGCGCCGGGCAACTCGGTCGACTACCTCGCGGGCGAGAACGTCCGCTGGTCCTCGATCTTCGACCAGACGATGGGCTCCGGCCCGAGCAGGGTGTTCGAGGCCAGCCAGACCTCGGCTCCCCGGAGCTACCGGCCGGGCAGGACCTACCACGAAACGCTCAACACCGCCGTGTTCGGCCCGTCCGTCAGCCAGTACGGCTACTCGCTGAGGCGGCTCGGCAACGAGCTCACCACCTTCGTGCCGATGTTCGGCGATGGCGCGGGCAACCAGGGGTCGTCGGCGACGACCTCGGCCCGCACCACGCTGTTCCGCGACGGTGTGAAGATCGGCGAGGCGGCCACGCCGGGTTCGGGGCGGTTCACCGTGCCCGCGGAAGCGGGCTCGTACCGGTTGGAGACCGAGGCGACGCGCGCCGGGGTCTCGGACGTGAGCACGAAGGTCAGCGCGGCGTGGACGTTCCGGTCGAAGGGCGACGGCGGCACGACGGAGAAGCAGCTGCCGCTGTCCGTGCTGCGCTTCCAACCCGCGCTGGACGACGCCAACGCCGCACCGGCCGGGCGGCTCCTGCGGGTGCCGATCGTGGTGCAGCAGAACCCCGGCGCCGACAACGGCAAGGTCCGGCGGTTCACCGTCGAGGCGTCGTTCGACGACGGCGCGACGTGGAAGAGGGTCCCGGTCGTCGGTGACTCGGCGCTCGTGCTGAACGGCAAGGCGGGCTTCGCGTCGCTGCGGGCCAAGGCCACCGACAGCTTGGGCAACACCGCCGAGACGACGGTGATCCGCGCCTACAAGATCGCCGGGAAGTAGCCGGACGGGCCCGTGGCGCAGATAGTGCTGTGGCCGCTAACCCTTGCCGGGTTTCGTGCCGTTCAGGGCGATTCATCGCGGTATCGCCCCCACGTCCTCGTACTGGTAGTACGGGGGCGTGGGGGCGGTGCCGCGAGGGGTCCACCTGGGCCGCGCGAAACACGGTGAGGATTGTGGTCACCGCACTAGTGCCACGGGCCCGGTCGGTCACGGCAGGTTGATGACCAGTTCGGAGGCGGGGACGCGGGTCCCGGTGTAGAACGGGACCTCCTCGCGCACGTGCAGCCGCGCCTCGGTGCCGCGCAGGTGCCGCATGAGGTCGACGATGCGGTGCAGCTCGTCCGCCTCGAACGCCAGCATCCACTCGTAGTCGCCGAGCGCGAACGAGGACACCGTGTTGGCGCGCACGTCCGGGTAGTCCCGAGCTTCCTTGCCGTGGTCGGCGAGCATCTTGCGCCGGTCGGCCTCGGGCAGCAGGTACCACTCGTAGGAGCGCACGAACGGGTACACGCAGACGTACTTGCGGGCCTCTTCACCGGCCAGGAACGCCGGGATGTGGCTGCGGTTGAACTCGGCCGGGCGGTGCAGCGCGACCTGGCTCCACACCGGCGTGGACACCCGGCCCACCGCGGTGCGGCGGAAGCCCTGGTAGGCGGCCTGGACCTGTTCGATCTCCTCGGCGTGCCACCAGATCATGTAGTCGGCGTCGGCGCGCAGGCCCGCGACGTCGTACACGCCGCGCACCACCACCCCCTTGCCCTCCAGGGCGTCCAGGTAGTTCTGCGCCTCGGTGGCCGCGGAGCCGCGGTCGTCGGGGAGACGACCTGGTTCGACGCGGAACACCGACCACATGGTGTAGCGGATGGTGTCGTTGAGTTCGGTGTAGTCCAGGCGGGCCATGGACCTATCTTCTCACCGTCGGATGCGGCCGAGGAGGTGGGCGGCGACACGTGCGGCGGCGGCGTCCGCCGTCGCGATGCACGCGGGCACCCCCACGCCGTGCAGCGAAGCGCCCGCCACGGCGACGCCGGGCAGTTCCGCCACGGCGTGCTCGATGCCCGCCACCAGGTCGAGGTGGCCGACCCCGTACTGCGGCAGACCGCCGCCCCAGCGGGTCACGACGGTGTCGATCGGCGCGGCGGTGATGCCGGTCAGCTCGGCGAGGTCCGCCCGCACGACCTTCACCAGGTCGGCGTCGGAGCGCTGGAGCAGCGCGGTCTGGCCGAAGCGGCCTACCGAGCCGCGCACCAGCAGCGGCCCGTCGTCCAGGTGCGCCCACTTGCGGCTGGAGAACGTGAACGCCTTGGCGGTGAACGGGGTCGTGTCCCGGTACCGCTCGCCCTCGGCGATCAGCACCCCGGACCGCTCCGGCAGCACGGTGCCCGGCGGCAGCGCCATCGCGACCACGGCCATCGAGGCGACGTCGATCTCCGCGTACCGCTTCGCGGCGGCGGGGGCGACGTCCGCGAGCAGCTTGCGCGCCGACGGCGCGGGCACGGCCAGCACGATCCCGTCGACGTCGAGGTACTCCGGCGACGCGGCCGAGCCGATCTCCAACCGCCAGCCGACGTCGCGCCAGCTCAGCGCCCGCACGGGCAGGCCGAAGCGGACCTCGACGGCGGAGGCCGCCGCCAGCGCGTCGACCAGGTCCGACAGGCCACCGGACAGCGTGCCGAACACCGGGGGGCGCTTGGCGCGGGCCTGCGGCGGCGCGGGCATCGTCGTGGCGGCCGCGGCGAGCAGCGACCCGATGCCGGAGTCCAGTGCAGCGGCAAGCTGCGGCATGGTCGCCCGCAGCCCCAACGTCTTCGGGCTGCCCGCGTAGACGCCGCCGAGCAGCGGACCCACCAGCCGGGCGCCGACCTCGGGGCCGAACCGCTCGTGCAGCAGCGTGCCGACGGCGACGTCCGCGCCGTCGAGCTGGATCGGCGGTAGTGCGGGCTCGGCCGCGACCCGGCGGAAGCCCTCGTCGGACAGCACCGGTCGCACCGCCTCGGCGGACGCGGGCACGCCCATCAGCGTGTGCGCGGGGATCGGCCGGGCGTGCCCACCGGCGCGGATCGTCGCGGGCACACCGGTCGGGTGCACCACGGACGCCGAGATGCCGAGTTCCAGGATCAGCTCGGCCGCTTCGGGCCTGCGCACCAGGAACGCCTCGGTGCCCACGTCGTAGGCGTGCCCGGCCAGTTCCACCGTGCGCAGCTTGCCGCCGAGGCGGTCCGACTGCTCGATCACGGTGATCACGGCCTGCGGCCCGAGCAGCTTGCGCAGCCGGTGCGCCGCGGCGAGACCGGAGACACCGCCCCCGATCACCGCGACGTGGAGTGGTCTCATCCGGCGGCGTGCACCAGCTCGACGGCCTTGGTGATCATCTCCGGGTCGGTGTCCGGCAGCACGCCGTGACCGAGGTTGAAGATGTGGCCCGCGGCGGACTTGCCCTCGCCGACGATCCGCTCGACCTCGCGCTGGAGCGCGGGCACCCCCGCGAACAGCAGTGCGGGGTCCAGGTTGCCCTGGACGACCGGGACGGGCAGGTCGGGCGCGGCCTCGCGCAGCCTGCGCACCGCCGTGTCCAGCGGGATGCGCCAGTCGACGCCGACGACGTCCGCACCGGCCTCGCGCATCGCGGGCAGCAGCTCGCCGGTGCCCACGCCGAAGTGGATGCGCGGCACGCCCGAGATCGACGACAGCACGCGGGTCGAGTGCGGCAGCACGAACTCGCGGTAGTCGCGCTCGGACAGCGCGCCCGCCCAGGAGTCGAACAGCTGCACGGCCGACACGCCCGCCGCGACCTGCGCGTGCAGGAACTCGGCGGTCAGGTCGGCGATCTTGCCCAGCAGCGCGTGCCACAGCTCGGGGTCGCCGTGCATCAGCGCCTTGGTCTTCTCGTGGTTGCGGCTGGGACCGCCCTCCACGAGGTAGGACGCCAGCGTGAACGGCGCGCCCGCGAACCCGATCAGCGGCACGCCGCCCAGTTCCTTGAGCAGCAGCCCGACCGCGTCCATGACCGGCTGCACCTGCTCGGCCCGCAGCTCCGGCAGCGCGGACACGTCGGCGGCGGTGCGCACGGGGTGCGCGACCACGGGCCCGGTGCCCGGCACGATGTCGAGGTCGACGCCCGCAGCCTTCAGCGGGACGACGATGTCGCTGAACAGGATCGCGGCGTCCACGTCGTGCCTGCGGACTGGCTGCATCGTGATCTCGCAGACCATCTCCGGGTCCATGCAGGCGTCGAGCATCGCGGTGCCCTCGCGCAGCTTGCGGTACTCCGGCAGCGAACGGCCTGCCTGGCGCATGAACCACACCGGCGTGCGGGATGGGGTGCCACCGCGCGCGGCGACCAGCAGCGGGGCTTCGGAGAGTTGGGAGTTCGTCATCGCCGCCCATCGTCCCACGACTCTGGAAAGCGCTTCGGCGCGGTGCCACCCGCTCGGCGTGCCGCCCGCGAACGACGGCGCTTTTGGGCATACAGTCGGCGGCGTGACCGGAATCGCGGCGGAGCCAGAGCTGTTCCGGCGGGCGGTGGCGACGCTCAAGTCGGTGCACACCCGACCAGAGCTGGAACTGACCGAAGTACGCCCGCCGCAACGCCTTGCGCCTTGGGCGTACGCGCTGACCGCGGAGATCACCGGCCCGTCCGACGAGCTGTCGACCGGCCGCCTGGTCCTCCTGCACGACCCGGACGGCGTGGAGGCGTGGGACGGCAAGTTCCGCCTGGTCGCCTACGTCCGCGTGGAACTGGACCCGGAGTTGGCGGCGGACCCGCTCCTGCCGGAGGTCGGCTGGTCCTGGCTGAAGGAGGCGCTGGAGGTCTCCGGCTCGAACTTCATCGCGCTGGGCGGCACCGTGACGCAGACGTCGTCCGCCCGGTTCGGCGACATCTCCGGCCCGGCCCGGACCGACGACCTGGAACTGCGCGCCTCCTGGACGGCGCAGGACGCGGAGCTGGCAGCCCACGCCACCGCCTTCTACGACCTGATGGCAACAGCGGTGGGACTGCCACCCGTTGGCGTGACGATGTTCGGCCAACGAGCAGGCAAGTAGCCCTCCGCACGCCCGCGAGTCGAACACCCGCGCACGGCTTGTCCGAGCGTTCGACTCGCGGTCAATTGCACAGTATTAATGCACGCGCATTTGCAAGATCAGTCCGCGTCCCTCAGCACGCGCAGGATGTTCCCCCCGGCCAGCTTCCCCAAGTCCTCTTCGCTCCATCCCCGCTCCAGCAGTTCACCGAACAGGTTCGGGTAGCAGGACACGTCCTCCAGGCCCTCGGGCAGCGCCTTCACCCCGTCGTAGTCGCCGCCCAGCCCGATGTGGTCGACCCCGGCGACCTCACGCGCGTGCTCCACGTGGGTCACGACGTCGTCCAGCGTCACCCGAGGCGGCTCACCGCCGCCGGACCACGTCGCCAGGAACAGCCCCCGAGCCTCCAGGTCGTTGTGGCTGACCCCGGCGGTGTCCATCGCGTCCTTGGCCCGCGCGTCCCACTCCGCGTACGCGCCGGACACGAACTGGGGCACGAACGTCACCATGCAGACCCCGCCGTTGTCGGCCAGCTTCCCCAGCACGTCGTCGGGCACGTTCCGCGGGTGGTCCGCAACGGCGCGGCAGGACGAGTGGCTGAAGATCAGCGGCTTGGAGGTGACCGACAGCGCGTCGTGCATCGTGCTCGGAGCCACGTGCGAGAGGTCGACGAGCATCCCGATCCGGTTCATCTCCCGCACCACGTCCCGTCCGAACGGCGTCAGGCCGCCGTGCACCGGCTCGTCCGTCGCCGAGTCCGCCCACGGGGTGTTCTCGTTGTGCGTGAGCGTCATGTACCGCACGCCGAGCCGCCGCAGTGCCCTCAGCACGCCGATCGACGAGTTGATGCTGTGCCCGCCCTCGGCCCCGAGCAGCGACGCGATCCGGCCGTTGGCGAACGCCTCCTCGGCCTCCGCGGCCGTGGTGGCGATGGCGAGGTCGGCCGGGTACCGGGCCGCCAACTCGTGCACCAGTTCGATCTGCTCCAGCACCGCCGTCACGGCTCCGTCGCCCGGAAGCCTGCACGGGATCCAGACGGACCAGAACTGCAACCCCACCCGGCCCTCGCGGAGCCGGACCAGGTCCGTGTGGAGCGCGGGCTGGCGGACCGACAGGTCTACCCGCGCCGCGGTGGCGTACACGTCATCTGTTGACTTTTCACTGTTTGATTCGTTTTCGAAGAAGTCCCGGAGGGCCCACGGGAGGTCGTTGTGTCCGTCGGCGAGCTGGATCCGGTCGAGAAGTGCCTGCGCACGGTCCCGGCTTGTGCTGCTCGCCACTGGGAACTCCTAGATGTCGGTGTGAGTGAGACTCGCGTTACGGCCCCATCCAGTTGTCAGCCGATCGTGTGACAGAAGGGGTCACCAGTCACAACTCGATAGGGATAGATACCCGATTGATCGTCCCGTAGACCCTCTCGGGCGGCTACGCTGCCCCAGACGACACCACTTTCGGTCGATCAGTGGCGCGGCTGATTGGCCGAAAGTCCCGGTGCCGGTCGGGGGGCACGACCGACTCCAGGGAGGTAGTGACGTGGCTGCCGTCGGCTTAGGTCAGGCCGTTCGTACCACGCCAGCCGGCTCGTTGCCGGCGAACATGGTCCCGCACCCGCGGGAAGAGTTGTTCTCAGTGCTGGTGGTCGACGACCACCCACTGCTGAGGGAGGCGATATCGGCTCGGCTCACCCAAATGGGAGCCGGGACAGTGCATGAGGCCGCATCGGTTGCAGAGGCTCGGGCGCGGGCTCTGGCAACCGGTCCTTGCGACCTGGCGATCCTCGACTTGGGCCTGCCGGATGGCACCGGCATCGACCTGGTCACGGAACTCCGTGCTCAGGGCTGGCCGCGAATCGTGGTCCTCGCATCCTCCGACGACCCCTATGCGGTTCGGTCGGCTTTCCAGGCGGGCGCTCAGGCGTACCTCCTGAAGTCGGCTTCGCCCATGGTGGTCACCGACGGGGTGCGCAGGGTTCTCGACGGCGGGGTCTACGCGGATCCGAGTGTGGCTCCGGTGCTCGCTGCGGGCACCAGGGTTCCGGGCACCGACAACACACCGCGGGAACTTTCCGCACGTGAGGTCGAGGTCCTCCAGTTGGTCGCCGATGGCCAGAGCAACAAGGAAATCGGCGAAGCGCTCAGCCTTTCCGCACTCACGGTGAAGTCTCACCTGAGCAGGATCGGGCGCAAGCTGGGCACCGGTGACCGGGCTCAGATGGTGGCGCTGGCCATGCGTGCCGGCGTGATCCGCTGAGCTGGTTGACGCACTGAACCGGCCTAACACACCCGCGAGCGGGACGTTCGTCATAGGGTCATCCGTCGTGGACGTACCCGCCGACGAGCCAACCGAACAAACCGGAGCAGAACCGGTCCCGCTGACGGAACCCGCAGAGGGGGTTCCGCCAGTGGTGTCCGACCTGTCAGCGCTCCGGCGAGCAGCTACGGCTCTCGCCGGGGCGAAGGGTCCGGTCGCGGTGGACACCGAGCGAGCCTCGGGCTACCGCTACTCGCAACGTGCCTACCTGGTGCAACTGCGCCGGGAAGGCGCTGGAACCGTGCTGGTCGATCCGATCGCCCTTGGCGGTCGGCTCGATCCGCTGGTCGAAGCGCTGGAAGGAACCGAGTGGGTGCTGCACGCAGCGTCGCAAGACCTGCCGTGCCTCGCCGAACTCGATCTCCATCCGAGCGTCCTGTTCGACACCGAGCTGGCGGGCAGGCTAGCTGGGTTCGAACGGGTCGCTCTGGGCACACTTGTCGAGCGCTTGCTGGGCTACAGGCTGGAGAAGGGGCACGGCGCGGCCGACTGGTCGCGCCGCCCCCTTCCACCTGACTGGCTGAACTACGCGGCGCTCGACGTGGAGCTCCTGATCGAGCTGCGTGACGTGCTCGAGCAGGAGCTCAA
>JBDSAJ010000084.1:0-19260 GCA_039922235.1 Umezawaea sp.
CCTCCCACGCTACCTAGCCGCACGGAGGCTGGTACGGCACGCCGGGGAAGTGGGCCGCCCAGTCCGCCGCGCTGATCGGGGTCTCGACGTGGTCGCACACGCAGCGGGCCGCGATGTCGACGTCGATCCGGTCGAGCGGCCTGTCCGGGATCCGCCAGAGCACCGTCGAGTCGTCGTCGCTGCCCGACAGGAGCGTGCGCCCGTCCGAGGTGAACGCCAGCGCGACCGCGGCTTCGGCGTGCCCGTCGAGCACGGCGATCTGCCGGAAGTCCGGGGACGCGTGCCACAGCCGGACGGTCTTGTCCTCCGACCCGGTGGCGATGGTGAGGCCGTCGGGGCTGAAGACGGCCGACCGCACGATGCCGTCGTGCCCGCGCAGCACCCCCACCTCACGTCCGCTCGCCACGTCCCAGAGCCTGGCCACCCGGTCCTGCCCGGCTGACACGAGCCTCGTGCCGTCCGGGCTGAACGCCACCGAGTTGACCTCGCCGGTGTGCGTGTCGAGGGTGCTCAGCAGCACCGGCTTGGCGGGATCGGTCGCATCCCACAGCCGGGCGGTGTGGTCCCAGCTCGCCGTGGCGACCACGCGGCCACCGGGCTGGATCGCCACGCCGTTGACCGTGCTGTCGCCCGCGTCCAACGGGCGTTCTCTCCTCGGCATCCCCCCACCCCCGGCATCGACTATTTCGACACTGTCGGTTCGCCGCCCGGAGATCGACCGCCAACAACCCGTCTGCAGTACGCACGACAGCGACCAGGAAGGCGCACCTGTGCTCCCTGGCCGGGACGCCGGTCCGGGAGGGGAGCTAGACCGGCACGACCACGGCGAGGCAGCCGGTGACCGCCGTGGTGCCCGGTCCGTCCGGGTACCACGTGCCCATCAGCAACCCGACGGCGTCCGGCGGGAGCGCGGGGGTTCCGGTGGTCAGCACCCGCCTGGGTTCCACGCGCACCGAGTCGGCCGTCAGCGGTCCGGGGACGAGTTGTTCTCCCAGCGCCTCGGCGTTGCCCACGCCCTGCCTGCTGCTCGGGTCGGAGACGCCGCCCGTGCGGACCACGTGGAGGACGCGCTCGCGCCACAGCGGATCCGCTTGCCCGTCGTAGATCCAGCGCGTGCCCAACACGCTGTGCTCCGCCGTGGTGACCAGCGCGAGTCCGTCCGCACGTGCACCCCGGTACGTCAGCGGGATCTGGTACAGGTTCGACCCGTCCGTCACCAGGTGCGTCTCGAGGCCGACCTGCCCGGCCGGGTCCTCGAAGCGGAAGAACCCGACCGGTCTCAAGGCCGGAACGGACGTCCCCCGGTACCACGGCTGCCGCGCCACCCACGGCGGGAGGAACTCGCGGAAGGGCGGTGTCAGCGTCGCGCCGACGTGGATCGTCATCGCGGTGGTGCGAAGGCCAGGTAAGCCGCTCCCGCGCACAGCAGCAGCACCAGCAGGACCAGCGACACGACCGCCCACAGCGGGAAGTGGGACTTCTCGTGCTGTGACGGCTCGGAGCCGACCGCGGGGATCAGTTCGGTGAGGGCTGACGACGAGCGCGACGGCGGGGCGGCGCCGTCGTCCTCGACGTCGGCCACGATGACCGTCACGTTGTCCGGCCCTCCCCCGGCCAGCGCCAGTCCGATCAGGGACTCGGCGCAGGTCGCGACGTCGCTCTCGCGCATGGTCCGCTCGATGGTGTCGAAGTCGACCACGTCGGACAGCCCGTCGGAGCACAGCAGGAACCGGTCGCCGGGCCTCGCCAGCCGGACGTGCAGCGTCGGCTCGATGGTCGACTCCCCCGTCAGGACGCGCAGCACGATCGAGCGGCGCGGGTGGGTGTGCGCCTGCTCCGGCGTGATGTGGCCCGCGTCGACCAGGAACTGCACGAAGCTGTCGTCCTTGGTCACCTGCGCCAGTTTCCCGCCGCGCAGCAGGTAGGTCCGCGAGTCGCCGATGTTGAGCGACGCCACCCACTCGCCGCCGAACAGCAGCGCCGTCAGGGTCGTGCCCATGGTGCCAAGGGCGGGGTTCGCCGCGGTCAGCTCTGTGATGGCGGCGTTGCCGGACTCGACGGCGGCCCGCAGCCGCTCGACCGGGTCCCCGCGCAGCGCGTGGTCGTCGAGCGGGGCCAACGCGCCGATGACGACCTTGCTGGCCACCTCGCCCGCCGCGTGGCCTCCCATGCCGTCCGCGACCGCCAGCAGCCTGGCGCCCGCGTAGAGGGAGTCCTCGTTGTTCTGGCGCACCAGGCCGGGGTCGCTGCGCGCGGCGTAGTTGAGCACGAGTGCCATCGCGCAAGCCTAGCCAAACCGGGGATCCGGCCAGCAGACCTGGGTGGCGACGCGGTAGGAGCAGGGCGAACGGATGATCAGCGAGACCCCCGCCATCGGTAGGGTCGGTGAGGTACCCGAGCCTGGGAGGACCGCTGTGCTGAAGGCCTTCGCCGACCTGTCCACGCCGCTGGTGGCCGACGCCTGCATCCGGCTCGACATCCCGCTGCGCCCGGCGCCGCCCGGCATCGGCGCGGTCGCTCCCGGCCACCGGATCGCGGGACGTGCGCTGCCCGCACGCCACCACGGCAGCGTGGACGTGTTCCTGGAGGCGTTCGGCCAGGCACAGGACGGCGACGTGCTGGTCGTCGACAACGGCGGCCGGTCGGACGAGGCGTGCGTCGGCGACCTCACCATCCTGGAGGCCAAGGCGTCCGGGGTGGCGGGCGTGGTGGTCTGGGGGCTGCACCGGGACACCCCGGAACTGGTCGAGATCGGGCTTCCGGTGTTCAGCTACGGCAGCTACCCGCCCGGTCCGACGCGCCTGGACCCGCAGGAACCGGAGGCGTTGACCAGTGCCGGGTTCGGGCCGCACACCGTGACCGGCGCAGACGTCGTCTTCGGCGACCAGGACGGCGTGCTGTTCGTCGCGGGCGACCGAGTCGCGGAGGTGCTGACCACCGCGCGCCGGATCTGGGAGGCCGAACGCGCACAGGCCGAACGCATCATGGCGGGCGACACACTGCGCTCGCAGACGGTCTTCGACGACTACCTCGCCCGCCGCGCCACCGACCCGTCCTACACCTTCCGCCACCACCTCCGCCGCGTCGGCGGTGCCATCGAGGAGTGACGGGCGCTACCCACCTGCCCCGCGATGGCCAAGAAGTCCTGGAGGTGCACCACCCGACCCCACGTGCCGCGAGCGTCGAAGAGGCCTCCGTGGACTTCAGCCGCGCGACGTGATCACGAGGCCGACTGGTCCGGCCGTGCGGTCGGGGGCGAGAGGAGGAGGTGCTCGATGCCCGCGAGGCGGAACACCTTCGCCACCAAGGGGCACCGCACGATGGTGAGGTCGACGCCCCGTTCCCGACAGGATGTCCTGACGTCGAGCACGAAACCGATTCCCTGGGAGCCGAAGTACGTCACGCCGGACAGGTCGAGTTCGACCTGATCAGGCCCGAGGTCGCCGTCCGCGAGGCAGTCGCGCAGGTCGGGGACCGTCTCGCCGTCCACCTCGCCGCGAACGGTGATCACCGTCGCGCCACCGCGATTCTCGCGGGCGCAGGCGAAGTCGATTTCCGGCCTCTGGTCCACGACGCTCCTCAGGGTCGCCCGGTCCTCTACTCATCGCTTACCCCTCGTCAGTTTCCTTCAACCTCGACGTCTCGCTTCGCGTGGTCCGCACAGCACGTGGACCACGTCGGGTGGAAAGTCCACCACCGTCCACTTGGGACACCCGCTCTCGGCACGGGCGCGGTGAGCATCCAGCCTGTTCACGGGCCACCTCGGGGACCGGTGATCGCGCCGGTGGCGAGCGGCATCCGCCGCGGTGCCTGCGGACTACGGGCGTCGCGGGTTTGGCGGCGCTCAAGTGAGGACCACTCGGTTTTGCCGGGAGCGCGACCAGTGTTGACACAGAGTGTGTTATCGCTAACATTTCGGGTTACGTCGCAGTTACGCGCCTGAAACGCCGAATGGAGTTCAGGCTTCTTTGGCGTGCGTTCCTTGTTAGCGATAACACATCACTGTCGATGTAAAGCCGGACTTGGGAGCCTCATGTCGTCGTTGAGTCGTCGCAGGCTGTTTCAGGCAGCGGGGGTGGCCGCCGTCGCGGCTGGGGCCCCCGCTCTCCTCCGCGGCACGGCCGAGGCGGCGGTGGTGCCGCCGGTGCGCGGCGACATCGGGGCCGCCGCCCAACCGTTCGAACTCGACCAGGTCCGGCTGACCGCGGGCCGCTGGCTGGACAACCAGAACCGCACGCTGTCCTACCTGCGGTTCGTCGACGTCGACCGGCTGCTCTACAGCTTCCGCGCGAACCACCGCCTGTCGACGAACGGGGCGGCCGCGCTGGGTGGTTGGGAGGCGCCGGACTTCCCGTTCCGCACGCACAGCCAGGGGCACTTCCTCACCGCGTGGGCGCAGGCGTGGGCGGTGCTGGGCGACACCGCCTCCCGCGACCGGGCGAACCAGATGGTGGCCGAACTGGCCAAGTGCCAGGCCAACAACGCCGCTGCCGGGTTCAACGCCGGTTACCTGTCCGGGTTCCCGGAGTCCGACTTCGACGCCCTCGAGGCGGGCTCGCCCAAGTCCGTGTCGTACTACTCCCTGCACAAGACGCTGGCGGGGCTGCTGGACGTGTGGCGCATCCTCGGCAGCACGCAGGCGCGTGACGTGCTGCTGCGCTTCGCGGGCTGGGTCGACTGGCGGACGGCCAGGTTGTCCTACAGCAAGATGCAGGCCGTGCTCGGCACGGAGTTCGGCGGCATGAACGCCGTGCTGGCCGACCTGTACCAGCAGACGGGCGACTCCCGCTGGCTCACCGCCGCGCAGCGGTTCGACCACGCCGCGGTGTTCGACCCGTTGGCGGCGGGCCAGGACCGGTTCGACGGGATCCACGCCAACACGCAGGTGCCCAAGTGGATCGGCGCGGCGCGCGAGTTCAAGGCGACCGGCACCACCCGCTACCGCGACATCGCGTCGAACGCCTGGAACATCACCACCAGCGCGCACACCTACGTGATCGGCGGGAACAGCCAGGCCGAGCACTTCCGCGCCCCCAACGCCATCGCCGCCTACCTCAAGACCGACACGGCCGAGGCGTGCAACACCTACAACATGCTCAAGCTGACCCGCGAGCTGTGGCTGTTGGACCCGAACCGGGCCACCTACTTCGACTTCTACGAACGCGCGCTGCTCAACCACCTGATCGGCCAGCAGAACCCCGCCGACCCGCACGGCCACATCTGCTACTTCACCGGCCTCAACCCCGGCCACCGACGGGGCAACACCGGTCCCGCCTGGGGTGGCGGGAACTGGAGCACGGACTACGGCACCTTCTGGTGCTGCCAGGGAACCGCGCTGGAGACCAACACCAAGCTCGCCGACTCCGTCTACTTCCGCGACGGCACCACGCTGACCGTGAACCTCTACACGCCGTCGGTCCTCACCTGGTCCGAGCGGGGCATCACCGTCACCCAGACCACGACCTACCCGGTGTCCGACACCACCACGCTGACCGTCACCGGCACCGCGAGCGGGTCGTGGACCATGCGCCTGCGCATCCCGGCCTGGACCAGCGGCGCGACTGTCAGCGTCAACGGCGTGGCCCAGGACGTCCCGACCACCCCCGGCAGCTACGCGAGCCTGACCCGGTCTTGGGCCTCCGGCGACGCCGTCACCCTGCGCCTGCCCATGCGCGTGGTCGTGCAACCCGCCAACGACAACCCGAACGTCGTCGCCGTCACCTACGGCCCGGTCGTCCTGTCGGGGAACTACGGCAACACCGCGCTGACCGCGCTGCCCACCCTGACCGTCGCGTCCATCACCCGCACCAGCACGTCGGCGCTGACCTTCACCGCGACGGCGAACGGGGCGACCGTCGACCTCGGTCCCTTCTACAACGCACACGGCTACAACTACACCGTCTACTGGAGCACCACCGGGAGCACCGGGAACGACGCGGGCTACCGGCTGGTCAACGCGGGCACCGGTCTCGTGCTCGGCGTCCGGGACATGTCCACCGCCGACGGCGGCCTCGCCGTGCAGTGGAGCGACACCGGGACCGCCGACCACAACTGGCAGGTGATCGCGGACGGCTCGGCCGTCAAGCTGCGCAACCTCAACAGCGGCAAGGTCCTCGGTGTGGAGAACATGTCGACGGCCGACAACGCCCGTGTCCTCCAGTGGTCCGACAACGGCACCGCCGACCACCGGTGGACGGTCGTGGACGTCGGGGACGGCACGCACAAGCTCGGCAACGTCAACAGCGGCAAGCTGCTGGCCGTCCTCAACGGTTCGACCACCGCGGGCACCCAGGTCGTCCAGGACCCCGACAACGGCACGGCGGACAACCGCTGGCGGTTCGTGCCCACGGGCGCCCGCCGGGTGCAGAACCTGGCCAGCGGCTTCGTGCTCGGCGTGCAGGACATGTCCACCGCCGACGGCGGCCTCGCCGTGCAGTGGGACGACAGCGGCACCGCCGACCACCTGTGGACCGCTGTGCTCGATGCGGACGGGTACTTCCGGCTGCGCAACTCCAACAGCGGCAAGGTACTGGGCGTCGAGAACTCGGCGAACGCCAACGGCGCCAAGGTGGTGCAGTGGGCCGACAACGGCACCGCCGACCACCGCTGGCGGCTGCGCCACGGTGCCAACGGGTACTTCCGCGTCCAGTGCGCCAACGGCGGACGGGTGCTCGGCATCAGCGGCACCGCGACGACGCGGGGCTCGCAGGTCGTCCTGTGGGACGACAACGGCACCAACGACCACCTGTGGCGGTTCATCTGAGCAGTGCCTCCGACTGACGGGGCAACCTGTGGTGGCTTCCCGGCGTATTGAGACGAGGAAGCCACCACAGGTACTGGTCTGGAGGATCGATGGTAGGCACGATTCGCGTGCTCGTCGGGGTGTCGGTGATCGCCCAACTGGTCGCGGTGGCTGCGCTCCTCCAGGCCCGTCGGGCGTACGAGGTGAGCGTGTACGGCGACCGGAACGCGAGCCTGTTCATGGTGGTGGCGCTCGCGGTGCTCTGGCTGGTGGGGATGACGGCGGTCATCGTGGCCGCGATCCACCTGTGGGAGGTGGGTGGCGGCTGGCGCTGGACCTCGTGGGCGGGAGGCCTGCTCTGCGTGGTCGTGCAGGGGCATGCGCTCGTCGGCGCTCACAGGGTCGAGTACCTGGTGGGCGCCGGGCTGCACTGTGTGGCCGGGCTGGCGCTGGCGGTGTCACTCGGACCGTGGCGGAGTGCTGTGGTCCCGGCTGGTGTCAGGTGAGGCGGTGGTGCCCGGTCCAGCCGGGGGCGTCGGAGGCTACCCACTCGCCGCGGACATCGGCCGCGGGTGCCAGTGGGACGTCGGGGTTGAGCGGGATGTTGGGGCTGTGCAGGTGGGTGGTAGCCGCCACCGTTCGAGCGCGGCAACGGGACTTGGCCCATCACTGCCAGCGCGGAGGCACGCGGTCCGGCCTGCCGACGCACAAGCGGGGCAACGGGATCTGACTCACCAGCGCCAACACGAAGGCACGCGACTCGACTCATCACCGCCGAAGCGGAGCCGCTTTCCTGCCCACCGCGAAAGCGGAAGCACGCAACTTTCCCGACGCAGTCCCCCTCCGCCGCCCCGATCCGAAGCGCCCTTCATGCCTTTTTTGCTTTGTCAAGGCATCTTTCCCGCCTTGACAAAGCAAAAAAGGCATCGAGATAATTGCGCGAGCGGGGTGGCGGTGGGAGCACCTCGGGCCCCACGCGCGAGTCCTGCGGCCGCGACATCCAGCGGCCCGGCTCCGGCGCCCAGCGACCCGGCGGCTCCAGTCCCCAGCGACCCGGCGGCTTCGACTCCCAGCCACACCTGACGCGCTGACCTCGCTCACCCCGCAACAGCAGCAGATCATCCGGCTGGCGGCGCGCGGCCTGACCAACCGCGAGATCGGCGAACGGCTGTTCCTGTCCCCGCGCACCGTCGGCTCGCACCTCTACCGGAGCTTCCCCAAGCTGGGCATCACCGCCCGAGCGCAACTCCGGGACATCGTCGACGGCGTGGAGCTGTGACTACTCGGGCCCCTGGTCCTGGGTCCCGCCGAACGGCTCGACGCCGTCCGGCTCGTGCTCCGCGTCCTCCGCGTGGTACGGGTCGGGCGTGGCCTCGGCCAGCTCCGCGGCCCGCTCCTTGGCGTCGTCGATCAGCCGCTGCGAGTGGTCGAGTTCCTCTTCCATGCTCGCCGTGTCGACATCCGGCACGTGTTCGCCCACATCAACTCCTCGTCCAAGGCCAGGCCCAGCGCCCGACCCCACCGGGATCCCCCGACCGGCCGAACGGCAAACCAGCGCGAGCGACCGCGAGTCGAACGTTCGGACAGCTACGAGGAGGTCGAGTTGGGCGGCGACGACTACCCACGCCCCGGTCGGCTTCCGGGACATCCGGCTCGTCTTCGCGCTCGAGACCAACGCGGACGCGGAGCAGCTCGCGACCTTGACGAAGCTCACCGAGCGCTACTGCGTCGTGTACCAGTCCCTCGTCACGCCGCCGCGGATAGCGATCGACCTGGCGAAGACCTGACCACTACCGGGTTCCGGTGGCCCGCAGGGCGGTGAGGACCAGGACCCTGGTCACCGTCAGCACCTCCGCCAGCGACACCTGCTCACGGGGACCGTGGGCCAGGCTCACGTCGCCGGGACCGTACTGGAGCGTCGGCACGCCCGCCGCCGAGTAGAGCCGGAGGTCGCTGCCGTACGGGGCGCCGCGCTCGATCGGCCGGGAACCGCCGGAGAGGTCGGCGTGTGCCCCGCCGACCAACTGCGCCAACGGGTGCCCGCCGGGCAGTCGGCCGCTGGCGAACTGGCCACCCGACCAGGTGACCACCGCCGGGTGGTCGCGCAGCCACGAGTCTGCCGCGCACGCCTCGGCCACGCACTCCTCCAGTTCGACGCGGGCGTGCCCAGGGTCCTCGTCCAACTGCACCCCCAGCCTGCCCTCGGCGACGAGCAGGTCGGGCACGCTGCTGGCCCAGTCCCCCGCGCACAGCAGGCCGACCGACAGCGGGTACGGGATCGGGTGGTCACCCATCAGCGGGTCGGCGCCGGTGTTGCGCCGCTGCTCCAGCCGGGCGAGTGCGGCGTGCAGCGGCAGGTAGGCGTCGATCGCGCTGACCCCGGCCCAGCGGGTGCTGCCGTGGGTGGCACGGCCGGGCACTTCGATCCGGAACGTCAGCGCGCCCGCGTTGGCGATCATCAGCGCGCCGCTCGTGGGTTCCGCGATGACGCAGGCGTCACCCGTGTGACCGCGCCGCAGGGTCCCGAACGCCCCGAGCCCGCCGTCCTCCTCGCTGACGACGAAGTGCGCCGCGAGGCGTCGACGCGGTCGCACCCCGCTCGCGCGGATCGCCGCCAGCGCGCCGAGGATCGCGGTGACACCGGCCTTCATGTCGCAGGTACCTCGCCCGTGCACGACGTCGCCCACCACGCGCGGGGTGAAGGGGCTGGCGAGCCACCGGCGCGGATCACCGGGCGGCACGACGTCGACGTGGCCCTGGAGCACCAGCGCCGGTGTGTCGCCCTCCCCGGAACTCGTGCCAACGAGACCCCACGCCTCGTCCCTCGGCGCCTCGCCGCCGGGGAAGTCGCTGTGGGCGCGCAGATCGGGCAGGTCCATCGACCACAGGTCGACGTCGAGCCCGGACCGTTCGAGGTGTCCGGCCAGCACGTGCTGGAGCTCGGATTCCGCGGCCGTGCCGGTGACGCTGGGCACGGCGACGAGGTCGCACAGGGTGCGGCCGAGCGCGGCCTCGTCGATCGCGGCCAGCGCGGCCGCTTCCTCATCGGTCAGCGCAGTCGTCACGGTGCTCCTCGTCGCGGTTGGGCGGTGTCCGGACGACGCTAGGGAGCGGCGGGCGCGCGAACAATCACCATCCGCTGCGCTCCGCGTGCGATTCTTGTGTTCTTGGCGCCGCCCCGGCCGTTGATTGCGCCTCACCGACCAGCGCGGAGGCGTTGTGGACCCGATCGACGAGAAGATCATCAGCTGCGTCGTCGGCGACGCGCGCAGCACGTACGCCGAGATCGGCGCCGTGGCGGGCCTGTCGGCCTCGGCGGCGAAGCGGCGCCTGGACCGGCTCGTCGCCAGCGGTGCCGTGCGCGGGTTCACCGCGCTGCTCGATCCCGGCGTCCTGTCGTGGCGGACGGAGGCCTACGTCGAGGTGTACTGCCGGGGCAACCCGACTCCCGAGGAGTTGCGCCGGGTCCTGCTGGACGTGCCCGAGGTCGTGGAGGCGTGCACGGTGTCCGGCGCGGCCGACGCGCTGCTGACGGTCGTGGTGGAGGACACCGCCCACCTGGAGCGGGTGGTGCAGCGCCTGCGGTCGAGCAGGGTGGTGGAGCGCACCGAGAGCACGGTGGTGATGTCCAGGCTGATCAGCCGCCCGCGACGGTGAGCGGCTGATCAGCGGGCCGGTCAGATCTTGCCGGTTCCCGATCCCTGCGTGACGAGGGTCTTCACGTTCGACGGCGTGTCCAGGGTGTAGGCGTAGTAGGTGCGCGGGTTCTCCACGGTGCCGCCCACCACGGGTTTGCCGCTGTTGACGTACACGTTGTCGCGCTCGACGATGTTGCCCTTCGGGCCCGCGTAGCTGTTGGTCATCGGCTCTTCGACGTTCTCGAAGTAGTTGCCCTCGACCCAGCAGCCGGACTTGTTCTGGCAGGCGACGCCCGTGTCGCTGTTGGCGATGTAGTAGTTGTTGAACACGTGCACCGGGTTGCCGAACCGGGTGCGCGGGTTGCGCTGGGGCGTCCGGTCGAAGAAGTTGTGGTGGTAGGTCACCTTCAGGTACCCGGTGTCCTGCGCGGCGTTGCCGTCGTCGTGGCCGAGCAGCATGTTCTTGGTGTGGTGGTGGGTGTGGTTCCACGACACGGTCACGTAGCTGGACCCGCGCTTGATGTCGATCAGGCCGTCCTTGCCCGTCGACAGGTCGTTGTGGTCGATCCAGATGTGGTGGGAGAACATCTGCACGTTGATCGAGTCGTCGTTGGCGCTGCGGAACACCAGGTTGCGGATGATCACGTTGTGCACCGCGTTGGCAGGCGGGCTGGTCACCGCGCTGATCGGCAGGCCGATGTTGAAGCCCCCGCCGGTGATGCCCGATGCCGCGCCGATGCCGATGATCGTCTTGTCCGACGAGACGTCGTACATGCCCGCCGCCAGCGTGATCATCCCCTGTACCCGGACCACGCGCGGCCCGTCGGCCTTGATGGCGGCGGTGAGGTCGGCTGCCGTGGAGACCGTGACCTCGGGTCCTCCCGCACCGCCGGTCGTCCCGCTCTCGCCCAGCGCCGTCACCGAGGCGAACCCGGTGGGCGAGGCCTCGGCGGCGGACGCGGGCGCGGTCACCACCAGCGTGACGCCGCCGACGAGCACCGCGGCGAGCGCGAGTGCGCTTGTCCTGCTCATGAGGTCCTCCGTTGGACTCGGCCGACGCCCGCGCCCGCCGTGACGAGTGCTGGTACGTCGGCGGCGTTGTCGAGCGAGTAGGCGTAGTAGGTGCGGGGTTCGACGACCGTGCCCAGGGTCTGCGGGACGCCGGAGCCGACGTAGGCGTTGCCGCGCTCCACCACGCGTCCCGGTCCGCTCTTGTCGTAGCCGGACAGGATCGGGTGGGCGACGTTCTCGAAGCAGTTCGCCTCGACCAGCACACCGGCGTCCATTGTGGACGCGACGCCGTAGAGGGAGTTGCCGCGGTAGTAGTTGTTGTAGACGTGGACGGGTTCGCCGAACCGCACCCGCGGGTGGCGCTGGTCGGTGCGGTCGAAGAAGTTGTGGTGGTAAGTGACGCGCAGCTTGCCGCGGTCGGTGGTGTAGGTGTCCGAGTGGCCGAGCAGCGCGGTCTTGCTGTGGTCGTGGAAGTGGTTCCACGACACCATGATGTAGTCGGACTGGCGTTTGATGTCGAGCAGGCCGTCGTAGCCGCGGGACAGGTCGCAGTGGTCGATCCACACGTGGTGCGCCGAGTTGGTGACGCTGACGGAGTCGTCCGAGGCGTCGGTGAAGCGCAGGTTCCGGATGATCACGTTGTTGCCGGGCCGGGTGGTCGAGCCCAGTTGCAGCCCTCCCCCGGTGATCTCGGCGGTGGAGCCGATCCCGAAGACCGTCTTGTTCGCGACGACGGTCAGCATGCCGTCGACCTCGATGCGGCCGGACACCGAGATGACGTAGGGCTCCTGGCGCCCGACGTAGTCCCGCAGTGCGGCCGCGGTCGTCACGGTGACCGCTTGGCCACCCGCGCCGCCGGTGGTCCCGTTCTGTCCCAACGCGTTCACGCCCGCGAACCCGTCGGCCACGGCGTCGGCCGCCGGATCAGCCGACGCGGTACGGGAACCGGTGGTGGCGAAGGCGGTCAACGCCGCGCCCGTGAGCAGCGCACGTCGGTTGATGGGGCTCATGGTGGTCCTCCGCGTCTCGTCAGATCCGGCCGACGCCGACACCGCTCGGGATGGTGCCGGGCAGGCTCGCGGCGCTGTCGGGGGTGTAGGCGTAGTAGGTGCGCGGCTCCACGACGGTGCCGAGGGTCTGCGGTGCGCCGGAGCGGACGTAGACGTTGTTCCGCTCCACCACGCGGCCCGGCCCGCTCTCGTCGTAGCCGGAGTAGATCGGGTGGGCGACGTTCTCGAAGTAGTTCGCCTCGACCAGCACGCCCGCGTTCTCGGTGGACGCGACGCCGTAGAGGGTGTTGTTGCGGAAGTAGTTGTTGTAGACGTGGATCGGCTCGCCGAAGCGGACCCTCGGGTGCCGCTGCGCGGTGCCGTCGAAGAAGTTGTGGTGGAACGTCACCCGCAGCTTGCCGGTGTCCTGGCCCGCGTTGGAGTCGGAGTGGCCCAGCAGCGCGGTCTTGCTGTGGTCGTGGAAGTGGTTCCACGACACGGTGATGTAGTCCGCGCCGCGCACGATGTCGACGAGTCCGTCGGCACCGCCGCTGAGGTCGCAGTGGTCGATCCAGATGTGGTGCGACGACTGCTGGATGCTGATCGCGTCGTCGTCCGCGCCGGTGAACCGGAGGTTGCGGATGATCACGTTCTGCCTGCGGTACAGGTCGAGCCCGCCACCGGTGATCTCGGCGTTGGAGCCGATCCCGATGATCGTCTTGTTCGACCGCACGCCCTGCTTGCTGCTGATCCGCATCACCCCGTCGACCTGGATGACGTAGGGCTCGTTGCGGTCGCAGTAGTCCAGGAACGTGTCCGCGTCCCGCACCGTGACGACCGGGCCGCCCACACCGCCGGTGGTGCCGTTCTGGCCCAGCGTGTTCACCCCGGCGAACCCGTCGGCGGTGGCGAGCGGAGCCACCCACGCCGCTCGGCTGGTCGCGGCCAACCCGGTCGCGGCGGCACCCGCGAGAAGTGCTCGTCGACTGATGTTGCTCATCTGCCCGCTCCCCTCAGACTCGCCCGACGCCCGCACCGGCGGGCACGACGGTCGGCACCTCGACGGCCCGGTGCGGCGTGTAGGCGTAGTACGTGCGCGGCTCGACCGAGGTCACCGCTGAAATCGACCCGGCCGGGGTTGTTGACGCTGAAGGAGTAGTTGCCCTCCAGCACCACGCCCGCGTTCATCGCCGACGCGACCCGTATCAGGGCGCGTTCGTACCCGACGTGCGTCCACATGTCGGTGGTCCTCTCGAGAATGGGCTTCCGTAACGGCGGCGGCGTTGGGAAAGCACTTTCTTGATTTGGACCATAGGACGTGTGTTTCCACTATGTCAACGCTGCGTCACATATGAGAACCGGTTCACATATGTGGCTTTATCGACGCCTTTGCAGAGGTGGTCAATTACGTCTTTCGGCCGATGAATTCGACGCTGACACGAATAGTGTCGAACGCATTCGACTGACGTGTTGGTCTACCGGGTGCCGGTCAGCGGGACGGCGGACTCGGGCGCGAGGATGGCGGTGGTGGCGCGGCACAGGCGCTGGTTCATGAACCCTGGACGGGACATCGGGGTGCCTCGGTTGCTCCGAAACCCGTGTGAGTTGGCAACAGCGAAGCATCAGGGATTGCCAAGGGCGAGATAGCCCCATCCATTTTGGCAAATACGCTGTTCATTACTACCTTTCAGGCACCTCCCGCATTTTCGCGGTGACCGGGGCCGGGGCAGGGCAAACCGACAGGACGTCGTCACCACCCTCCACGCAGGACGCGACGCGGCGTCCGCCGGAGGCAGTCAGCCGAGCCCCAGTTGCCCGACGCGCGGTCGTGCTCCTATTGTCGTGTCGCCGCTCTGGTGAGTTGTCGAGAGGGAAGGCCGGGCCTTGCGCGACGCCGCCTTCCACGCGTTCTTCGAACAGCACTACACCGGGCTGTCGCGCCTCGCCTACCTGATGACCGGCGAGAGGGCCGTCGCCGACGACCTGGCCGCGGACGCCCTCACCGAGGTCTGGCAGCACTGGGACCGGGTGGCGGCGACCCAGGACCCCGCCGCGTACGCGCGGGGGATCGTCGCGAACCTGACCCGCAACTGGATCCGCAGGCAGGGCCGCGCCCGCCGCTACCTGCGGCTGCTCGACCTGTCCGGTGACGACCGGGACGGGTCGCAGCCGGATGTGCCTGCCGTGCTGGACCTGCGCAGCGCGCTGCGTCGGCTGCCGCACCGGCGTCGGGCGTGCGTGGTGCTGCGCTACGCGTTCGACCTGTCCGAGCGGGAGGTCGCGGACGTGCTGGGCATCTCGGTCGGCGCGGTGAAGAGCCAGACGTCGCGGGGCGCCCGCCAGCTGGCCGACCTGCTCCAGGACCTGCGGTCGCCGGGCCAGCTCGACGGCTGGGAGGTGGCGCGGTGAACGACCACCAGGACCCGGCGGAGGCCTTCCTCCGCGCTGAACTGCCGAGGGTGGCCGCGGAGCACGAGCCCGACCGCGCGGCGATACTGACTCGTATCGCGGCCAACCGCGCGTCCAGGCGTCCGACTTGGGGGCCGATGCGCCTGGCCGGGGCGGCGTTCGCCGTGGCCACGGTGCTCGGCCTCGGCGGGATCGCGGGCTGGTCGCTGGTCGCCCACGACGTGGCGGGCACCTCGGCCGCGGCACCGCCTCCGACGACCGCCCCGGCCACCGCCGACTCCGCGAGCCCCAGTCCGTCCGCGGCGCCCACCAGCCGTCCGGCGGCCGACGTGCCGCCGCAGGACTCCGCGCCGGCCTCGACACCGTCGACCTCCACGGCCCCGCCGTCGGTGGTCCGCGGTCATCCCGGCGACACCCAGGTGGAGAAAGGCAGCCTCCGGTCGGACGGCTCGATCACCGCAGCGGGTACCGGGGCCTCGGCGAGCACCGTGACGCTGGTGGCCCGCGCGGACCTCACCGAACTCGACCTGACGATCCGCGTGGCACTGACCCCCGGCCTGACCCAGCAGGGCTCTGGCAACGACGTCCCGGTGAACGGGGTCACCGCCACGGTCGAACGACTGCCTGACGCGCTGCTCTACCGCTTCGTGCTGCGAGAAGGGGTCACGCTGCCTGCGGGCACGTACCACTTCACCGCCCGCTACGGCCACGACGGCGCGGGCCGCGACGCCGCGGGTGACACGTACGAGGCCTTCACCGCCGACGCGGACCGCAAGCGGCCGCACGTCTACGGCAACTTCTCCGCCAAGTAAGCGGTCCCGCGTTTACCGATCCACCATGTGATCGGCGCCACATATTTGCCTGGCAACCTTTCGCGCCGCTCAAACCACTACACCACGTCAGCACCGCACCCGATTTCCGAAGGTGCGGCAGAAGGTCGACAAGAAAACTCGGTCGACCTCAACAGCAATGCCAAAAAGATTTCAACCGCAGGTCAAGGGCGTCTGAAACCAGGAGAACCGCCGCCGCGAAGATCTCCGACGCCTGCGGCGACCCCATTCTCGCGGAAGGGAACCATGGAACGCGCCGAGGGCCGAGCGACGAAGAAGAAAAAGATGAGGAAGGTGCGGAGCCGGAAGCGGAAGGTCGTCATCGCGGCGGGCGTGGCCGCAACGCTGGCCGTGTTCGGCGGTCTGGCGGCGGTGTCCTTCGCGGGCCCGAAACCGGCGCCGTCCACCGGCTTCGCCGACGACTTCGAGGACGGCGACACCGCGGGCTGGAGCAAGTCCGGTGGTTCCTGGTCGGTGGAGAGCGACGGCTCGAAAGTGCTCAGGCAGACCAAGACCGGCGCGACGCTCGCCCGGCAGTTCGCCGGCCAGACCGACTGGAGCGACTACACCGCGTCGGCACGGGTCAAGCCGCTGTCCGTGGCCGCCGACGGCTACGCCGCGATCGTGGCCCGCTCGGCCGGCGCCACCAGCTTCTACCGCCTCGCGCTCACCGGCTCGAACGAGGTCCGGCTGGAATCGGTCAAGTCCGGCACCGCCTCCGTGCTCGGCGAGGCCCCGCTGACCGTCGGCGCGGGCACCTCCTACACCCTCGGCCTGAGCGTCACCGGGACCACGCTGTCCGGCTCCGTCAACGGCGCCACCGTCGTCACCGGCACGGCGAGCGCGTTCGCACAGGGCCGGATCGGCGTGCAGACCTTCGACGCCACCGCCGAGTTCGACGACGTGACCGTGACCGCGGGCGCGACCAGCACCCCGCCCGCTACCACCAGTCCCCTCACCTCGGCCGGTTCCACCACGGTGAGTCCCGGCAAGTCGGCGAGCCCCAGCACCCCGCCGAGCCCCGAAGCCCCACCGGCTCCGAGCCCCACCGGCTTCGAGTCCAGTCCGATCGGCTTCGGCGCGGACACCGCGGGAGGCGCGGGCGGCCCGACCCTCGCGATCACCTCGGTCAAGCAACTGGTCGAGGAAGCGGCATCGGACGGCCCGAAGGTCCTCCAGCTCTCCACCGTCCTCACCGGATCCGGCACCGACCAGGTGGTGGTCTCCTCCGACAAGACCATCGTGGGCGTCACCGCGAACGCCGGGCTGACCGGCGTGGGCATCCTCGTCAAGAAGGCCCACAACGTCGTCATCCGCAACCTGAAGGTCTCGTTCGCGCGGGCCCCGGTCGACCTGATCGCCGTGCAGGCCTCGCAGCACGTCTGGATCGACCACAACGAACTGTTCAACGACACCAGCCACGACAAGGACTTCTACGACGGCATGGTCGACCTGACCCACGCCGCCGACTTCGTCACGGTGTCGTGGAACTACCTGCACGACCACCACAAGGGTTCACTGGTCGGCCACAGCGACGACAACAAGGCGGAGGACGCCGGCCACCTGCGGATCACCTACAGCCACAACTGGTTCGACAACGTGGGGGCCCGGCTGCCACGGGTCCGGTTCGGCACCGTCCACCTCTACGACAACCTCTTCACCAACGCCGGGACCAGTGGCATCCACTGCCTGATGGACGCCCAGCGCCTGGTGCAGAACAACGTCTTCGTGAACGTCAAGCTGCCGGTGTGGACGACCGAGGACTCCGAGCGCGATGGCTTCGCCCTCGCCACCGGCAACGACTACGGCGGACAGCAGCCGGTCATCACCCAGACGGGCACCTTCACCAAGGCCCCGTACCCGGTCGTCCTCGACCAGACCGCCGCGGTCGCCGCGCTGGTCAAGGCAGGCGCGGGCACCGGCCGGACCTGAACCCCGCAGGTCCGGGGGCACCCGTGAAAAGGGTGCCCCCGGACGTGTCGAAGCTTGACCGCCGATCCTGCCGGTGTGGGACGATCCCGAGGTGACCAGCACATCCGCGGCACAGCACCTGCGCGACCTCGCACGGCTCCGCCGCGTCCGCGACCGGATCGACCGGGAGTACGCGCAGCCGCTGGACGTCGAGGCACTCGCCCGCGACGCGCACATGTCGGCCGGGCACCTCAGCCGCGAGTTCCGGGCCGCCTACGGCGAGTCGCCGTACTCCTACCTGATGACGCGGCGCATCGAGCGCGCGATGACCCTGCTGCGCCGGGGCGACCTCAGCGTCACCGAGGTCTGCTTCGCGGTCGGCTGCTCATCGCTGGGCACCTTCAGCACGCGGTTCACCGAACTGGTCGGCATGCCGCCCAGCACCTACCGGCGGCAGGCCGCCAGCGCGACGGTGGGGATGGCGCCGTGCGTGGCGAAACAGGTGACCAGACCGGTCAGGAATCGAGAAGCGCGGTCCCCGAGCCAGACCTAGGGTGATCGCCATGGACATCACCATTCACCACACCTACCTCCCCCACGACGACGCGGAAGCGTCACTGGCCTTCTACCGCGACGCGCTCGGGTTCGAGGTCCGCAACCACGTCGAGTACGGCGGGATGACGTGGAACACCGTCGGCCCCGCCGACCAGCCCGGCACGTCCATCGTCCTGCACCCGGCCGGGGCCGACCCAGGCGTCACGGACGAGGAGCGCCGCACGATCACCGAGATGATGGCCAAGGGCACCTACGCCGCCATCAACCTGGCCACGAAGGACCTCGACGGCACCTTCGAGCGGCTGCAGGCGGGTGACGCCGAGGTCGTCCAGGAGCCGACCGAGCAGCCGTACGGGGTGCGCGACTGCGCGTTCCGCGATCCCGCGGGCAACCTGGTGCGCATCCAGGAACTCCGCTGACCACGCGATCCCGACCACTGCCTGCGCGATGTCGGTGACGGGCTCCCGCCACCGACATCGCACCACCCCGAACCGCCGCCACGGGTCGGACCGAGCCAGGCGACGACGCCCGACCAGATGGAGACACCATGAGCACGGCCACGAGGACGAACGCGAAGTCGCCCGCTCCGCACGACGCCGACGTCCACGACCTGATCCGCGTGCAGGGCGCGCGGGTGAACAACCTCAAGGACGTCAGCGTCGAGATCCCGAAGCGCAGGCTGACGGTGTTCACCGGCGTCTCCGGCTCCGGCAAGAGCTCGCTGGTGTTCGGCACGATCGCCGCCGAGTCGCAGCGGATGATCAACGAGACCTACAGCGCCTTCGTGCAGGGCTTCATGCCGACGCAGGCGCGGCCCGACGTCGACGTGCTCGAAGGGCTGACGACCGCGATCATCGTCGACCAGCAGCGGCTGGGCGTCGACCCGCGCTCCACCGTCGGCACGGCCACCGACGCCAACGCGATGCTGCGCATCCTGTTCAGCAGGCTCGGCAAGCCGCACATCGGCTCCGCGCAGGCGTTCTCGTTCAACGTCGCCTCGATCAGCGGGGCGGGCGCGGTCACGATCGAGCGCGCCGGGCAGAAGGTGAAGGAGCGGCGCAGCTTCAGCATCACCGGCGGCATGTGCCCACGCTGCGAAGGCATGGGCTCCGTCACCGACATCGATCTCACCGAACTCTACGACGCCAGCAAGTCCCTGCTCGACGGTGCGCTGA
>JBDSAJ010000085.1:0-12231 GCA_039922235.1 Umezawaea sp.
CGCCGCCACCGACGCCGTCCCCGGTGCGGACGGCGCGCCTCTCGCGGGGAGCGTCGCCGAGCTGACACGGGTGCGGGTCGACGGCCAGGACCTCTCGATGATGATCCGCGGCCGCAGCGTCGACAACCCGGTGCTCCTGTTCCTCGCGGGGGGACCCGGCGGCAGCGAACTCGGCGCGATGCGCAGACACGGCCAGGCGCTGGAACAGGACTTCACGGTTGTGACGTTCGACCAGCGCGGAGCCGGGAAGTCCTACGACACCCTGGATCCGACCTCGACCCTCACCCTCGATCGGGCCGTCGCCGACGCGGTGGAGGTGACCGAGTACCTGCGCGCCCGGTTCCACCAGGACAAGATCTACCTGCTCGGCAACTCCTGGGGCACGATCCTCGGCGTGCTCGCGGTGCGGCAACACCCCGAGCTGTACCGGGCGTACATCGGCTCAGGCCAGATGGTCGATCCGAGGGAGACCGATCAGGCCTTCTACGACGACACCCTCGCGTGGGCCAAGCGCACAGGCAACTTCGGTGTCGTGGACACGCTCACTTCGAGCGGACCGCCGCCGTACCCGAACGTCCTCGACTACGAACCCGTGCTGACCACGCACGCGGACGAGGTCTACCCCTACGACCACACCGTGAACGCCGAGGGCGCGGGCGGTTTCTCCGAGAACCTGCTCGTCGGTGAATACGGCCTGCTGGAGCAACTGCACACCCTCGCCGGATTCCTGGACGTCTTCACCGTGCTCTACCCGCAACTGCAGCACATCGACTTCCGCGTCGACGCGACGCGACTCCGGGTGCCCCTCTACCTGATCCAGGGCGAGTACGAGGTCCGCGGCCGAGCCGAGCCCGTCGACGACTGGTTCCGGATGCTCGACGCACCGCGGAAGGAACTGGTCGTCCTCGACAGCGCGGGGCACCGTGCCCTGTTCGAGCAACCCGAGCAGTTCGCCAGGATCATGACCGACACCGTGCTCGCGGACACGACACCGACTCGATGACGCACACAGGGTCCGCAGACCTCCTGCCGACCTCCTCAGAGGTCGTCGTCCTCAATGGACGGATGGGGCGACCGGACGCGGGCAGGGTCATCACGCACCGGTTCGGCTTGGCCGAGATGGAGGCCGCCCACTGCGTCGTCGCCCGGCCCCAGGAGACCGGAGCGCTCAAGATGGTCCTGTTCCGTGAATGACCTACCGGCGCGCGAAGGCGAGTCCGCGGGCGGGCGGGTGGCACGGCTTGCTGTGGTCGAAGGTCATCCGGTCGCCTCCTTCGTCGTGCTTTCGTACCTGCTGGCGTGGCTGTGCTGGCTCCCGCTGCTCGCAGACAGGCAGGATTGGGTGTCCTGGTCGGTGTCGCCGTACCTGCATCTGGCAGGCGGCCTGGGGCCTGCGGTGGCGGCGATCATCGTCACAGCCGCCACCGGTGGCCGAGCAGCCGTGAAGGCCTTGCTGCGCGGGTGCTTGGTGTGGCGGGGTCGTCTTGGCTGGCTGGCGGTGGCCGCGCTCGGTCCGTTGGCGCTGTTCGCCATCGCGGTGATCGCCGCCCGAGTCGTCGGCGGCGCCTGGCCGGAGATGAGCGGATTCGGCGCGAGCACCGAGTTCGCGACCATGCCGATCGTCCTGTACTGGGCGGCGAACCTGCTGTTCTACGGCTACGGCGAGGAGATCGGCTGGCGCGGCTACCTCCAGCCCACGGTGCAGCGCAAGCACAACGCCCTCACCACGGCCGTCCTGGTGTCCCTGGTCTGGGCGGGGTGGCACCTGCCGTTGTTCGGCATCACACCGACCTACCGGGCCATGCCTGCCATCGGCTTCGTGGGCTTCTACTTCAGCCTGCTCGTCGGTGCGCTCGTCCTCGCCTGGCTCTACATCGGCAGCAGGGGCAGCATCCTGGTCGTGGCCGTCTTCCACGCCGTCTTCGACATCGCCACCAACACCCCCACGACCACCTCGTCAATCCCCACGCTCATGGGAGCCGTCATCACGATCGTCGGCTTGGCCACCATCCCCTACCTGGCGGCTGTTCGGCCGAGGACCGGCGCTGACGTGCGGCGTCGAGGTCGGTGACCCGGCTGGTCGGAGCCCATCCGTGCCGCACGGGCCACCCGACGGCGACCTTCACCCTCATCGAGCCCGCGGCCCTGGATCCGGTGTACGCCGCGGGTACCACCCTCACCGCGACAGCGGTTGGCCAACTCAGCTTGCGCGGAGTGTCCCGCCCGGTCACGTTCACCGTCTCGGCCCGCCAGGACGGTGCCACGCGGCAAGCTGCCAACGTCGATTCGGGCGCTATGAGAGTCGAACGGCCTCGGTGCGCGGAGACCAACGACCGCGTCCGCGGACACGAGCCGTTCCTACAGTCGGAAGTGCGCCGACCGTCCGGTCCGGCCACTGCTCGAAGGGAATCCCATGACGGTCCTGTACATCGTGCTAGCCGTGGTGCTCGTGCTGCTGGGCTTCTCGCTGCGAGTGGTCACGCAGTACGAGCAGGGCGTGCTCTTCCGGCTGGGGCGGATCCGGAAGGTGCGTCAGCCCGGTCTCGCGGTCATCGTGCCGATCATCGACGTGCTGCGGAAGGTGTCGCTGCGGATCGTCACGATGCCGATCCAGTCGCAGGGCATCATCACCAGGGACAACGTGAGCGTGGACGTGTCCGCGGTCGCGTACTACCGCGTGGTCGACGCCGTGAAGTCGGTGGTGGCGATCGAGAACGTGGCCTCCGCGATCAACCAGATCGCCCAGACCACGCTGCGCAAGGTGGTCGGGCAGCACACCCTGGACGAGACCCTGTCCGAGACCGACGTCATCAACCTCAACATCCGCGAGATCCTCGACGTGGCGACCATCGAGTGGGGCGTCGTCGTGACCATGGTGGAGCTGAAGGACATCCAGCTCCCGGAAACCATGAAGCGCGCGATGGCGAGGCAGGCCGAGGCCGAGCGGGAGAAGCGCGCGAAGATCATCTCCGCGGAGGGCGAATCCCTCGCCGCCGCCGCGCTGGGCGACGCCTCGGACACCATGATGGCCCACCCGCTGGCACTGCAACTGCGCAACCTGCAAAGCCTCGTGGAGATCGGCGTCGACAAGAACACCACGGTCGTCTTCCCGGCGCCGCTGATGAGCACCATCGGCGAACTGGGCGCCTTCCTCGCCAGGGAAGCCGCCGCGGCCGTCCCGCTCACCACCACGCCCGCTGTGGCCAAGGCGCCCAACGGGACTCCGGTCGTCATCGGCCAGTAAGCCCTCACGCGGCCCTGTGTGCCCGGTCGGACCGATGGCGGGTCCTACCGGGCACGTCGTTGTGCGACCGGCCTTCCGCTGCGGACTCCAGGCCGCACGGCGGGCCACGGGCGTCTTGTCGACCAGAGCCCAAGGTTCCGTTGCCCGACAGCACCATCCGCCGCACGCGAGCGTGGTCGATGGCCTCGGGTGTCGTCTCGAACACCTGCCCGAGCGTGCGGAGCCGGTCCGCCACGCCGAGGACGGCGAGCACCCGCTCGTGGCCGCGCCGGATACCCGAGACGAGCACGGTGATGCCGCGGTGCACCCGATCAAGGGCTTCTCCGGATCCGCTCAAGGCGCGAGCGGCGACGGCGTCCAATCCCACGAGTCGTCCAGAGGTAGTCCGGCGGTTCCACGGGAACGTTCTGCTCTGCCACCCACTTCGACGGCCGGACACCGTGGACACATGACGAAACACCGCACATGCCGCACAGTGAACCGAAGAGCACGATCGTCGACGAGCTCAGGTGGACACCGGAGGTGAACAGCGCACACATCGGCGTGTCGTTCAACGATGGGGCCGTCACACTGTCGGGTGAAGTCGACAGCCTCCCGGAGAAGCGCCTCTCGCCCAAGGTCGTGGAGCGGGTGCACGGCGTCACCGCCATCGCCCAGGAGATCACCGTTAACAGCATCTGGAACGGCGTCACCGACACCGACATCGCCCGCGAGGCGGTCGAGCGCGCGGTGCACTACATCAAGGGCGTCAAGGGAGTCATCAACAACGTCCTGATCCGACCGACCGCCTCACCGGTCGACATCAGGGCGGGCATCACGGCCGCACTCGTGCGCAACGCCCAGCTCGAAGGCCGGAACATCGCGGTCGAAACAGACGACGCCGGCGTCGTCACCCTGGACGGCACCATCGGATCATGGGCCGAGCGCCGCCAGTCGGAACGGTCCGCCTGGGCCGCGCCGGGTGTCACCGGCGTAGTCGACCACCTACGCATCTCCTACTAGCTCGATTTCCGCGCCGTGCGCCGTGCTGGGGCCGGGCGCACTTCGGTTTGATGCCGGATTTCGTGGTGCCTGTCCCGTGTTCGACGTGCACGCCATGACGCGGGTCGGGATCACCGGTCCGGACGCCGGGTGGGTTTGTGGTCCAGCACGACGTGAGGCTTCAACGCCCCGGTGACCAAGCTGTGCGCGATCACGCCGAGCCGGGTGCTGGTGGAGCGCCCGTAGTGGCGCAGGCGTTGGAACGCCTCGTTCATCTCCAGGCCGCCCGCGTGGGCCAGCAGGCCCTTCGCCTGCTCGATGGTGATGCGGCTGTTGAGCGCGGTCTGGAGCTGCTCGGCGAGGACCTCGCCATGGCGGACCGCGCGTTCGTGCAGGATGCCGATCGTGGCCGTGTCGGCCAACGCCCTGGCGACCCGCACGTCCTGCGGCGCCATCGGGCCCACCTCGGCACCGAACAGGTTCAGCGCGCCGATGGTCTGCCCGCGCAACCGCAGCGGTACCGCCTGCACCGAACGGAACCCCTCGGCCACCGCGCGCTCGGCGAACCGCGGCCACCGGGCGGATTCCACGACGATGTCGGTCACCCCGACCGGTTCACCGGTGCGGAAGCACTCCAGACAAGGACCTTCGTCCTCTTGGAGTTGGAACAGCTCCAGCAACCTGGCTTCCTCGCTGGAGGACGCCAGCAGTCGGAGGCCACCGCGCTGGTCGGTGAGGAGCAGTCCGGCCGCGGTCGCGCCGAGCAGTTCCACACAACTCGCCACGAGTTGGTGCAAGACATCCACGACGTCGTAGTCGTCGACCAGGGTGTCAGCCAAGTCCACGAAAGCGCGCAGCAGTCGTGTCTCCCTGGCCACCCCCGATGTCGGTGCGGTGCTCATCCGGCCATTCCTCTCTGCCGAGCTGGTCATCACCTGTCGAGTTCGTCCATGCCGAGGGTCCGGGTCGTGATGTCGTGCGCGACGTCCTCGATGAGACGACCGGAGGTGAAGGCGTATCCGCGCAGCAGCGACAGCGCCCGGTCGGCGGAGATGTCGAACTCCGCGATGAGCATGCCAGTCGCCTGGTGCACTTTCGCACGGCGTCCGGACAACGGCGCCAACCACACGTCGAGGTCCTCACCCGCGGTGTCCTCGGTCGGGACGCCCAGCAACGCCACCGCGGCCAAGTCGACGACTTCGAGCGCGGTCACCAACTCGTCGTCGGACAGCCAACCCGGCAGGCCGCGATAGAGGTCGAGCGCGCCGATGCCGATGGCGCCGTACTGGATGGGGAACGCGAATACGGCACCGATCGGATGACCTGCGACCTCCGAGGCGAACAACGGCCATCGGCCCGCGGCGGCGACCAGATCAGGTACCAGCACGGGTCTCCGCGTCCGGAATGCCTCGACGCACGGCCCTTCACCCAGGGTGAACTGCACGGACTCGATCCGGCTGACGAGGTCGTCGCTGGCCCAGAGCATTTCGCGCCGCCCACCGCCGTCGACAGCGGAGATCGCGGCGCCGTCCACCGGCAGCACTTCCACGCAGGCGCGGCACACCTCCGCGATAGCGCCCACCCCACCCGATCGGTCGGCCAGCGCGGCGATCACAGCGGTACGCATCCGCCGGACCGCCTGCTCACCCATCCGCGATCCGGGCCCCGATCGTGCTCACCCACGGGCCTCCACCACATCGGAGTGCCGCCACCGGGACGACCACATCGAGCAACCCTACTCGCGACCAGCCACCACGAACGGGTGACAGTCGATCCAACGCTTCGGCCGATGCACGGTCGTGCCCGCGAGTGGTAGAACTGCGGCCGAACGGCTCCCGCAGGACAAGGCGACGGGAACCGCGAGCCCGACCATGTTCGAAGAGTGCTGCCCCGGCCCCCGGCAGTCGACTCGCGCGCGGATACGCGTGCTGCCGTCTGCGCAGGGAGCCTTCGATGTCGCATTCATCAGTGGTCCACCAAGAGATGTGCCCGCCGTCGCCACGACCGCACATCGCGCCCGAGGGCACTCTCACCGTGTCATTGGCGCTGCCAGGCATCGGCCTGATCGTGACGGGCGCCTCGGTCGTCGAGATATCCGGTGACGTCGACGCGGGGACCGCGCCCGGTCTGCGGCGGCAACTGCTCCGGTTGCCACCGCACAACGTGGCGCTCGACCTGTCCGGGGTGACGTTCCTGGGCGCCGCAGGCCTCACGGTGCTTCTTCGGGCGCGATACCGCATCCACCTCGGAGGTGGCACCCTGTGCCTCGTCGCGGTGCCACCGGCGGTGCGCCGGTTGATCACGATGACCGGACTGCACGACACCCTGCCGTGCCGGCACGGCGCGACCGACGTGGTGCGCGGGACTGGTGCGGCGGTTGCCGAAACGCCGCACCACAACCCCTGAATCCTCGCCTCGGTGACCAGTGTCCAGCCTCGTCACCAAGGCGATGCCCTGGGAGGGAACGAGGTCCCGTGGGCACAGGGTGCAACGCCCCTGTCCGTCGCGGTCGCCGGGAGCGATCGTGGACTGGACCGGGAGTCGTCCGCCGCCGTGCCGTCGTGAACACCAGCGGGCTCGGTGAGCAGTCCGACGATCCAGCACGCTGAGAGGCAGCCATGACCGACACGGCAGCGAACACCCACACGACCGGTAGCCCGATGAAGACGGTGGGTGGACAGGCCTCGCTGGGGTCGTTCGCCACCTACGAGGAGGCGCAGAGCGTCGTCGACCACCTGGCCGACCACGAGTTCGAGGTCCGGACCACGCAGATCATCGGCAGCGACCTCCGCGTGGTCGAGCAGGTCACCGGCAGGCTGACCTGGCCGCGAGCCGTCCTCGCCGGTATGGCGAGCGGCGCCTGGTTCGGTGTCTTCGTCGGCCTGGTGCTCAGCTTCCTGTCCACCACTACGACGACGGTCCTGGTGGCGGTGGTGTTCGGGGTCGGCTGGGGAGTGCTGTTCGGCGGGGTGTTCGGCGCGGTGGGCTACGGCCTGACCGGGGGACGTCGGGACTTCACCTCGCTGCGCACCACCGTGCCCAGCCGATTCGAGGTCCTCGTCGCCGCCACGCACGGCGACCAGGCCCGCGCCGTGCTCGCGACGGCGAACCGCTGACCCCGCTCTCGTCCGGATTCCCGGTGGCGGATCCGAACCCGAACCACCACGAGCGCGTCCTCACGGGTGATCTGTCGACCACATTCCCCTTGAAGGCCAAGATGATCCCGATCAGGATCGGGTTCGGCGGTGCTTCGGCCACCCGCCGGGCCAGCCGGTCACCGAAGAGTGCTGTCGTTCCTTACCGTCCGCCCGGACCCCGCGGTCGCCGTAGTCCTGGAAAGGACTCCTTGTGCTCACCCACCACAGCCCCGAGCACGCCGCTTTCCCCGCCCTGGAGTCGTTGAGCGTCACGGCGGACTTGTCCGACACGCGCACCGTCGTGATCACCGCGCGCGGCGAGGTCGACAGGGAGACGAGTCCGCTGCTCCAGACCCGCCTGTGTGAGTGGATCCGCCGGTCGGGCCCTGATCTGGTCGTGGACCTCCTCGATGTGCGCCACTTCGGGGCCGCGGGTATCACCGTCCTGCTTCGGGCAGCCGCGTCCGCCGAGACCGCCGGGGTCGAGTTCCTCGTCGTCGCGACGGGTCGTGCGGTGCTCATGCCGTTGAGGGTCACGGGCCTGCTTGATGCTTTCGGCCTCCACCCGACCGTTTCCCATGCCCTGCGGCACATCGCGGGTGCACTCCACCCGCGGGCTTGATCCGCCCTACCCGGCGACGGTGGCGCGGGTGGTCCAGATGAGGTGGTTTCCTCCGCCACACGGGGTGCGGTGGCCGTCGTCCTCGGCATGGTTGAGGAAACGCCCCAGCCCATCGACACCGGGAAGCGTTCCGTCGTCCACGCCGTTGTCCATGATCTCGGTGGTGATCAGGTCACCGTCCGCGCTGACGCGAAGTTCGGCGTTGGTGGCGTGCACGTGGCCGGCGATCGCGGCCAGCCCCGCGCGGATCACGGTGACGATGTCGTCGGCCAGCTCAAGCGGCATCGTGCGGCCGAAGCGTCCGATGAAGGTGGTCAGCACCGGGAAACCCAGTACCAGGGCCTGCTCGTCGGCGGCGGCGAGGATGCGTTGCTGCAGCCTGTCCGGCCCGCCCAGGACGGAGGTGGCGGCCGCGGTGCTCGCAATGTCGAAGACGGACCTGCGGATGACAGCGATGGTGTCGTCCAGGACATCGATGTAGGAGGTGACCCGCTTGCGGAACAAGGGCTGCGCGTTGGTGGCGAGCAGACCGTTGAGACCGATGCCGACCGTGAACAGCTTCTGGATCACGTGGTCGTTGAGCGCGACACCGATCCGGTCGCGCTCCTCGCCGAGCAGGTGGTTCTGCCGGTCGACGCGAGTGCGGTCGAACTCCAGCGCGACTCCCACATGGCCGGCGAATCCCGCGATGTGACCGACATCGGCTTCGGTGAACGGTCGTCGACCTTCCACCCTGCCGACGCTGACAGCGCCGATGGTCGTCTCGCCGGACATCAGGGGGACCACGACCACGGAGCCGATCCGCACCGGCAGTTCGACGCCTCCGGTGCACCGGGGGGATGTGGTCAACACGGGGGTGCCGGATCGGATGACCTGGCCGGACAGACTGGTCGCGGGATCCAGCAGCAGGTCGGACACGTGATCGGTCAGGACGCCGGTGACGGCCCGGATCCGCAGCCCGCCGGACTCGTCCAGCAGAGCCAGGGTCGCGAAGTCGGCGGACGCGGTGTCCTGGGCCGTCCGCAGCACCAGGTCCAGGGACGACCCGGCCTGCCCGGCGAAGAGCTGCCGGGTCACGGCGGTCGACGCGACCAGCCACCGGTGGCGCTGCTCGGACTCCTGGTAGAGCCGCGCGTTGTCGATGGCCACTCCGGCCGTAGCGGCGAGCGCGACGGCCAACTGCTCGTCCTCGGCGCTGAACCGGCCGTGGTCGCTGCCGGTGAGGTAGAGGTTGCCGAAGACCCGGTCGCCGATCCGGATCGGCACGCCGAGGAAGCTCTCCATGGCCGGGTGGTGGGCCGGGAACCCGACGGCGGCCGGGTGCTCGGCCAGGTCATCCAGCCGCACCGGCGTGGGATGGCTGGTCAGCAACCCCAGGATGCCCCGGCCGTGCGGCAGTTCCCCGATGAGTTCCACGGTCGACGCGTCCATGCCGGTGTGCACGAACTCGTCGAGCAGACCGTTCTCGCCGATCACCCCCAGCGCCGCATAACGGGCTTGGAGCAGTTCCCGCGCGGCCACCACGACGTGCTGGAGCACCGCCTGAAGGTCAAGATCGCCCGCGACCACCGCGTGGGCGCGCAGGAGGTCCCGCAGCCGTCCTTGGGTGGCGAGCACCTCCTCCGCGCGGGCGGAGACGTCCCAGAGGAGCTTCTCCAACTCCATCCGGGGGAGGTCGGCGAACGGCAGCGGGGGAACCCCGGTGCCGTCCCGTGGTCGCCCGCGTGGAGATTCGGTTCCGAAGGTGCCCGACATGCGGAGTCACATCCCGTCAACGCCTGGGCGCGTCGGCGGGGTCCAGGCCAACGTGAACGTGGTGGGGCCGAGCGGTTGCCGGGCCACTCGTCGAGCCTACTCCGCGCACGCCGCGTCGCCCGTACTTTCCGGACCATGATCACCGACGCCCGCAGGGGCGGCAGTGCACCCTGGCCGAACCGGCGGGCGGGCGGTGTTCCCTGCGAATACCGTGAGGTCCACCTGCCCTGGACCCCGGCGTGACGGTGGAACTACCGAGGGGCCGGCGCCAACGACACACGTGAAGCCGAATTCCCATCCCCGGTGCGACCGCTGCCATCCAGCGCGCCGTGTGGAGTGGCGTCCTCACCGCCGACGAAGCAGAGCGGCTGATCGAGCGGGTCGATGTCTTTCCCCCGCGGTCGCACGCTTCGTCCCGCACTCCGAGGGCTGATGTGGATCATGACGCCGCGGTGACCACCGACCGGCCCGGGTCTGGGTCTGGCTGAACCCGCCCTGCCAGATGGCCTGGGCGCCGGAGTCGCCGATCAGGTAGATGTCGTAGACCGCGATACCGGCGGCGAGGACCGACAGGACCGCGATCACCACACCCACCGCCGTCGACGAGGTCGCCAGGAACGCGCGTCGGGTCGTGGTGGTGGCGGCTTCCGCGCAGTCCGGGTGGACTGTCGAGGATTCGCGTCCTCGCCACCAGACCACCAGCGCCGGCAGGGCCACCGGAATGGCGACGAAGAGCGCGGTGTCACCGAGTTCGGTGTGGGCGCGGACCAGCGCGGAGGATTCGACGCGGTGCTCCAACCATTTCCCGGCTTCGGTCGTGACGGGAACCAGCACGAGGACCACGATCGACAGGATCGCGTTCGGCCCGGCCAAGCGTCGCCGCAGTGCCGGCCACAACGCCGGGAGCACGAGCAGGGCCGAGAGGGGCAGCGGCACGACGATCGCGTGCACCCGGCAGGATGTGTGCCGGCAAGCCGTTGACGGTGTTCACGGGACTCCTTGACGACGGTCGGACCGCCGCTCAGAGGACGGTGGCTCCGACGAGTTGGCCGATGCCGAAGGTCACGAGCATGGCGAGCGCTCCGCCGACGACCAGTCGGACGACGGCCGCGGTCTTGGCCGCGGTGCCGAGGTGGGCGCTCACCGCGCCGGTGAGGGCAAGTGCGAGCAGCACCACGACGAAGGTCACGGGAATCCGGGCCCCTGCCGGTGGCAGCAGGATCGCCACGAGGGGGAGCAGCGAGCCGAGGGTGAACGCGGCCGCGGAGGCTCCGGCGGCGTGCAGGGGATTGGTGAGCGCGCGGGGATCGATGCCCAGTTCGGCGTCGGCGTGCGCGGCGAAGGCGTCGTGTTCGGTCAGTTCCTCGGCGACATGGCGGGCTGTCTCGCGCGTGAGGCCCTTCGCCACGTACAGCGCGGTCAGCTCGTCGAGTTCCTCGTCGGGGTACAGGTCGAGTTCGGCGCGTTCCTTGGCCAGCAGGGACCGTTCGGTGTCGCGTTGGCTGCTCACCGACACGTACTCGCCCAGCGCCATCGAGACGGCGCCCGCCACGACACCCGCGATCCCCGCGGTGAGGATCGGTCCGGTGGCCGCGGTGGCCGCGGTGGCACCGGCCACGCCCACAACCAGCCCCGCGGTCGACACGATGCCGTCATTGGCACCCAACACCCCGGCGCGCAACCAGTTCATCCGTCCTGACAGGCCACCGTGGTGCGCTTCGCCCTCGTGATCGCCGGTGCTGTCCGTCGGTGCCGTGTCCGGCGCGTTCATCCCAGCCTCGACTCGTAGGACATGGCACGACCGTAGGGCGTTCGGTGAATCTTCACCAGCAAGGAAAGGCTTTGCTGCATAAGGGTGCCGCAGGGTGACTCGTCCGTTGTGGAGGTTATGGTGCCCTCAGTTCCCGGAGGGGTGAGGTTTGCGATGTCGCGTTCACCACGGTCGTGGTCGGCGCCGGAGACCGCCGAGGCCGTACCCGATCATGCGGTCATCTGGGGCTCATCGCGGCAAAGCGACAGGCCCGTCGTTCACGGGCAATTGGTGCGCCACATGGTGGACAGGAACCGCGGGCACCGCTTCCGCTTGACGCGCCGGGAAGGTGCCCAGCTCGCCGATCATGCTCAAGGGCGGTGTGGGGAACATGACTGCGGTGTCCTTGTCCACGCCGAGTTCGGCCTGTGTTTGCGGGGTACGCGGTTGCCAGGCCGATGCGTGGGTCATCATGGTGTCCGAGGCGTCGCCGAGCGCCGCGCAGGCCGGCGATTTGCCTTCGGCGTTGATGATATTCGCCGCTTTCCCACTCGCCTTCGGCCTGTTCGGCCGTGGCGCGCTTCATGGTCCTGGGAGGCGGATGTCCTCCTGTTCCGACAGGATGACCTCCATGCCTCACTCGACGGTGGTGATGTCGATCTGATTGGTCTCGGACAGGGTTTGGTCGAGGGTGTGCCGGCCGATGACCTTGCGCAGCGTGGTCTGGGCGATCTGGTCCTCG
>JBDSAJ010000086.1:0-9263 GCA_039922235.1 Umezawaea sp.
ACACGCCGTAGTTGTTGACGGTGAAGGTGCCGCCGGTGAGGTCGGCGGGTCCGAGCTTGCCCGCGCGGGCCGCGGCCGTGCGGTCGGCCAGCGCGGCCGACAGCTCGCTCGCGGTCAGGTCCTGGGCGTCCTTGACCACGGGTACGACCAAGCCGCGGTCGGTCTGCGCGGCGAAGCCGAGGTTGATTCGGTCGAGCACCACGATCTCGTGGCCGTCGACGCGGGAGTTCAGCTCGGGGAACTTCTTCAGGCCCAGCACGGTGAACCGGGCCAGCAGCGCGAGCAACCCGACGTCCTTGAGGGCGGCTCGGGCGGCGAGGAACTCGGTGGCGTCCACGTCGACCCACACCGTGGCCTCGGGGATCTCGCGGCGGGACGTGGACAGCTTGTCCGCGACCGTCTTCCGCAGGCCCTTCAACGGGATTCGGCGGCCTTCGACAGGAGCGGGCACGACTACCCGGCGGGCCAGCTCCTGCTCGACGTCGTGGCGGCGGACGATCCCGTCCGGACCAGAGCCCGTCAGCACGGCGACGTCGACCCCGTTGTCCCGCGCCAACTTCCGGACCAGCGGCGAGATGACACCGGGCCGGAAGGCCGCGACCGGTTGGGGCGCAACCGCTTGCGGTGCGGCGGCCCGCCTGCGGCCACGCTTGCGGCGTGGCGCCTCCGAGGTGCCGTAGCCGATCAGCACGTTGCCGCTGCCCTGTTCGGGCACGACCACGCCGGGCTCCTGGAAGCCTTCCCCGCCAACGGTCAGCAGCACCGAGCCGACGGCGAGGGACTCACCGGCGCGGCCGTGCGTGGCGGTGACGACACCCTCGAACGGGCACGGCACCTCGACCACGGCCTTGGCGGTCTCCACCTCCACCACGGGCTGGTCGATGGACACCTTGTCCCCCACCGACACCAGCCACGTGACGATCTCGCCCTCGGTCAGGCCCTCGCCGAGGTCGGGCAGCCGGAAGTCAGGCACCGGAACCACTCCCCAGGACGTTCCGGCTCCGCCGGGGGTCGACGACTTCGTCATCCCACTGCAACCGACCGATGGCGTCGAGGATCCGGTCCACGCCCGGCAGGAAGTGCTCCTCCAGCTTCGGCGGCGGGTAGGGGATGTCGAACCCGGTCACCCGCAGCACGGGCGCGTGCAGGTGGTGGAAGCAGCGTTCGGTCACCCGCGCGACGACCTCCGCGCCGTACCCGCCGAACCCGGCCGCCTCGTGCACCACGACCGCGCGGCCGGTGCGGCGCACCGACGCGCACACCGTCTCGTCGTCGAACGGCGACAGGCTGCGCAGGTCGACCACCTCGACGTCCCAGCCCTCGTCCTTCGCGGCCTCGGCGGTCTCCAGCGCCGTGGCGACCATCGGGCCGTACGCGATCAGCGTGACGTCCTCGCCCGGCCGTCGGACCAGCGCACGGTCGAAGCCGACCCGTTGCGCCCCAACCGATACCTCGCCCTTGGACCAGTACCGCCGCTTGGGCTCCAGGAAGATCACCGGGTCCGGTGAGTCGATCGCGTCGCGCAGCAGGTCGTAGCCGTCCTGCGGGGTGCCGGGCGTGACGACCCGCAGCCCGGACGTGTGGGTGTAGTAGGCCTCGGAGGAGTCGCAGTGGTGCTCGACGCCGCCGATGCCGCCGCCGTAGGGGATGCGGATGACGACGGGAACCTCGACCTTGCCGCGCGTGCGGTTGCGCATCTTGGCCAGGTGGCTGGTGATCTGCTCGAACGCCGGGTAGGCGAACGCGTCGAACTGCATCTCCACGACCGGACGCATCCCGTTCATGGCCATGCCGATCGCGGTGCCGACGATGCCGGACTCGGCCAGCGGCGTGTCGAACACCCGCCGGTCGCCGAACCGCGCGGCCAGCCCGTCGGTGATCCGGAAGACCCCGCCGAGCGGGCCGACGTCCTCGCCGAAGACGAGCACGCGCTCGTCCGCCTCGAGGGCGTCGGCGAGCGCCTTGTTCAGCGCGCCGGACATGGACAGCGTGCTCATGCCAGTTCCTCCGCCAGCAGCGCCGCCTGCTCGCGCAGGTGCCGGGTCGGCTCGGCGTAGACGTGCGCGAACAGCTCGGCCGGGTCGACCTCGACGTCGGTGTTCATCACCTCGCGCACGCTCGCGGCAAACGCTTCCGCTTCGGCGGCAACGGCCGCGCGGCGGGTGTCGTCCAGCAGGCCGCGCTTCGCCAGGTAGGCCTCGATCCGGTCGACCGGGTCGCGGTCGAGCCAGGCCGCGACCTCGTCGGCGTCGCGGTAGCGGGTCGCGTCGTCGGCGTTCGTGTGCGCCTCGACCCGGTAGGTCAGCGCCTCGATGAGCGTCGGCCCGCCGCCCTCGGCGGCGGTGCGGACCGCGTCGCGCACCACGGCGTGCACGGCGGCCGGGTCGTTGCCGTCGACCAGCACCGACGGCACGCCGTAGCCGATCCCCTTGTGCGCCAACGAGGGTGCCACGTTCTGCTTGCTCATGGGCACGCTGATCGCGTAGCCGTTGTTCTGCACCAGGAACACCACCGGCGCCTGCCACACCCCGGCGAAGTTCAGCGCCTCGTGCGTGTCGCCCTCGCTCGTCGCACCGTCGCCGAGCAGCGCCAGCGCCACGGTGTCCTCGCCCTTGAGCCGCGCGGCGTGCGCGAGGCCTACGGCGTGCAGCGTGTTGGTGGCCAGCGGCGTGCACTGCGGCGCGACCCGGTGCTCGTGCGGGTCGTAGCCGAGGTGCCACCCGCCCTGGAGCAGGGTCAGCGTCTCCCCCGCGGGCACGCCCCTGGTCACCAGCGCGACCGAGTCGCGGTAGGTCGGGAACAGCCAGTCCTGCTCGCGCAGCGCCAGCACCGACCCCACCTCGCACGCCTCCTGGCCGCGGGACGACGGGTAGACCGCCAGCCTGCCCTGGCGGGTCAGTGCGGTCGCCTGGGTGTCGAAGCGGCGACCGATCACCATGCGGCGGTGCAGTTCCAGCAGGACGTCGTCGTCCGGCATCACCAGTTCGGGATCGACGACCGGCTCACCGGTCTTCATCAGCAGGGACAGCGGCACGTCGGTCGGGAGCAGCGAGCGCTCCCGCGCGGGCAGGCCGGTGCGGGCCATGTGTCCTCCTCGGGCCAGGGTGACGCCCATGGTGAACCGCGTCACAGCCAAAGTTCTAGATCCAGGCCTCTTTCCTGGACGAACGGCTGTGGTCAGCGGTTATCGTGGGCCACATGCCTGCCAAGCCACGTGTGAAGGCCGTGTCGACTGGACGTCTGGAACCGCTGGACGACACCGACCGGCGCATCGTGGAGGAACTGCGCGCCGACGGCAGGCTGTCGATGCGCGCGCTGGCCGAACGCCTGCACATCTCGCGGGCGAGCGCGTACGCGCGGGTGGACCGGCTGCACCGCGACGGCGTGATCACCGGGTACAGCGCGGACGTGGATCCCGAGCGGTACGGGTTCGGGATCTCGGCGTACGTGTACCTGAAGATCAGCCAGCACTCGTGGAAGGCCGTGCGGCGGCGGATCCTGGAGATCCCCGAGGTGTGGCACGGCGCGCTGGTGTCGGGTGACCACGACCTCGTGCTGCTGGTGCGGGCACCGGACGCGCACAGCCTGCGCGACCTGGTGCTCAACCGGCTGCAGACGATGCCGGACGTGACGTCCAGCCACACCGTGCTGGTGCTGGACGAACTGCACACCCCTGGGGAGTGAACCGGTGCGGATCACCTGGACCGACTTGCCGGAACACGTGCGCGGGGCCGTCGAGGCGATCCTCGGCGACACCGTGGTCGCCGCGGAGTCCCAGCCGGGCGGCTTCTCACCCGGAACGGCCGACCGCGTGCGCACCGCGAACGGCTCGCGCGCGTTCGTGAAGGCGGTGAGCCCGGCGCAGAACGACCTGACCCCCGTGCTGCACCGGCGGGAAGCGGTGGTGAGCGCGGCGCTGCCCGCGACCGTGCCCGCGCCGCGGTTCCTCGGGTGCCACGACGACGGCGAGTGGGTGGCGCTGGTGCTGGAGGACGTGGACGGCCGTCATCCGGCGACGCCGTGGACCCGGCCGGAGTTGGACCAGGTGCTCGCAGCGTTGGAGCGGGTCGCGTCAGTGACCTCGGTGCCCGGTCTCAGCGCGGTCGCCGACGAGTTCTCGGAGGACTTCGCGGGCTGGCGCCGGGTCGCCGCCGATCCGCCGGAGGACCTGGATCCGTGGGCGCGCGGGCACTTGGACGACCTGGTCGCGCTGGCCGACCGGGGGCTGTCCTCGTTGGACGGGGAGGCGCTCGTGCACTTCGACCTCCGGGCCGACAACATCCTGCTCCGCGCGGACGGCGGGGTCGCCATCGTGGACTGGCCGTGGGCGTGCCGGGGGCCTGCGTGGTTGGACACGGTGGCGCTGCTGGTCAACGTTCGGCTGCACGGGGGTCACGACACCGGCGCGCTGCTCGCCGAGCACGCCCCCGGCGCGGATGCCGGGAGCGTGCTCGGGGTGCTGGCCGGGTTGGCGGGGGCGTTCGTCGACACCGCGCGACGACCGCCGCCAGCGGGGTTGCCGACCTTGCGGGCCTTTCAGCGAGCGCAGGGAGAGGCGACGCTCTCGTGGGTGCGAGAACTGCTCGAAGGCGGTTACCGGCCGAAGTTCTGGGTCCAGTAGATGCCGAACGAGCCGCCCTTGGCGACGCCGACGCCCAGTGCCTTGAGGTCGCAGTTGACGATGTTGTCGTGGTGGCCCTTCGACTCCATCCAGCCCTTCATCACGGCTTCCGCCGTCGGCTGGCCCGCGGCGATGTTCTCCGCGCCGGGGCTCGGGTAGCCGGCGGCCCTGATGCGGTCGACGAACGTGCGGCCGTCCTTGGACACGTGGTCGAAGTAGTCCTGCGTCGCCATGTCCACGCTGTGGCCGCGAGCGGACGCGGCGAGGCGCTCGTCGAACACCAGCGCGGCGCAGCCGTTGGCGGCGCGCTCCGTGTTGGTGATCTCCAGGACCCTGGCCTCCAGCACCTCCGCCTCGGTCGGCGCCGGATTCTCGACGAGCGGGGCGGCGGGCTGCTCCGGGGTGCTCGGCGGGGGCGCGGCGCTCGTCGGCGGCTCAGTGGTGGCGGTCGTCGTCGTGGTGGTGGTCGGGGCGGACGTGTCCGCGCTGCTGCTCGGCGCCACGCTGGTGCTGGGCGCGGCGGCGGAACTGGGGTCGCCGACCAGCGCGGCCGTCGACGGCTCGCCGACGACCGTGCCCGGCAGTTGGGTCACGAACCCGGCACCACCGCCCGCGCCAACGGTGTCACGGCCCTCGCATCCGGCCACCAGCACCACGGTGCCGACGGCCAGCAGGAGCGAGCGGATGACGATCGTGGTGCGCGGCACGGCGAGGTCCTTCTGCGACTCGGGGACGAAACAAAGGGCGCGTAAAACCCTAGCCGCATTCATAACAATGTCAAGGAACGAATTATTTATGGAACATTTAATGTTCTTTTCAGGGAACTGGAGGTAATGGGGTCAGTCGGGCAGCCGGGTCAGGCGCAGCTGCACCCTCGTGCCGCCCAGCGGGCCGCGGTCGATCCGCAGCGATCCGCCGGTCGTCTCGGCAGCCCGCCGGACGATGTCCATGCCCAGCCCGGTCGACCCGGCGCCGCTCACGCCGCGGCGCATCGCGGCGGCCGTGTCCGGGATGCCGGGACCCGCGTCCTCGATCACGATCACGACCCGTTCGGCCTGGTGGAACAGGGCAACGACGAAGTTCGTGCCCTCGGGCGTGTGCCGGAAGATGTTGCCGATCACGGCGTCCATCGCGGCCGCGAGGTCGGACCGGGCGAGCCCCACCATGGCCCGCTTCTCCGTGCCCCGCAGGTTCCACAGGCGCTGCTGGTCGTCGGCCAGCGCCGACCAGAACACCAGCCGGTCCTGCACCACGAGCGCCGCGTCGCACCGGTTGGCGGCCGGGTCGGCGAGCTCCCGGCGCGCGGCGCGGATCAGTTCGTTGACCTCGCGCTCCAGCGCGTGGACGGCCTGCCGGACGCGGTTCGCGCTGCTGTCGGTGCCGAGGGTCTCGGAATCGAGCCGCAATGCCGTCAACGGCGTGCGCAAGCGGTGCGAAAGATCTGCGAGGACTTCACGCTCGGATGCGACCAATTGGCCTATCCGTGCGGCCATTCGGTTGAACGCACCGCCCGCCTCGACCAGTTCCGGCGGCCCGGTGGGCTCCACCCGTGCGCCCAGGTCGCCCTGCTCCATCTTCCGCGCGCCGTCCGCCAGCGCGGACGCCGCGCTCACCACCCGCGCGCCCAGCCGGTCGGCCACCAGCACCGAGCCGAGCACCAGCACGATGGCCACGCCGGACAGCGCCAGCCACGCCGACTCGACCCCCCTGGACAGGTCAGCCTCGGGGATGAACGCCTCCACGACGGCCACGCGGCCGCGGTCCAGCACCACCGGCTGGAGGTAGACGCGGCCGTCGGCCACCGACGCGGTGAACGACTTGCCCTCCTCCTTCGCGGTGGCGAGCTGCTCGGGCGTCGACTTCACGAACCCCAGCACCTGCCCGCTCGGCAGGTGCACGGCGATCCGGCCCGCGCCGCCGTACTGCGTGCTGGCCAGTGCCTGCTCGATGGCCTTCGGCTCGTTCGTGATCACCAGCACAGGGGTGAGCGCCACGGCTTGGCGCTCGGCTTCGGCGAGTGCGCGGTCCTCGGCGAGCTGCGCCACCACGAGCGCCAGCGGGATGAGGAACGCCAACGCGATCATCGACGTGACCGCGAGGGCGACGAGCGCGAGCGAGCGCCTCACCCAGCCGCCGTCAGCTTGAACCCGACACCGCGAACGGTGTGCAGGTAGCGAGGGGCGGCCGCGCGTTCACCGAGCTTGCGCCGCAACCACGACAGGTGCACGTCGAGCGTCTGGTCGTCCTGGTTGCTAGGCAGGTTCCACAGGTTCGACAGCAGCTCGGCCCGCGGCACGACCTTGCCCTCGCGGGCGGCGAGGTACGCGAGCAGGTCGAACTCCTTGCGCGTCAACGCCAGCGTCCGCGACCCCAGCGACGCTTCGCGCCGCTCCAGGTCGACGACCAGCTCACCGACCCGCAGCGGCTCGTTCACGTCGTCCCGTCTGGCCCGTCTCAGGACAGCGGCGAGGCGCGCGGCCAGGTGGTCGCTGGAGAACGGCTTCACCAGGTAGTCGTCCGCACCGGCGTTCAGCAGGCGCACGATCTCCGTCTCGTCGTCCCGAGCGGTCGCCACGATCACGGGCACGTCGCACACGCCGCGCATCATGCGCAGCGCGTCACCACCGTCCATGTCGGGCAGTCCGAGATCCAGCACGACCACGTCGAAGGAACCGGACGTGATCTCCCGCAACGCGTCCAACGCGGTCCCCACCGGGGTGACCGCGTTGCCGAGTGCGGTGAGGGCCCTGGTCACGGCCGACCGCACGACTGGATCGTCCTCCACGAGCAGCACCGAAGGCATGGGAGGAAGGTACTGGCAGGATGCCACCCGTGGCACATGGCATCCGGTACATCGCCGCCTGGCTGGCATCGACGGCCGTGGCCGTAGCGCTGTCCTGGCTGGGCGTCCGCTCGGTGTTGGACGCGGGAGTACAGCAACGCCCACAGGTGGTGACCGGTCAAACGCTCGTGACCAGCAGCGTCACCCCCACCACCACGACGGCGAAACCCAAGACCACCACCACCCCACCCAGCAGCAGCCAGTCGGCGTCCTCGACCTCGGCGTCCACGCCGGCACGACTGGCGTCGACGGAGGGCAGCTGGGTCGAGGAGAACGGCAAGCAGGTCTACATCCGCAGCTTCCAGCTGGACGGCGGCGAGGTGGCGGTCCACTTCGCCTCGGACGGCGTCCAGACGATCTCGGCGACACCCCGGCAGGGCTTCGCGGTCTCGGTGCAGGAACCGACGGGAACCTCACTGGTGGTCGAGTTCCAGAGCCCGGCGGAGAAGTCGAAACTGGAAGCGAACTGGCAGGACGGACCGCGCTGGAAGATCACCGAGACCGGCTGAGCCAGTCCGGCAGTCCCTCGCGCTCGCGCCACACGGCGTCGCACGTCGTGCACGTCGGCCAGCACCACGCGGTCTTCGTGCCACGGTCGCGCGGCACGGTGATCGCGACACCGCACAACGTCGCGCCCTCGTCGGCCACGCCCAGTGCGTCCGGGATCGCGTGCCGACGGCCTTGGCTGGGGAACCAGCGAAACGGTCTGGTGCCCATCACCGCGGTTCCCCTTCTACGTGGAGCCGGGTAGCACGCTGCTCGCACAGGACACCGATCTCGTGTGCGATGCCGGCCAACTCACCCAACCGCCGGGCGGCCACCACCTGGTCCGGCTGGTAGCCGAGCAGGTCGGTGAACGCGAACGACAACCTGCTCAAGCACTCGCGGACGTCGTCCAACTCGTGCACACCGTCGAAGCGGCTCACGACGCACCTCCTTTGAGCTGGCCAACCCCTTCCGAGAACAACCATAATAATGAAAACCGACTGCCGAATGAACCAACACGGTGACCAGGAGAAGTAATTCCAAGAATATAATGAGCAATTATTCTTGGCGCGATATTCCTTGCCCCAGGAGGGTGATGACAGGCCAACCAGCCCCGATCCGACGCCGAAAGCTCGCGATCCGCCTGACCGAGTTGCACAAGTCGATACCGAGGTCGCAGGTGGAGACCGCCTCGTGGACCGGCCTGTCGCAGTCGACCATCTCGAAGATCGAGAACACGGCACAGCCCATCGAGGTCAAGCACGTCAGGCTCTTGGCCCAGTGCTACGGCGTGAACTCGCCCGAGGTCGACCAGCTGCTCAGGATGGCTGCCGAGTCCGACGATCGTGGGCTCCTCGTGGACCACTCCGACACGGTGCCCGACTTCGCGCGGGACTACTTCGAACTGGAGGCGTACGCGGAGGAACTGCGAGTACACGAACCCGGTTGGGTGTTCGGCCTGTTCCAGACGCCCGCATACATCCGAGCGATACAACTGGATCTCAACCCGAACGCCAGTGAGGAAGCGCTACAGCGCTTCGTGGCCCTGCGCGTCGCCCGGCAGGAGCGACTCAAAGCGACGCGACCACCGACTCTTCGGGTCATTCTTGACGAAGCCGTCCTGCACCGGGCGATCGGTGGACCCACGGTCATGGCGGAGCAACTCGCGCATCTGTCGGAGATATCCGAACTGCCGAACATCACGATCCAGATCGTTCCCTTCGCCGCAGGCTCACACCGGGCGTTGGGCTCAGGTTTCACCGTCCTCCGGTTCGAGGACACTCCGACCATGGACGTCGTCTACGTGGAGAACCT
>JBDSAJ010000087.1:0-4657 GCA_039922235.1 Umezawaea sp.
CGGTCGCGCTCGACGGGCTGCGCGAACGGCTCGGCCGTTCCCGGCGCGCGACCGCGACCGTGGTGAACCTGCTGGAGCAGGCGGGTGTCGTGCGGACGGACCGGGACGGCCGGATCAGCCGGGTCGACGCCGGGATCTCCGCGCGGGACGCCGTCGCCCGCGTGGAGGAGTTGGCGGAGAAGCAGCGCAGGTGGAGCCGGTCGCGGCTCGACGTCATGCGCGGCTACGCCGAGTCCCGCACGTGCAGGCGGCGCTTCCTGCTCGGGTACTTCGGCGAGCGGCTCGACGAGCCGTGCGGCAACTGCGACGTGTGCGAGAGCGGCGACGCCGTGCCCGAGGAGGACGACCGCGAGTACCCGACGGGCCAAGGGGTGCGGCACGGCGAGTGGGGCACCGGCACCGTGGTCACCCGCGCACGGGACCACCTGGTCGTGTTGTTCGACGACGTGGGCTACAAGACGCTGTCGCTGACCGTGGTGCGGAACAGGGACCTGCTGACGGCCGTGGGCTGATCAGCCCACGTGCTGGACGGCCGACGGCGGCGTGGACTCGACCGCCCTCAGCGCGGACCCCGCGTCGGGGTAGACGCCCACGAAGGTGTCGACGTTCGTCACCCGAAGTGGCCGGAGCACGCAGGCGCGGTCGGCGGCCACGGCGAACGCGACGCCCGTGCAGGCGGTCTGCTCGATCGTCTCGACCAGGATGGCGACACCGCTGGAGCCGAAGAAGTCGATCGCGGTGAGGTCGAGTACCAGCGCGGGCGGGCGGTGCTCGACCAGCGTGCGCAGCGTTTCCCGGATCGATTCGCACGTCGACAGGTCGACCTCGCCCGCGACGCACACGACCGAGATCTCGCCGTGCAGGGTGAAGTCGATCGTGATCTGCTCTTCCGGCGACAGGTGCTCCCCCACAGCGCGTTCCCCTCGCATCCGGGCGGTCTCGGGCCGGGACCCGCACAGCCGGTGCTCAAGATGCGGAACGGGCCGCAACCCCACCGTACTCACCCCGCGTAGCCACGGGCAATCGGGTCGTCACCGCACGGCGGTCGCGCTACCCCGGATTCCGATGTTCACGGGATCACGTGGCCGGGTTTCGTCCAGCGCGCGAGCAGCACGGTGGCGTCGTCCTGCAACCCCCTTCTGGTGCCGGAGCACGGCTCGGACCAGGCGGCGGACCGTTTCGGGCGGCGGGCGGTCGGCCGCCGCCTCGCGTTCCAGGAAGTCCACGAGGTGCGCCTGGCCGAACCAGTCGCCGTGCTCGTCGCGCGCCTCGGTGACGCCGTCGGTGCGCAGCACCAGCCAGTCGTCCGGCTGCAGTGCCTCCTCGGCGACGATCACCGGTCCCGGCCCCAGCCCGAAGGGCACCCGGTGCCCGCCGCCGAGTGGCTTGACGACCTTGCTCTTCGCGCCGCCCGTAGGAGTCCGGCGGGCCCGCGTAGACCTTGAGCGCCCCCAGCACGACGTCGTCGGCCACGAACGGCGTGCTCAGCACCGCTCTCATGCCGAGCGGCCGGACGGTCTCGGCCCACCGGTCGTCCCGTTCCAGGTCGTCCACCCGCACCGGCCCAGCACCGCGTCCAGCGTCTCGTGCGAGAGCAGCAGACCCCACATCCGCGCCCCCACCGCCGCCAGCGGGAGGTCGTCGCCCATCAAAACCACCCCGCCGTCCCGATTCCTCGGTGCCGCTTCAGGTCGTGCGCGGGAGCTACCCTCGCTGGGACCGGGCAAACACCACGGGGGCAACGACCGTCCGGCGCGGTGGGCGGACTCGCGAATACCCCGCCGTTTTCGGGGTAAGCCCCTTGCCATGAGCATCCAATCGCAGCGCGTGGTCGTCACGGGGCGCCGGGCTGTGGATGTCGAGAGTCATGCCGAAACGGGTACCCGTGTGCCGATCGCGAAACCAGGAGGTGGCACACCATGCCCGCACGCGAGGAACTGCCCAGCACGATCGAGCGCTCGCCCAAGAAGGCGCAGCGGACCTGGATCAAGGCGCACGACTCGGCCGTCGAGACCTACGGCGAGGGGGAACGCGCGCACCGCACCGCCTTCTCCGCCTTGAAGCACTCGTTCGAGAAGGTCGGCGACCACTGGGAGCCCAAGAAGGAGAAGGGCCCGTCGGACGCCCAGAACACCCCGAAGCCGGGGAAGACCCATGGCGGCGTGGACGCCAACGCCAGCAAGCAGCACCTCTACGACCTGGCGAAGAAGCTCGGCGTGCCGGGCCGGTCGTCGATGACCAAACCGCAGCTCGTGGAGGCGATCGAGAAGGCCAACAACCGCAAGACCGCGAAGGCGCGCTCCTGACGGCTGGGGCCTGTCGCGTTGCGCCAGACCTCAGCGAACCCGCTCCGGCGCCAGCAGGAGCGGGCCGAGGCCGGTCACCCTGAGCACCCGTGCCAGGAAGGGCGGGATCCGGTCGAGGACCACGGTGTTCCCGTGCTTGCGGCCTTCCTCGTAGAGCCGGGCGGAGTCCAGCGCGATCGAGGCCTGCGCCGCGATCTGGCAGGCGAACTCGACGTCCTCGTCCGGGAAGCCCCGACCCGCGCCGCGGATCATCACGAGCACACCGGTCGTGCTGCCCCGCGCGGTGAGCGCCAGGCTCAGCACGTCCGCGGGCCGCAGCCCCACGGCCTCGTCGCGCAGCCGGGGGTGCGGGATCATCGTGTCCAGGCCTTCGGTGCTGTCCAGCTCCACCGAGACGTGCAGCAGCTCGTCCTGCCCCGAGCGCAGCACGCGCTCGACGCCGGTGCCGCTGATCAGCGCTCGCGGGATGCCCGCCGCGAAGGTGGGGTCGGCGCCGCCGTGCAGCGTGAGCCCGCTGGTGTCGTCCACCAGCACGACCATCGCCCAGTCGGCCATCCGGGGAGTGATGAGGTCGAGCAGCCGGAGCACGGTGCGCCGCAGGTTGAGGGAGCCGCTCAGCGCGGCCGTGACCTCACCGAGGAGGTCGACGCGCAGCCGCGCCTCGGCCAGCAGTTCGTGTTCGGTGGTCGTTCCGGTCCGCCTGGTCGGGGTCCCGCTGGTGGTCACGGCATCCTCCTCTCCGATCACGATGACGGGTGATCACGACCTTACCGAACCTCCTTGCGCGGCACAGGTCACGTCTGCCGCCCTGCCTCCTTGCACTGAACGGCGGCAGGGCGGCAGACGTGAAATCATCTCGATCACGCCGACGAGGACGGGGGTGGCACGGCACGTGGCGGATGTCGACGCACGGGGGGTGACGAGCGCGCCCGTACTCGACCTGGTGGCGTACGTGGAAGCCGACGGACGCCTGTCGCACCTGAACGACGCGGGCCGAAGGCTGCTCGGCCTCGGACCGGACGACGACGTCACCGGAACACGGCTGGCCGACCTCGTGTCCGGGCACGACGGCGCCGCCGAGCAGGTGCTGGCCGCGGCGGCCCGCGACCGCGTGTGGTCGGGCGACCTCACCCTCCACGGGTGCAACGGCCGCGTCGAGGTCTTCCTGGTCTGCACCTCCCACGGCGGCTCCTGCACGGTCGTCGCGCGCGAGGCCAGTGCGAACGAGCGCTTCATCGCCGAACTGGAACTCGGGATGCAGGCGCTGGAGGACTCCGAGGACATCATGGCGCTGGCGACGCGGCGGCTCGGCGACCACCTCGGCGTCGACCGCTGCGCGTACGCGCGGACCGAGGCCGACGAGGACCACTTCGTCATGAGCGGCGACCACGCCACCGGCCTCCCCCACCTGACCGGCCGGTTCGCCATGGCGCAGTTCGGCGCGGGCTGTCTGCGGGCCATGCGGGCGGGCGAGCCGTGGGTGGTGCACGACAGCGCCACCGACCCCCGGCTGGAGCCGGAGGACCTCGACGCCTACCGGGTGACGGGCATCCGCGCGGTGATCTGCCTGCCCCTGCACAAGTCCGGCCGGTTCGTCGCCGCCATGGCCGTCCACCAGGCCACCGTCCGGCAGTGGACGGGGACGGAAGTCGGCCTGGTCGGCGTCGTGGTCAACCGCTGCTGGGAGTCGATGCAGCGCACCCACGCGAACCGGGCGCTGCACGAGAGCGAGGAGCGCTACCGGCTGCTGGTCGAGCGGGCGACGGACAGCATCTGGATGGTCGACCGCGACCTGCGGTTCGTGGACGCCAACCAGGCGGCGTGCGACCTGCTCGGCTACCGGCGGATCGACCTGCTCGGCCGCACCGTCGCCGACCTCGTCGTCGCGGAGCACGAGCACCGACTGGCCGACCTGGTCGCGAACCCGTCGACCGAGCAGGTCGTGACCGAGGTGTGGGACGTGCGCCGGGCCGACGGGACCGTGGTGTCGCTGGAACTGAGCATCCAGAGCACCCCCGCAGGGTTGCAGGCGATCAGCCGGGACGTCACCGCGCGGCTGCGCGCCGAGGCCGAGCGCGACCTGCTGCTCCAGCGGGAGCACGAGATCGCCCAGGCGCTGCAGCAGAGCCTGCTGCCCCGCGACCTGCCGATGCTGGACCGCCTGGCGGCGTCAGCCCGCTACCTGCCCGCGTCGACGCACGCCCAGACGGGCGGCGACTGGTACGAGGTGCTCCCGGTCGGCGAGTCGGCGGTGGCGCTGTCGGTGGGCGACGTGGTCGGCAAGGGGCCGAAGGCCGCGGCCGTGATGGGGCAGCTGCGCAGTGCGCTGGTCGGGTACCTGCTCGACGGCC
>JBDSAJ010000088.1:0-5052 GCA_039922235.1 Umezawaea sp.
TCCAGCAGGCGCAGCAGCAGCCGCAGGTTCTCGTCGAACCGGGCGCGCAGCTCGTCGGAGTGGATGCCGAACACCGCGTCGGTCCGCGGCGACACGCCGCGGGCGACGACGAGTTCGGCGCGGCCGAGCGACAGCACGTCGAGCGTCGCCAACTCCTCGGCGACCAGCACCGGGTCGCGGTGGGCGAGCAGCGTCACGCCGGTGGACAGCCGCAGCGTGGTCGTGCGGGCGGCGATCGTCGCGAGCAGCAGTTCCGGCGCGGACACGATGTACTGGGTGAAGTGGTGCTCGCCGATCGCGACGCCGGTGAAGCCCGCCTCCTCCGCCACGACCGCCTGCTCGACCACTGCCTGCAGCCGCGCGGCCTCGCTGACGACGGCCCCGGTCACCGGGTCGGGCAGGTGGTCGCCGAGGATCAGCAGGTAGACGTCCATCGTCCCATCCTGCCCCGCCGGGCTACCGTGGGTGGACCGGCCATCGGAGATGATCAGCGTCGAACAGATCCTGGGCGGGACGCGTGTGCTGCTCCGAGGATCCGCGACGAGGTGGAGGTCAACCGATGGCGACCGTGGTGGACAACGTGCAACTGCAGCGGTACGAGGTCGTGCACGACGGCGCGCTCGCCGGGTTCGCGGAGTACCGGCGCTCGACGGGCTCGATCCTGTTCACGCACACCGAGATCGACGACGCGTTCACCGGGAAGGGCCTGGCGTCGACGCTGATCAAGCACGCCCTGAGCGACGCCCGCGGCGCAGGCGTGGCGGTGCTCCCGCAGTGCCCGTTCGTGAAGGGGTACATCGAGAAGCACCCCGAGTACCTGGAACTCGTGCCCGAGGATCGGCGGGCCCACTACGGCCTCTGACCTGGTGCTACCTTCCGGCAACCATGGCGGAGTGGACTGAACCGGGCGTCTTCGAGGTAGTGCCGGGCGTGCACCGGATCCCGCGGCCGCTGCCGAACGACGGCTTGCAAACGGTGAACGTGTACGCGATTTCCGATGGCGACGGTCTCGTGCTGATCGACGCCGGGTGGGCGCTGGACGAGGCCACCGACCAGCTGGAGGCGTCGCTCGACGTCCTCGGCCACGGGTTCGCTGCTGCCCGCGCACGAAACGGCCCGCGGGCTCGGCTGGACGCGCAGGCAGCGGAAGTTCGACGAGTTGGACCTGCTCAACCAGGTGCCGGCGACGGGCGAGACGGCCGCGCACCTCGACGTGCTGGTGCGGGACGGCCGACTCGCCGCGTCCACTGTGGACGGAGTCGTGCACTGCAGCGCTACGCTGGCCTGATGGTGACACGGGGTGACGCGCGCCGCGAGCAGATCCTGTACGCGGCGATGATGGTCTTCGCCGACCACGGCTACCACCGGGCCTCGCTGGCCGGGATCGCCGAGCACGTCGGCATCAGCCAAGCAGGTCTGCTGCACCACTTCCCGACCAAGTCGCACCTGCTCACGGCCGTGCTTGAGGCCCGCGACCGGCTGGACCGCGAGTGGCTGGCCGACCTCGACCTCGGCAGCCGCAGCGGTCCGCACCTGCTGGTCGCCCTGCTGCGGCTGGTCGACCGCAACCGCAGGCTGGGCGGCCTGGCGCAGATCTACACGGCGTTGTCGGGCGAGAGCGTCACCGACGACCACCCGGCCCGCCCGTGGTTCGCCGACCGGTACGGGCGCGTCACGGCGTCCATCGAAGACGGCCTGCGCGCGGGTGCCGACGGCCTGCGCCCGGAGGTCGACCACGCCCTGCTGGCCCGCGAGGTCGTCGCGGTGCTGGACGGCCTCCAGCTCCAGTGGCTGCTGCGCCCGGAGGAGGTCGACATGGTCGCCGTGTTCCGCGACTACGCCACCCGGCTCATCCGGTCGGTGGCGGTCGACCCCGAGCCGGTCGTGGCACTGCTCGCGTCGGCGGTACCGGTTCCTCTCGTCGCCAACGCCGGGTAACGTACGGGTAACGAACCGACCGAACGCTCGGTAGGAGACCCATGAGCCCGATCGAGACCGCACTGGCCGCGCTGGACCTCGAGACCAAGGTGAGCCTCCTGGCGGGCCAGGACGTCTGGTCGCTGCCCGCCGTGCCGCACATCGGTCTCCGTTCCCTGGTCATGTCCGACGGCCCGATCGGCGTCCGCGGCAGCGAGTGGGGTCCGGACGACCCGGCGGTCGTGCTGCCGAGCCCGACCGCCCTCGCCGCGACCTGGGACCCCGAGCTGGCCCGGCGCGTCGGCCGCCTGCTGGCGCAGGAGGCCCGCCGCAAGGGCGTGCACCTGCTGCTCGCGCCGACCGTGAACCTGCACCGCACCCCGTTGGGCGGCAGGCACTTCGAGTGCTACTCCGAAGACCCGCTGCTGACCGCCGAGATCGGCGTCGGCTACGTCACCGGCGTGCAGGACGGCGGCGTCGGCGCCACCGTGAAGCACTTCGTGGCCAACGACTCCGAGACCGCCAGGTTCGTCCTCGACGCCGCCGTCGACGACCGCACCCTGCGCGAGCTGTACCTCGCGCCGTTCGAGGCGATCGTCGCCGCGGGCGGGTGGGCGGTGATGTGCGCGTACAACGGCGTCAACGGGCACACCATGTCCGAGAACGGCCTGCTGCAGGACGGTCTGCTCAAGGGCGAGTGGGGGTTCGACGGCGTGGTCGTGTCCGACTGGACCGCCGCGAAGACCACCGTCGCGACCGCCATGAGCGGCCTCGACATCGCGATGCCCGGCCCCGGCAACCCCTGGGGCGCCAAGCTGGTCGACGCCGTGCGCTCTGGCGAGGTCCCGGAGTCCGTGGTCGACGAGATGGTTCGCCGCGTCCTGCGCCTCGCGGGCCGCGTCGGCCTGCTGGAGGGCGTCGAGCCCGCGGTGTCCGCGCTGTCCTCGGTGATCGACGGCGACGCGCTGGCCAAGGAGGTCGCCGAACGCTCGTTCGTGTTGCTGCGCAACGACGGCACCCTCCCGCTAGCCAAACCGACCGTGGCGCTCATCGGCGTCGCGGCCGACGAGGCCCGCATCCTCGGCGGCGGCAGCGCCACCGTGTTCCCGCAGCACGTAGTGTCCCCTTTGGACGGTCTGCGCGCGCTGGACCTGGAAGTGGTCTACGAACCGGGCGTCGACCCGCGCATCAAGCTCCCCGCCGCCGGCGGTCCGGAGTGGACGGACCCGGAAACCGGCGAGGCGGGCTTCCGCCTGGTCTTCCGCGACGCCGACGGCGAAGAACTGGCCAGGCACCTGTTGGACACGGCGGTCACCAGTTGGATCGGCTGGATTCCCCCCGAAGTCGACAGCGCCCGCTTGGACTCCGTAGAACTCAGCGCCTGGTTCCGCCCGCTGGTGTTCGGCGAGCACCGCTTCGGCATAGGCGGCGTCGGCGACTTCGTCCTCACCATCGACGGCCAGGAACTGTTCAACGCCAAGCAGGTCGCCTACGACGACGACCCCGCCGCAGGCATCCTCCTGCACCCCGAAACCCGCGTGGAAACCCTGGTCGAAGGCCCAGTCCTGGTCACCCTCAAGCACAAGACCTGGACGCGCAAGGGCATCGGCCCAGTGGTCGGCATCACCCTGGGCCACACCGAACCAGGCCCCTCCGACGACGAACTGATCCAACGCGCGGTGGTCGCAGCGGCCGCCGCCCAGGTAGCCGTGGTCGTGGTAGCCACCACCGAGGAGGTCGAGTCCGAGGGCTTCGACCGCCGCTCACTGTCATTGCCCGGCCGCCAGGACGACATGGTCGCGGCCATCGCCGCAGCCAACCCGCGCACCGTCGTGGTCGTCAACGCAGGTTCCCCGGTGGAGATGCCGTGGCTCGACGACGTCGCGGCGGTCCTGCTCACCTGGTTCCCCGGCCAGGAAGCAGGCGCGGCCCTGGCCGACGTCCTCTTCGGCCGCTCAGAACCCACCGGCCGCCTACCCACGACGTGGCCGGTCCGCATGACTGACTGCCCAGTGCTAGAGGTCGACCCCGTGGACGGCGTCCTGGCCTACCGCGAGGGCCTGTTCATCGGCTACCGAGCCTGGGAAGGCCGCCCCGTCCAACCCGCGTTCTGGTTCGGTGCCGGTCTTGGATACACGACGTGGGAGTACGAGTCGGTCGAGATCACCCCGGATGACCCACTCGCCACAGTGACTGTCCGCGTCCGCAACACCGGCCCCCGCGCGGGCCGCGAGGTAGTACAGGTGTATCTCAAGCCGCAGTTCCCCGTCACCGACCGCCCAACCCGCTGGCTGGCGGGCTTCGCCACCGTCAAGGCCGAACCAGGCACGACCGTGGAAGCCACGATCATCCTGCCCCGACGTGCCGTCGAAACCTGGGAGAACGGCAGATGGACCACTCTGACCGGCGACTACGCGGTAGAGGTCGGCCACGACTATGGCGACACCAGGCTCACCACGACACTGAAGGCATGACACAGCCTGACGACTGGACCGCCTGGCGCAACCGGGTGGACCTCGGCTCCTACGACGACCGCTGGCGCAAGATGGCCGAGACAGGCCAGGACCCGCACGGTGAGGTCGCACTGGTCATGGCCTACGCCCCCACATCAGTGCTGGACGGCGGCTGCGGCACCGGCCGCGTAGGCATCGAACTGGTCCGGCGCGGGGTCCGCGTGGTCGGGGTGGACGTGGACGCCGACATGATCGCCGCCGCCCGCGCGAAAGCCCCGGAACTGCGCTGGGAGCACGTGGGCCTGGACACGATGGACCTCGGCGAGCGATTCGACGTGGTCGTCCTCGCGGGCAACGTGATCCCGTACGCGAGCGCCGACGTCCGAGCCGCCGTGGTCAAGACCTGTGCGACCCACCTGGTGCCCGGCGGCAGGCTCATCGCGGGCTTCGGCCTCGGCAACCGCTGGCCGTCACTGGCCGACTACGACACCTGGTGCACCACAGCAGACCTCGAACTGGAAGACCGCTGGTCCACCTGGGACCGCGAGCCGTACGACGGCGGCAAGTACGCGGTCAGCATCCACCGCCGCCAGCCGAACCAGTCAACCGAACAAGGGCAACCCACCACCGCCTGAACAAACCCGGTGACCCACCACCGACCGAGCGCACCCGACACGGCCGT
>JBDSAJ010000089.1:0-5686 GCA_039922235.1 Umezawaea sp.
TCACCGTCGACCAGGCCGAAGCTGCCGGTGGTGAACCGGCACGACATCGCCCGCCGTTTCCCTTTGAACCGGGGGAATCGGATCTTCGGCCCCGTGCGGGTGCCGGCATTCGACGATTTCCAGTTGGCCAGTGCGGTCGCGAGGTTCGCCAGGCCGCTGGCGTAGGCCTCCTTCGAGTTCTCCGGCCACCACGACGCGGTGTCATCTTTGGCCTGGTTCCACCGCTTGCGCAGCGAGAACGCCGACCACGACACCGCCGGGGTGAGCTGATCACCGGACAACCCGTAGGAGCGCTCCGCCTCCCGCTGCGCGAGATTGGCCGTCACCACCGCCAGACCCCAGTTGAACGCGAACCGCTGCCCACCACAATGCGACCGCAACGCGGCTTCCTGCCCCGCGGTCGGATCGAGCGCGAATCGGTACGCCTGGATCACCATGGCCATGACGCCGTCACGATAGCTTGGGACACCGACACCACTTCCCACCACCACGCACGAACGCTCACGGGAGCAGGTATTCACTCACGACCCACCCAGCAGTTGCGTACCCCGCGTGACCGACACCATGGACGAGGTCCTCACGCGTTGTCGGTGAGGACCTCGTCCACGAAGCGGTTCAGGTTCGACACCGTGCGCTCGATGCGCTCGTCCACGCTCAGCGCCTCGGTCGGCTTGGGGCCGGACGCGCTGCGCCTGCCGCGGGTGTACTGGCAGCAGGCCAGGTCCGCGCAGATGTACGTGCCGACGGTGTTGCCGAGCTTGCCGGCGGCCCCGACCCGGCGGGCGGAGAACAGCGCCACGTCGGCCTGGCCGTGGACCGTGCAGCAGAACGCGCACATGGACTGCTTGACCCGGCCCTTGGGCTGGGTCGCGGACGACAGCGCGAGGCCGACGAGCCCCTCCTCGCGCGGCAGCACGACGTAGGCGTTGTTGACCGCCCTGGGGTCGCGCCAGCCGAGGAAGTCCAGGTCCGACCACTCGACGTCGGCCAGCCTGCCCGGCAGCGTCAACCGCTTCGCCTCGCCCTTCGAGCAGTTGACGAACGAACTCCTGATGGCACTCTCGGCTAGCGCGTCCACGACCCGATCATCCGTTCCGGTCTTGTCCGGTCGCAACCGGATTTAGCCGAGCAGGGCGTCGACGAACGCGCCCGGCTCGAACGGGGCCAGGTCGTCGGCGCCTTCGCCGAGGCCGACGAGCTTGACCGGGACGCCGAGTTCGCGCTGCACCTGGAAGACGATGCCGCCCTTGGCGGTGCCGTCCAGCTTGGTCAGCACGATGCCGGTGATGGCGACGACCTCGGAGAACACGCGTGCCTGGGTGAGGCCGTTCTGGCCGGTGGTGGCATCCAGGACGAGCAGCACCTCGTCCACCACGGACAGCTTCTCCACGACCCGCTTGACCTTGCCCAGTTCGTCCATCAGGCCGGTCTTGGTGTGCAGGCGGCCCGCGGTGTCGATCAGGACCGTGTCCACGCCGAGGTCGATGCCGCGCTTGACGGCTTCGAACGCCACGGAGGCCGGGTCGCCGTTCTCCGGGCCGCGCACGGTGTCCGCGCCGACCCGTGAGCCCCAGGTCTGGAGCTGGTCGGCGGCGGCAGCGCGGAACGTGTCCGCCGCGCCCAGCAGCACGGTGCGGCCATCGGCCACGAGCACGCGGGCGAGCTTGCCGGTGGTGGTGGTCTTGCCGACGCCGTTGACGCCGACGACCAGCGCAACGGCGGGCTTGCCACCGGCGTGCGGGAGGGCGCGCACGGACCGGTCCAGTTCGGGGCGCAGCTTCTCGACCAGCACCTCGCGCAGCAGCGCCCGTGCCTGCTCGGAACTGCGGACGCCGCGCGACACGATCTCGGCACGCAGCGTCTCGACGATCTCCATCGTGGTGGCCGCGCCGAGGTCGGCGAGCAGCAGCGTGTCCTCTACCTCGGTCCAGGAGTCCTCGTCCAGGTCACCCGCGCCGAGCAGGCCGAGCAGACCGGTGCCGAGCGTCGAGCGGGATCGGGAGAGCCTGCCGCGCAGCCGTTCCAGCCTGCCCGAGGTCGGCTCGATCTCGTCCAGCTCGGGCTCGTCCTCGACGTGCTCGGGCTCCGGCTCGACGACCTCGGTTTCCGGGGTCTTCGGGGTTTCCGGGGTCTTCGGCTCGACCACGACCTCGTCGGGGATGGCCACGTCCACCAGCGGCCGCTTCAACGAGTCGCGCGGCACCGCGGCGTCGTCGCCGACACCGGGCTGACCGTCCACTTCGGTGCGGTCGGCGACGGGGTGGTCGGCGGGGGCGAACGCAATGCCACTGCCTGCCTTGTACCCGGTGGCCTTCGGGGTGTCCTCCTGGTCGGTCAGGCTGATCCGCCTGCGGCGGGCCAGCACGACACCGACGACGAGGGCGACCGCGAGCACGGCCACGACGGCTACAACGATCCAGATCACGGTCTCGGTCGACACGGGCGCCATCCTCGCACGGTGCCCAGTGTGACCAGTCGACAAACCTGGCACACGGTCGGCGAATTTCCCACGAACAGACCTTGCGGTCCAACGCCGGGTGCAATAGACCACACGACATGAAGGTCATCGGGGTGATCTCGGGGACGTCGATGGACGCCGTGGACGTGGCGCTCGCCGATCTCCGGCTCGATGGCGACACCGTCGTGCTGACGCCGCTGGGGCACGCCGAGCACCCGTTCCCCTCGGGTGTCCGCACCGGATCGGCCGCGGAACTCTGCCAGGCGGACACCCGGCTCGGGCAGGCGTTCGCCGCCGCCGCGGTCGCGATGGGCGACGCCGACCTGGTCGCCTCGCTCGGCCAGACCGTGCACCACTGGGTCGAGGACGGCCGGTGCCTCGGCACGCTGCAACTCGGCCAGCCCGCGTGGATCGCCGAGGCGACCGGGCTGCCGGTCGTGGCCGACCTGCGGGTCCGCGACGTCGCCGCAGGCGGTCACGGTGCCCCGTTGGCCAGCACGCTGGACGCGCTGTGGCTGGCCGACCTCGCCGCGTCCACCGGCCGGACCGCCGTCGCGCTGAACATCGGCGGGATCGCCAACGTCACCGTCGTCGCACCCGGAGCCGACCCGGTCGCCTACGACACCGGGCCGGGCAACGCGCTGCTCGACGCCGCCGTGCTGGAGCTGTCGCACGGACTGCGCACCCACGACGTGGACGGGGAGCTGGCGCTGCGCGGCGAGGTACGGCCCGACCTGCTCGCCGCGCTGCTGGCCGACCCGTACTACGCGCGGCCCGCGCCCAAGTCGACCGGCAAGGAGCACTTCGACCTCGCCCACCTGCACCGGGCGGTGTCGGGCACGGCCAGCGGCGAGGACCTGGTGGCGACGCTGGTCGAGCTGACCGCCCGGACGATCGCCGACGCCTGCCGCGGCGCGGGCGTCGTCGTCGCGTCCGGCGGCGGGATGCGCAACCCGGCGCTCGTGGCCGCGCTGACCCGCGCTCTCGACGGGACGGCCCTCGTCACCAGCGACGCGCTCGGCCTGCCGTCGGACGCCAAGGAGGCCTACCTGAGCGCCCTGCTCGGCTTCCTGACCTGGTCCGGCGTCCCGGCGAACGCCCCGAGCGCCACCGGCGCGGCCGGACCGCGGCTGCTCGGCAGCATCACGCCCGGCCGAGACCCGCTCCGCCTGCCCGAACCGGCGGGCACGCCCGTCACCCGACTGAGGATCAGCAGCCCAGCAGGAGGACCCAGTGCGCGCCCTTGACCTCGCCATCATCGCGATCTTCCTGGTCGGAATGCCTCTGTTAGGGGTGTGGATCGGCGGCAGGCAGAAGTCGTCGACCGACTACTTCGTCAGCGAGCGGCGCATCTCGTGGTGGGTGGTGTGCGTGTCCGTCGTGTCGGCGGAGACGTCGACGCTGACCGTGCTGAGCGTGCCGACGATCGCGTACCTCGCGACCCCCGCGGCGGGCGGGATGACGTTCCTGTCGCTGTCGATCGGCTACCTGCTCGGCCGGATCGTGGTCTCGTTCGTGCTGCTGCCGAAGTACATCGCGGGCGACCTCGTGACGGCGTACGGGTTCCTCGGCCTCCGGTTCGGCAAAGGGCTGCAGAGCACGGCGTCCGTGACGTTCCTGCTGACCCGGCTGCTGGCCGACGGGCTGCGGCTGTTCGCCACCGCGATCCCGGTGAAGGTCGTGCTCACCGCGTACGGCGTGACCGCGTCGTACTGGACGATCGTGCTGGTGCTGGGGATCGCGATGGTGGTCTACACCTTCCTCGGCGGCGTCCGCGCGGTCGTGTGGGTCGACGCGATCCAGATGCTCTGGTACGTCCTCGGCGCGGTCGCGGTGATCGTCGTGCTGTCCGGCAAGCTGCCCGACGGCTGGTTCGGCAAGGCCGTCGACGCCGACAAGTTCCAGCTCTTCGACGTCAGCTCCAGCCCGTTGACCAGCCCGTACAACCTGCTCACCGCGCTGGTCGGCGGGGCGGTGCTGTCCATGGCGTCGCACGGCGCCGACCAGCTGATCGTGCAGCGGCTGATGGCCACGCGCGACGTGCGGGCAGGCCAGAAGGCGCTGATCGCCAGCGGTGTCGTGGTGTTCCTGCAGTTCGCGATGTTCCTGTTCATCGGCGTGATGCTGTGGGCGTTCTACAACGCGGCGAACCCGGTCAAGGACCTCGGCCTGAACAACAACGACGAGCTGTTCGCCAACTTCATCGTCAACGACATGCCGTCGGGCCTGTCCGGGTTCGTCATCGCGGGCATCCTCGCCGCCGCGCTCAGCTCGTCGCTCGGCGCGCTCGCGTCCTCGACCGTGACCGACGTCTACCAGAACGTGGTCCGGCGCAAGCTCACCGACGCCGAGGTCTTCAAGCACGGCCGGATCTGGACCGTCGTGTGGGCCGGGCTGCTCATCGTGTGCGCCGGCCTCTTCGCGACGCTGACCACGCGCGGCAACCCGATCGTCGAGCAGGGCCTGTCCATCGCGGGTTTCACCTACGGCGCCCTGCTCGGCGCGTTCTTCCTGGGCCTGGTGTTCAAGGCCGCCAGGCAGGCCGACGCGATCGCGGCGTTCGTCACGACCGTCGTCGTCATGGCCTTCGTCATCCTCGGGGTCAAGGTGGTCGACGCTTCGCCGGTGATCAGCTTCGCCGCGGCTTCCGCCACGGCGAAGACCCTGGCCTACCCCTGGTACACCCCGCTCGGGGTGCTGGTCACGCTGGTGGTGGGCGGGCTGCTCTCGTTGCGGCACAAGGCACCGGTCGGGTCACGCGACCTTTGACCGGTACGCCACCAGCGCCACGTGCAGCCGGAACCCCATCCGCCCGAACATCCGCTCCGACGACTCGTTGCCCGCCAGGATCGACGCAGCAGCCTGCGGCCGCGCCCCGTGCTCGGCCGCCAGCTTCCAGACCAGCTCCGTCACCAGCGCGGCCCCGACGCCCTGCCCGCGCAGCTCCGGCTCCACCGCCACGAAGTCGACGTAGTACTCCTCGGCCTGCGACTTCCCGGTCGCATACCCGAGGACCCTCCGCTCGTCCATCGCCACCACCACCGTCCGCTCGGTCGACCCGTCGACCAGCTTCTCGCCGGACAGGTAGGTCCGCGGGAAGCACCGCTCGTGCAGCACCGCGACCGCCTCGTGCACCGCCGCGTCCGTCGGCAGCACCCGCATCTCCCGCGCCGGGCCAGTGCGCGGACACCCCGCTTCACGCAGCAGGAGGGCCCTCAAACCATCGCC
>JBDSAJ010000090.1:0-8239 GCA_039922235.1 Umezawaea sp.
GCCGCGCTGGGGCTGCTCCGCGGCCGCACGACGGCCGCCTACCCGCCGCTGAAGACCGACATGGAGCTGGCGGGTGCCACCTACGTCGACGGACCCGACGTCGTGGACGGCACGATGGTGTCCTGTCGTGGCTGGCCCGACCTGCCCCTGTGGTCGCGCGCGTTCATGCGGGTGCTGGCCAAGTACTGACCGTCCACAGTGGAGGTGTCGGCGGTGTGCGTGAGCGCGGGCCGCTGGTCAAGGGGCAATTTGGCCGATATGAGACACCGCCGCGACCTTGCCGCTGGGGGAAACGGCTCGCTAGGTTGACTGCTCTACCGGCTGATTCCCTGGTGGCGCAGCAGTCCTCGGGGTTCGGGGGACTCAATGGTGAGCTTCGCGGGGCGTGGGCTTCGAGGTGCTGTCCGGGGTGCGCTGCCCGGACGACGTGCTCCTCGGCGAGTCACTGTCCACAGTGGACTTCATCACCATGGGCGAACCATTGGCCGCTGACCGGGGGAGACGGCGGTGACCGAACGGATCGGCCTGTGGTTGAACGGCGCCAGGGGGTCGGTGGCGACCACTGCTGTCAGTGGGCTGCTGGCGCTGCGCGCGGGTCTCGTGCCGCCCACCGGCTGCGTCACCGAGCTGCTGGACGCTGACCTGCCGCGGTGGGACGCGTTCGTGGTCGGCGGGCACGACATCGCCACCACACCGCTGGCGAAGCGGGTCGAGTCCCTGGTGCGCGACGGTGTGCTGTCGCACGACGTGGCGGCGCGCGTCGGCCGCGGGCTGGACGCCGCGGACGCGGAGATCCGGCCCGGCTACGACCCCGGCGCGTTCCACGGCAGCCAGGCCGACGCCGCGCGGCGGCTGGCCGCCGACATCACCGACTTCCGCTCACGGCACGGGCTGGCGCGCGTCGTGGTGGTGAACGTGGCGTCGAGCGAGCCGTCCGCGCGGGTCCCGCACGACTCGCTCGCCGCGCTGGAGGAAGCGCTCGCCGTGCCGGGGGGCGTGCTGCTGCCGCCGAGTTCCCTCATCGCCTACGCCGCCTTCCAAGCGGGGTGCGCCTTCGTGGACCTCACCCCGTCCACCGGGGCCGCGTTGCCCGCGTTGGACGAACTCGCGCGGTCGCGGTCGCTGCCCTACGCGGGACGGGACGGCAAGACGGGGGAGATGCTGTTGCGGGCGGCACTCGCGCCGATGTTCACGTCGCGGGCGCTGCGCGTGCTGTCCTGGGCGGGCACCACCCTGCAGGGCAGCGGTGACGGCGAGCAGACGTCCAATGCCGGTGGGTTGGCGGCGCTGCTCGGCGAGGGCGCCACCGCGCCCCTGCACACCGACCACGTGCCCGACCTCGGCGAACGCGGGACGGTGTGGGACCACGTGTCGTTCGAGGGTTTCCTGGGCGCGCGGATGTCACTGCAGCTGACCTGGAGCGGCCTCGACTGCTCCCTGGCCGCTCCGCTGGTGCTCGACCTCGCCCGCCTGGTGGCCGCCGCCCACGCGGCGGGTCGGGTCGGTGCTCAAGGGGCACTCGCGTTCTTCTTCAAGGACCCGTTGGGCAGTGACGAGCACCGGCTCGCCGAACAGGCCCGCGAACTCCACGAGTGGGCGCGGAGCCTGGCATGACCACTCCCTCGGACTTAGTCGTCGGTCGCCGTCTCCCCATCGCTCACCGAGGAGCCGTGTGATGCGCACCCCCCACGACCACCGGCGCTCGCTGATCACCCCGCCCGAACGGGGGCTGCACGACACCAGCCCGGCTGCTTCCCGGTCGGACGGCTTCCGCACCGGCAACGGCGAATTCGGCGCGGTGCTGCACGGGGCGCCCGCGCTGGAGAAGGTGGTCTTCAGCCACCACCGCCTGGTACTGCCCGATGGCCCGCTCTCGGGGCAGGCGGACGGTCGCGACGAGCCCTCCGCCGGGACAGCTCGTTCGCCGCGGCGGGGACCGACCTGCCACCCCGCCTACGAGTTCCGGATCTCCAGTCCCGGCGCGACCACGGTCGAAAGGTACGGCCGGAGCACCGACTTCCACACCGGCGAGGTCACCTCGACCTGGACCGACGGGTACGGCACCTGGACCCGTCGGGCCTTCGCGTCCATGGCCGACCGGGTGATCGCACACGAGCTGCTGCCCGCACCCGGCCGGACGGTCGACACGACGCTGAGCGTCGACACCGCGCTCGACGGGCTGCCCGGCAGCATGAGCTTCACGACCCGTGCCGCCGTCAGCAACGGTTCCGGCTACCTGAACCTGCGCGGCGCCTACCCCGCGGGCCGGGGCGCCTTCGGCTACGAGGGCGTCACGCGCGCGGTGGCCTCCGGCGGCACGGTCTTCGCCAGCGGGGCGACCCTCGTCGTCATCGGGGCGACCCGGCTGCTCCTGCTCACCAAGCTCGACCGGTACGAGTCGTCGACCAGCTGGATCTTCCAGTCGCTGCGCACGGCACTCGCCGGGCTCGACACCGACTACGCCACGCTGTTCGCGCGGCACACGGCCGTCACAGCCGCCTGACCCGGGCCCCATGCGCACCCAGTTCGAGCGGAGATCACGCACGACCCTGACGGCAAGGCCGCCCTTTCGTTGCCGGTGTAACAATTGTCCGATGGACGGTACCCAGGGCATCGAGGCGGGTTCGCCGACCGCCGTGCTGCGCATGATGATGGACGGCCGACCGCGCACCCGAGCGGAGATCGTGGCCGAGACGGGTCTCGCCCGTTCCACCGTGCGCTCCCGGCTGGACCTGCTCCTGGCCGCCGGGCTGGTGACCGGCGGCGGTACCGAGGAGTCCACCGGGGGCCGTCCGGCCAGCCGGTTCGGGTTCAACCCCGGCGCCCAGCTCGTGCTGGCCGCCGAGGTGGGTGCCACCCACGCCACGGTCGCCGTGGCCGACCTCGGGTGCCGGTTGACCGTCGTCGAACAGGTCGGGCTCGACATCGCGGACGGACCGGCGGTGGTCCTGCCGCTGCTGGTCGAGACCTGGCGCAAGCTGTTGCGCGAGGTGCAGGTCGCGGAGATCGCCGGTGTGGGGATCGGCCTGCCGGGACCGGTCGACCACCGCACCGGCAGGCCGAACAACCCGCCGATAATGCCGGGCTGGAACGGGTTCGACGTGTCGGGGGCGATCAGCGCGGAGTTCGGTGCCCCGGTGCTGGTCGACAACGAGGTCAACCTGATGGCGCTGGGCGAGCACACCGCGTCGTACCCGGACGTCCCGAACATGGTCGTGGTGAAGGCGGCGACCGGCATCGGCGCGGGTCTGATCAGCAACGGTGTGCTCCACCGGGGTGCGGCGGGCGCGGCGGGGGACCTGGGGCACATCCGGGTGCCCAACAGCGGGGACGTGGTGTGCAGGTGCGGCAACACCGAGTGCCTGGAGGCGGTCGCCGGTGGCCCGGCGCTGGCGGCGAAGCTGCGGGAACTGGGGCTCCCGGCGCACTCGACGGCCGACGTGGTGCACCTGGTCCGCTCCGGCAACCTCGAGGCGGGCCGGGTCGTGCGGCAGGCCGGGAGGGACATCGGCGAGGTGCTGGCCGGGTGTGTGAGCATGTTCAACCCGTCGCTCGTGGTCATCGGCGGGTTGGTGGCGGAGGCGGGGGACATGCTGATGGCGGGTGTGCGCGAGTCGATCTACCGGCGTTCCCTGCCCCTGGCCACGGAGAACCTGCGGATCGTCTCGTCGAGCGCGGGCTCGACCGCAGGCGTGCTGGGCGCCGCGGCGATGGTCGTGCAGCACGTGCTGTCGCCGGAGGTGCTGGACGCGAGGCTGGGCGCGGTCGTCACGGACGGTGCCGCCGGACCCGCAAGAGGGGCTTTTGGCAGATAGTGGTCAGAAGTCCGCCCAACAGTGCTGGTCTTTTGTATTAACCAAGCCCTACGTTCAGTTTCATGTGGGACATCGGTGTCAGCACATGGGTATGGACGTCGCCGCTCACCGACGACGGGCTGGCCGCACTCGCCCCGAGGGTCCGCGAGTGGGGGTTCGACGTCATCGAGCTGCCGGTGGAGCAGCCAGGTGACTGGGACCCGCACCGCGCCGCCGACCTGCTGGCCGCACTGGACCTCAAGGCCACCGTCTGCCTCGTCATGCCGCCCGGACGCGAACTCGTCGCGGCGGACACCATCGCGGAGACCCAGGACTACCTGCGGCAGGTCGTCGACATCGCCGCGATCGTCGGCAGCCCGGTCGCCGCGGGCCCGGCGTACAGCTCGGTCGGCCGCACCTGGCGCATCGACGACCGGCCGCGGGTGTACGGCGAACTGCGCGCGAACCTCCGTCCCGTCGTCGAGTACGCCGCCGCGAACGGCGTCCGCATCGCCGTGGAGCCGCTGAACCGCTACGAGACCAGCCTGCTGAACACCGTGGACCAAGCGCTGGAGGCGCTGGACGGCCTGCTCGGCGAAGGCTGCGGGCTGGCGCTCGACACCTACCACCTCAACATCGAGGAAGCGGCGCCGGTGAAGGCCGTGCTGGCCGCCGGCGCGCACATCGCCCACGTCCAGGTGTGCGCCAACGACCGGGGCACACCGGGTCGCGACCACCAGGACTGGACCGCACTGCTGGGCGCCCTAGCCGAGGTCGGCTACCGCGGCCCGCTGTGCATCGAGTCGTTCACCCCGGACAACGCCGCCATCGCGACCGCCGCTTCGATCTGGCGGCCGTTGGCCGAGTCGCCGGACGCTCTTGCCGTCAACGGCTTGGCCTTCCTGCGCAGCGCCGCCGCCGCGCACACCTGTTAGCCGACCGCATCACCACCCCAGAGGAGTGGCAATGCAACGCAGATTCATGCGACTACTGTCAGTGCTGGCCAGTGCTCTGGTGGTGATGGGGCTCGTCGTGCCGACAGCCTCCGCCCACGGCCTGCACGTACTGCTGTTCACCAAGACCGCCGCGGGGGCGTACCGGCACGACTCCATTCCCGCGGGCATCACGATGATGGAGCAACTGGCCGCCGAACGCGGCTGGGAGATGACCAAGTCCGAGGACGCGTCGGTCTTCAACGACGCCACCCTCGCCACGTTCAACGTCGTCGTGATGCTCCAGACGTCGGGCATGGTGTGGGACACCGCCGCGCAGCGCACCGCGATGCAGACCTACATGCGCAAGGGCGGTGGCGTGGTGGCGATCCACAACGCCACGGACATGAACATCGAGCAGCAGTTCCCGTGGTGGGACCAGATGCTCGGCATGACCATGACCGCCCACTCCTCGATCCTGTCCGGCACCGCGAAGGTCGCGGACCACAAGCACCCGTCCGGAGCGGGTCTCCCGGACCGGTGGACGCGGACCGAGGAGTGGTACAACTTCAGCCGCAACGCGCGCGGCGACGTGCACGTGCTGGCCACCGCGGACGAGTCGACCTACGACGCGGGACCGTCGAAGATGGGCCTCGACCACCCGATCTCGTGGTGCCGCAACTTCGAGGGCGGCCGGGTGTGGGCCACCGGCATGGGGCACAACGCGTCGAGCTACTCGGAACCCCTGTTCCGCCAGCACATCACCGGCGGCGTGGAGACGGCGGGCGGCACGGCGGCCGCGGACTGCGGTGGCACGGTGTGGAGCAGCTTCCAGAAGGTGCAGCTCGACAACTCCACCGTCGCGCCGGGCACGCTCGACGTCGCTCCCGACGGCCGGGTGTTCTTCAACGAGTACAACGGCAACCTGAAGATCTACAAGCCGGACACCAGGACGACGGTCGTCGCGGGCACGCTCAGCGTCTACGGCCAGGGGCAGAACTCGGAGGACGGCCTGGTCGGCATGGCGCTCGACCCGGCGTTCGCCACCAACAAGTGGGTCTACCTGAACTACTCCCCGTCGGGGAGCCAGGAGATAGCCAGGATCTCCCGCTTCACCATGAACGGCGACAAGCTGGACATGGGCAGCGAGAAGATCCTGCTCACCCTGCCCGCGTCACGGAAGGAGGAGCCGGGGCACACCGGTGGCCAGCTGAACTTCGGCCCGAACGGCAACCTCTACATCAGCGTCGGCGACGACACCAACCCCAACGGTGACTCGGGCGGCTACGCGCCGATCGACGAACGCGCGGGTCGCTCGCTGTACGACGCGCAGGGCACCGCGGCCAACACCAACGACCTGCGGGGCAAGATCCTGCGCATCCACCCCGAGGCCGACGGCACCTACACCGTTCCGGCGGGCAACATGTTCGCGCCCGGCACGGCCAAGACGAAGCCCGAGATCTACGCGATGGGCTTCCGCAACCCGTTCCGGATCAGCGTGCACCCGACCACCGGCGTGATCTACGCGGCCGACTACGGCCCGGACGCGGGCGGCGACAACGCGAACCGCGGTCCCGCGGGTCTGGTCGAGTGGAACGTGATCAAGTCGCCCGGCTACTACGGCTGGCCGTACTGCGTCGCGAACAACGTCCCCTACAACGACTGGAACTTCGCCAACAACACCTCCGGCGCGAAGTTCAACTGCGCCTCTCCGGTGAACAACTCGCCCAACAACACCGGTCTGACGACTCTGCCCGCGTCGCGGGCCGCGGACCTCTGGTACGGCAACGGCTCGAACGGCAACAAGTTCCCGGAGATGGGCGATGGCGGTGAGGCGCCGATGGCGTTCCCCGCCTACCAGTACAACGCGAGCAACCCGTCGCCGACGAAGTTCCCCGCCTACTTCGACCAGACGCCGTTCTTCGGTGAGTGGTCCCGCAACCGCATGTGGGAGTTCCGGATGGACTCGTCCGGGAACCTGTTGAAGATCAACAACTTCCTGTCGAACATGTCGTTCGCCTCCCCGATGGACGCGAAGTTCGGTCCGGACGGGTCGATGTACCTGCTGACCTGGGGTACGGGCTGGGACGACAACAAACCGCTGCCAGGCGCGGGGTTGTGGCGCATCGACTACACGACCACCGGTGAACGCCTTCCTGTGGCGCAGGCGTCCGGCACGCCCCTGACCGGTCCGTCGCCGTTGACGGTGCGCTTCTCCAGCGCCGGTTCCAGCGATCCCGGTGGTCTCCCGTTGACCTACCGGTGGGCGTTCGGCGACGGGAGCTCGTCCACGGAGGCGAACCCCACGCACACCTACACCGGGAGCGGGAAGTTCACCGCTCAGCTCACGGTCACCAACTCGGCAGGCAAGATCGGTACCGCGAACGTGACGGTGAGCGTGGGCAACACCGAGCCGGTCGTGCGGTTCACCGGTCCGGTCGACGGTGGCATGATCAACTTCGGTGATCCTGTCCCGTACACGTTGTCCGTGACCGACCAGGAGGACGGCGCGATCGACTGCGGCAAGGTGACCGTCCAGTCGAACATGGGCCACGACACGCACAAGCACCCGATCGGCTCGCCGATGACCGGCTGTTCCGGGACGCTCCAGACCGCGGTTGACTCCGGGCACCAGGGGCTCAACGTGCACGTCATCGGCTCGGCCGAGTACACCGACAACGGCGCGAACGGGGTGCCGGCCCTGACCGGCAGCGCCCAGGTCGTGCTGCAGCCCAAGCAGAAGCAGGCCGAGTTCTTCAACGGTTCGTCCGGCGTGAACGTCGTGTCGCAGGCGGGTGCCGAGTCTGGCGCCAAGGTCGGCGACATCAGCAACGACGACTGGATCTCCTTCAAGCCGGTCAACTTCGCCGGGATCAACCAGGTGTCGTTCCGGGTGTCCTCGCCGTCGGGTGGCGGGGGGACGATCGAGCTGCGCGCCGGTTCACCGACGGGCACGCTCATCGCGTCGTCGCCGGTCACCGGCACCGGTGGCTCGGACACCTACGCCAGCACGCCCGCGGTGAACGTGACCGCGCCGAGCGGCACCGTCGAGCTGTTCGCGGTGTTCAAGACGTCGTCGTCGACCAGCTTCGACCTCGACTCGATCACCTACGTCGGGCCGGGCGCGGGACAGCCCGGTGGTGGTGGCACCGCGAAGGAGATCGTCGGCGCCGGCGGCAAGTGCGTCGACGTCAACGGTGCGAGTTCCACTGACGGCGCGAAGGTCCAGCTGTGGACCTGCAACAGCGGCGCCAACCAGAAGTGGACGCAGAACGGCACCACGCTGCGGGCACTCGACAAGTGCCTGGAGGTCAACGGCAACAGCCAGACCGACGGCGCGATCGTCAGGCTGTGGACGTGCAACGGCTCGTCCGGGCAGAACTGGTCCGCCCAGTCCGACGGCTCGATCCGCAACGGCACGAAGTGCCTGGACGCCAACGGCGCGAGCTCGGCGGACGGTACCCAGCTCATCATCTGGAGCTGTCACGGCGGGACCAACCAGAAGTGGACCTT
>JBDSAJ010000091.1:0-5729 GCA_039922235.1 Umezawaea sp.
GTGATCTTCCCGCCGCGGTCCACGTCGATGACCGGGATGGTGCTGTTCACCGGCCGGTCGGCCTCTTCGGTGCGGCGGCCGCAGGTGTAGACGGGGTGGTGCTCCAGCAGCAGGAGCGTGTCGCCGACCGTGCCGTCCGCGCGGGCGTTGGCGAGGTCGCGTTGCAGGTCCCAGGCGGCGGTGTAGTCGATGGTGCCCAGTTCACGCACGTCGAAGGGGTGGTTCGAGGTGCGGCAGGAGACGTCAGGTCCGGTCACGATCCGAGGTTACCCCCGGCCGGATGAGCCCCAGTGCGAGCCCGGCGAGCAGCCCGACGCCGACGACGGCCGACACGGCGCCCGCGGTGTCGGTGAACCAGTGCATCCGCAGCACGACCCGGCTCGCCGCCGTCAGCACCACGGCCGTCACCGCGAGCACGACGACCGTGCGCAGCCACCGGTGGGCCAGCCAGGAGCACGCCACGACCGAGGTGACCGCCAGCGCGGTCACCGCCGTCACGTGCCCGCTGGGGTAGCTCCACTTCGGGAAGTCGATCGGCCGCACCCGCCGGTACGCGTAGCGGACCAGCACCGTCGCCCAGCACAGCCCGAGCAGCACGGCGATCCGGAACAGCAGCGGGTCCTTGGCGAGCCACGACCGCACGACCAGCCCCAGCAGCACGATGGTCGCGAGACCGGGGCTGAGCACGAAGCTGATCCACTCCGCGAGGAACGTCAGCGGCCGGGTGTGCAACGGCGCGTACCCGTTGAGCCGGGCGTCCAGCACGGGCACCTCGTCGCGCACCAGCACGCCGAGCGTCGTGGACAGCGCGACGAGCAGCAGGCCGACCAGGGCCGGCAGACCCCGGCTCACCCGTGCACCGCTGCCGACACCGCCGCTCCGAGCGCCGGGTGCAAGAAGTGGAAACCGTTGCGCTCCAACACCTTCGGCACGGCCCGCTGGCCGGAGAGCAGGCCTTCCTCGGCCAGTTCGCCGAGCACGGCCTTCAGCACGAAGCCGGGAGCGACCCACGGCGTCGGCCGGTGCAGCACGTGGCCGACGGTGCGGGTGAACTCCGCGTTCGTCACGGGGCTGGGCGCGGTCACGTTGATCGGGCCCTTCACCGAGTCGTGCTCCACGGCGAAGCGGATCGCGGAAATGGCGTCGTCCAGGGAGATCCACGGCATGTACTGGGTGCCGTCGCCCAGCCTGCTGCCGAGGAAGAACGAGAACAGCGGCTTGATCCGGCCGAACAGCCCACCGGCCGGAGCGATCACCAGGCCGGTGCGGAGCTTCACCACGCGCACGTCCGGCGCCTGGTCTGCGACGCCCGTGGCCGCCTCCCACTCGCGGCACAGGTCCGCCAGGAACCCGGTGCCCGCACCACGGGTCTCGTCGACCACGTCGTCGCCGGTGTCGCCGTAGAACCCGATGGCCGACGCGTTCACCAGCGTCGGCACCCCGTGCTCGACGACCGCGGCCGCCAGCACCTCGGTCGGCACGTTCCGGCTGTCCCGCAGCACCTGCTTGCGGGCGTCGTTCCAGCGCTTGTCCGCCACGCCCGCGCCGCACAGGTTCACCACCGCGCCGACGCCGTCGAGCGCACCCTCGTCGAGGCGGCCGGCAGGCGGGTTCCAGCCCCGCTCGTCGGGGGCCTTCGGCGTGCGCCGCACCAGCCGGAGCACCTCGTGCCCCTCGCCGCGAAGTGCCGCCACCAGACTGGTCCCGATCATTCCGGACGAACCGGCGATAACGACGCGCATGGGTTGATCGTCTCCCAAGGGTGGGGTTCGTGCACAGCAGGGGGACGTGGCGAGGCCCCCGGTGCGATCGCACCGGGGGCCTCGGCGAGCTGTCCTACAGGCCGAGATCGGCCTCGAACGCGCCTTCTTCGAGGCGGTTCTTGATGGTGGTGAGGAAACGACCGGCGTCCGCGCCGTCGACCAGGCGGTGGTCGTAGGTCAGCGCCAGGTACGCCATCGACCGGATGGCGATGTTGTCGTCGCCGTTCTCGTCGGTGATGACCACGGGGCGCTTCTTGACCACGCCGACGCCCAGGATGCCGCTCTGCGGCTGCTGGATGATCGGGGTGTCGAAGAGCGCGCCGTTGCTGCCCAGGTTCGTCAGCGAGAAGGTGCCGCCGGACAGCTCGTCCGGGGTGACCTTGTTCGCACGGGTGCGGGCCGCGAGGTCGGCGATGTTGTGCGCCAGACCGGACAGGTTGAGGTCACCGGCGTTGTGGATGACCGCGTTGAGCAGGCCGCGCTCGGTGTCCACCGCGATGCCGAGGTGCTCGGCGCCGTAGTAGGTGACCTCCTTGGCCTCCTCGTTGATCGAGGCGTTCAGCTTCGGGTGCTGCTTCAGCGCCTCGACGGTGGCCTTGGCGAAGAAGGGCAGGAACGTGAGCTTGACGCCCTCGCGCTGCTCGAACGCCGCCTTCGCGCGGTTGCGCAGCCGGGCGATCTTGGTCACGTCGACCTCGAACACCTGGGTGAGCTGGGCCGACATCTGCAGCGACTCGCGGGTGCGCTGCGCGACGATCTGGCGCAGGCGCGGGAGCTTCTGCGTGCTGCCGCGCAGGCCGCTCTGGTCGGCCTTGGCCGGAGCGGCGGCACGGGTGGGAGCGGCGGCGGCCGGAGCCGGGGCGGCGGGCGCGGGAGCCGGGGCCTTCTTGGCCTCGACCGCGGCCAGCACGTCCTGCTTGCGGATGCGGCCACCGACACCGGTGCCCGTCAGCGAGTTCAGGTCGATGCCGTTCTCCGAAGCCAGCTTGCGCACCAGCGGCGTCACGTACGGGGTGCCGTTGGACGACTCCTCGGACGCGGCCGGGGCGGGCGCGGACTGCTGAGCCGGAGCGGGCTTGGGAGCCTCCTGCTTGGGGGCTTCCTGCTGCTTGGGGGCTTCCTGCTTGGGCGCCTCGGGGGCGTGCGTCGGCGCGGGAGCCGGTGCGGAGGACTGCGCCGGGGAACCGGAGCCGACCAGTGCCAGCTGGCCGCCGACCTCGACGGTCGAGTCCTCGGCCGCGGTGATCTCCAGCACGGTGCCCGCCACGGGGGACGGGATCTCGGTGTCGACCTTGTCGGTGGACACCTCCAGCAGCGGCTCGTCGACCTCGACGGAGTCGCCGACCTGCTTGAGCCAGCGGGTGACGGTGCCCTCGGTGACGCTCTCACCGAGCGCGGGCATGACGACCGGGGTGCCGCCGCCGGAGCCGCCGGACGGCGCGGGCGCCTCTTCCTTGGGGGCTTCGGCCTGGGGCTCGGGCGCCTGCTCGGGCTCGGGCTGGGCTTCCTCGGCGGGCGCGGCAGGAGCGGAATCGCCACCACCGGCACCGTCGCCGATCACCGCCAGCTCGGCGCCGACCTCGACGGTCTCGTCCTCCTGGGCGACGATCTTCTGCAGGACCCCGGCCGCGGGCGACGGGATCTCGGTGTCGACCTTGTCGGTCGACACCTCCAGCAACGGCTCGTCGACCTCGACCCGGTCACCCTCCTGCTTCAACCAGCGGGTGACCGTGCCCTCGGTGACGCTCTCGCCGAGTGCGGGCATTTGGACGGAGAAGGCCATCGTTCGCTGACTCCTCGTGCTTGAGTTGCAGGTTCGGCTGACTTGTTTGCGACGGTCAGCCGTGCACGTGCAGCGGCTTGCCGGCCAAGGCGAGGAAGGCCTCGCCAAGGGCTTCTGTCTGGGTCGGGTGGGCGTGGATCAACGGAGCCACGTCCTCCGGGAAAGCCTCCCAGCTGTAGATCAGCTGGGCCTCGCCGATCAGCTCGCCGACACGTTCACCCACCAGGGTGATGCCGACGATCGGGCCGTCGGGCGCCTTCACGAGCTTGACGCCACCGGCGGTCTTGAGGATCTGGCTCTTGCCGTTGCCCGCCAGGTCGTAGATGAAGGTCTCGACCGTGCCGTACTTCTCCTTGGCCGCGGCCTCGGAGAGACCGACCGACGCGACCTCCGGCTTGCAGTACGTGACGCGGGGGATGCCCGCCTCGTCGATGACCTTCGGGTTCTGCCCGGCGATCTCCTCGGCGACGAAGATGCCCTGCTGGAAGCCGCGGTGCGCGAGCTGCAGACCAGGCACGATGTCGCCGACGGCGAACACGTTCGGCAGGTTCGTGCGGAGGCGCTCGTCGGTGAGGACGAAGCCGCGCTCGGTGACGACACCGGCCTCCTCGTAACCGTGGCCCGCGCTGTTCGGGCCGCGGCCGACGGCCACCAGCAGCAGGTCGGCCTCGAGGACGTCGCCGGACTCCAGCGACACCGACACACCCGAATCGGTCTGGGTCGCGCCGGTGAACCGGACACCGGTCTTGAACTTGATGCCGCGCTTGCGGAACGCGCGCTCGAGCTGCTTGGAGGCGTACTCGTCCTCGGCCGGGACCAGTCGCGGCAGCGCCTCGACGATGGTCACCTCGGCGCCGAACGAACGCCACACGCTGGCGAACTCCACACCGATGACGCCGCCGCCGAGGACGACGACCTTCTCCGGGATGAAGTCCAGGTTGAGCGCCTGGTCGCTGGTGATGACCCGGCCGCCGATCTCCAGACCGGGCAGGCTCTTGGCGTACGAACCGGTCGCGAGGACCACGTTCTTGCCGGTGTAGCGGTCGCCGTTCACCACGACGGTGTTCGGGCCGACGAACGTGCCCGCGCCCTCGACCAGCGTGACCTTGTTGGCCTTGACCAGGCCCTGCAAACCCTTGTAGAGCTTGCTGACCACGCCGTCCTTGTACGAGTTGACGCCCGCGATGTCGATGCCCTCGAGCGAGCTCTTGATGCCGAACTGGTCGCCCTCGCGGACGTTGTCCGCGACCTCGGCCGCGTGCAGCAGGGCCTTCGTCGGGATGCAGCCGCGGTGCAGGCAGGTCCCCCCGAGCTTGTCCTTCTCGACCAGGACGACGGACAGACCGAGCTCGGCTGCGCGGAACGCGCAGGCGTAGCCGCCTGAGCCGCCACCGAGGATCACGAGGTCGGCGGAGGTGTCGGTCACTTCGAACTCCTCGACAGTGGTGAACATGCCTTACATCCGCGCGGGTGCGCGCGGGTACTCAAGTCATCTTGTCACTAGGTCGGAGCAAGCGGCGACGCGGCCTCGATCGGGTGTCCCTTCCGGACGATTTGCCACCTGCTTCACAGGCGGGCCGGCACCATGGGGGCACAGGTCTCGTAGGAGGTGGCCCCGTGGGGCTGTTGGATCGTTTCCGCAGGAAGCCCAAGCCGGGGGTGCTGCGCGCCGCGTCGTCCTCCGACACGGGGCACCTGGAGGAGTGGGCGGCGGCACGCCACGGCGTAGAGGCGTTCGTCGAACCCAAGACCACCGTGACGGAAACCACCGTGGTGCTGGTCGCGCACGACGGCGAGTGGACCCGCAGACGCGTCGACGGAACCGAGGCCGCGAAGAAGTTCGCCCGGAAGCAGGGGATGCCGATTTACGACGCGGGGATCGTGGGTTACCCGCAGCGTATGAGGGATTACACGGCCAGGCAGAAGAAGAGGCCGAACGCTTCCTGATTTTGGGGGCTGGCGGTTGGGGCCCGGCGCTTGAGGTGAGTGGCCTGGCTTGGGGTGCTTGGGGTGGGTGGTTTTGTTTTTGCTGTGTTTTTTGGTCGCTGCTCCGCAGACTCCGGCTCGGCCGCCTGAAGTCGGCCTCGCGTGGGAGTTGGGTGGGCAGGAACGCTTTCCCGGCTGGCCGGTGGTTGATCAGGCCACGCTTTCCGACTGGTTGGTGCCCCCTGCGGCGAGTTGCT
>JBDSAJ010000092.1:0-12980 GCA_039922235.1 Umezawaea sp.
GCTCGGAGCCGTCGCCGCAGGACCACTGGATGATGTTGGCGCCGTTGGCGGTGCTGCCGCTGTTCTCGACGGACATGCACTGGGCGCTCTTGTAGTTGAACAGGTTGTAGTAGGTCGCCGCGCTGGCCGGCGGCGCTACCGCGACGGTGGTGGCGGCACTTGCGAGAACAACGAGAACAATTCTGCCGAAGCGGGACATCGAAACTCCGGGTTGTGTTGATGAGCGGGTCGCCCGGCAGGCTATAACAACGCGCTGACACGTGACGCCGGTCATGATCCTGACGAATCCTGCTGGAGGCCGAACGCCGCGCACCGGGCACGCAACCAGCGACAACTGAAGACCGCGAGCCACGCCATACAGGGTGTGGACCACGCTCGCCATCCACTTGGCGTGACCACGTCCCGCAGCAGCCGGCAAGGTCTCAGGTCATGATCGAACCTCACCCGTCCGCGCAGGCCGTTCTCGACGTCGCGCCCCTCACCGCCCGCACGCTGTTCGCCGCCCTGCCCGACGGCCTCGCCGCGGACCTCGCCGCCGAACTCGAGGCCACCGACGCCCCGCTGAACCCGGTCGCGCTGGTGGACGCGGCCCGCCCCGAGGCGATCCGGCTCGGGCGGGTGCACGTGCTGCGCGAACACCTGGTGCTGGGCTGGGTGCGCCTCACCGGCGGCGACCTCACCCACGCCCGTGAACGGATGCAAGCCCTCGCCGCCGACCGCGCTTACGCCGCGTACGCAGCGCTGCGTCCCGCCGACCCGGCGTCGAGTCCGGTGCTGGTGCTGCTCGCCGGGGTGCCCGGCTGCGGCAAGTCCACCCTGGCCGAGTCGCTCGCCCAGCGGCTCCGCGCGCCGGTGTTCTCGATGGACTGGCAGCTCGGCGCGCTGGTGCCGTTCGGGCTGCTCCGCGCGGACAACACTGGGCCCGTGGCCGACGTGCAGCTGGTCTCGGCCGCCGCCCGGCAGCTCCAGCTGGGCCTGACGGTGATCATCGACGCCACCGGGCACTTGCGCGAGACCCGTGACCGGTGGCGTGCGCTCACCGAGAACCTGGGTGGCGACTTCGTCGGCGTCGAGTGCGTGTGCACCGACGACCTGCTCCTGCGCGCACGGGTGGAGGGCCGTGACCGGGGCATCCCCGGCTGGCACGGCACCGTGGAGTGGGAGCACGTCCTGCGGGTGCGCGGCCTCTGGGAGCCGTGGACCGAGCCGCACCTGGTGGTCGACTCGGCCACGGACTCGCCGGAGACTGCGGTGCGGCGAGTACTGGACGCCGTCGTCAAGTGATCCCGTCGACCGTTCCCTTGACCAGCCGGGGTGCGCCCCGTTCGTCCGGAGCGGGCAGCGCGATCAACCCGTCCAGCACATCGTCAAGTGTGCCCTCGCGACCCCGCACGATCCCGCCCGCGTAGTCGGTCCTCAGTCCTTTCGCGTCGGTCGTGTAGCGCACTCGGATCGCGTCGGCCCAGCCTCCCGGCCACGTGCGGACGCCGTGGACCTCGACCACCTTGCCGTCGCGCTCGGTCGCCAGGAAAGCCCAACCCTCGTCCCGAAGATCGATGAGCCGACACAACTCGGGAAACGCGGCGACCGCCTGCTTCTCTGCATGGACGTTCACGCAGCACGTCCACGGTTCGTGGTCGTCGGGTACCTGGCCAGAGAATCCGCTTCGCAACGCCGGCGCAGTTCGGCGACGGACACGCGGCCATTCGCGGCGATCGCTGTCCGGACGCGAAGGACCTGGCGTCGGCGCAGGAGTTCACAGCGGGCGTGGTGAACCAGCCAACCCACGACGCCAAGAGCGACCGCCCCCATGACTGCAAGCACCCACACCATGACCGGCTCCCGTCTCCGCATCTGCCCTGTCCAGGCACGTGCGGAGATAGTCGCCTTGATCAACAGTCGGGGATTAACACCCCGTTAACGATCTCGAACGTTCACCCGGTCGGGGCCACGCCCATACGCCAGGCCAAGCCGCGCAGATCGCGCCCCCCGGCGCCTCGCTGGGCACGGCGCAGCAGATCGGCGACCGCTTCACGGACGAACACGTTGTTCCGCACCAGTTGCGGTGCGATGGACTCAGCGGTGGCGAGCGCCCGAATTCCCTTGTCCACAGTGGACTTCTCGCTGAGCATCGACCGGCCCAGATCTGCCCAGTACATCGCCCGCCGAGCCTTCGCGGGCAGGTCGTCCGGGTTCACCGCTCGGGCCAGTTCGACCACCTTGCCGACCTCGCCGAGTTCGGTCGCCAGGGTTACCCGCCACACGCCGACGTTGGCTGGCCCGAAGTGCAGGAACCCGAAGTTCTCCCGCTGCTCCGGCAGGTGCGCCGCCAGCGAGGCAGCCTCGTCCAGATGCGTGTTCGCTGTGTCGGTGTCGCGTAGTGCCGCCGCCGCGAGCGCGGCGTTCAGGTGCAGCGCCCCCACCGCCTGGACGACGTTCGCCCCGTCGACTCCGGCAAGGCGGTCGATGCCGCGCACCGAAGCGGCCAACTGGTGAGCACGGCCTTGGGAGCCGGCGGCGTTTCCGCGCAGCCACACACAGAACGCCAGCCACTCCGGCGCGTCCAGTTCCTCCGCACACTGCTGAGCCAGACGTGCCGCGACCACGGGCAGCCCCCGTACACCGAGGTTCTTCGTCAGCACGGCCGCCGAATGATAGGTGTGAATCAGCCCGACCAGCACCTCACGACGATGCTCAGGACAGTGGACGTACGCGGCGTGCAGGTGCAGCAGCAGGTCAGGGACTACACGCCCCTGCGCGCCGTAGTCGGCTTCCGGGCGCAGGACGGTGTTCAGGTGGATGATGCGCTCGTGCAGCTCCGGCCACGGGACCGGCTTCACGCCGGGATCGACGCCGAGGTCCACCACGGACAGCACGGTCTCGACCTGGTGGACCGCCGCGTGCGCCTCGGCGTCAGCGACATCAGTGGGCACGAACGGTGCGCCTGCCAGTTCGGTGGGCGAGACCTGCAACGCGGTGGCGAGCGATTCGAGCACGGCGCGTTTGGTGACCGGGCGAAGCCCGCGTTCGATCATCGACAAGTAGGCGGGCGTGATCCCGGCCAGCCCGGCGACTGCGGTCAGGCTGAGCTGCCGCCATGACCGGACTTCACGCAGGCGACGGCCGAGGTGGTTGTCGGTGACATCCATGAGCGGCACCTCCCGATGATCCCCAGGGTAACCGGGCTGAGCCTCTACCCGAGGCGTGTGGGCCCTCACCGACGACCGACTAGGACCCACACCCGTGCTACGGCAGCTCCACCGCGTCCAGTGCCTTGTAGATCCGCTTGTCCGACACCGAGTACCGGGTGCCGATGGTCTGCGCGAAGTAGCTCAGCCGCAGCTCCTCGATCATCCACCGCACCTCGTCCAACGCCGCGTTCGGCTCGTCGGCGGGCACCTGGGCCCGCAGTCCCCGGTACTCCTTGTGCACCTGGTGGACGCGGTCCATCCACTCCTGGTCGCGGGCCACGTTCTCGACCAGCTTCTCCAGCCGCCGCTCGATGCCCCGCAGGTACCGGACCACGTCCGGCAGCCGTGCCGCGCCCACCTCGGTGACGAACCTCGGGTGCACCAGCCCGGCGAGCTGCGCCTTCACGTCGGCCACGGCGGGCCCGAACACCGGGGCCTTCACGCCGATCAGTCGCAGTTCCACGTCGTGTGCCGCGACCAGGACCTTCCGCACGTCTCCGACGACGTCGAACACCGCCGCGTTGAGGTTGGTCCGCACGTGCTTGAGCAGCCGCTCGTACCCGGCCTCGGTCCACGCGGGCCCGCCCGCCTCGGTCATCAGCCGGTCGACGGCCGCGGAGATGCAGTCCGCGAGCAGCGCGGCCACCCCGCCGTGGGGGTTGCGGGTCAGCGCGAGCTTCGCCGCGTTGTCCAGCGTGCGCTGGAGCACCTTCACCGGCGACGGCACGGCGAGCAGCAGCAGCCTGCGGGTGCCGCGCCACATCGCCAGCCGCTGCCGTCCGGGGGTGTCGACCACCCGGATCGCCACGGTGTCACCCGCGTCGACCAGCGTGGGGTAGGCGGTGACGACGATCCCGGACTGGGTCCGCTGCATCGTCTTGGGCAGCGTCCCGAAGCTCCACGACGTCAGCCCGGACTTCTCCACGTCAGCCGCAGCAGCGGTCAGGGTGGCTCGCACCTCCTTGACCAGCTGTTTCTTCAACACCCCCAGGTCCTTGCCCAGCGCCAGCTCGCGGTTGTTCTCGTCGACGACCCGGTAGGTGAGCTTCAGGTGGTCGGGCACCTGGTCGAGCTGCCACTCCTCGCGCGGCACGACCACACCGGTCAGCGCCCGCAGTTCCCGTTCCAGAGCGGGCAGCAGCGGGTCGTCGGTGGTGATCCGCCCCAGCACCGCCTTCGCCACGTCCGGCACCGGGACGAAGTTGCGCCGGATCGGCTTGGGCAGCGAGCGGATCAGCGCGATCACCAGTTCCAGCCGCAGGCCGGGGATCTGCCACGAGAACGCCTCGTCGCCCAACGTCGTCAACGCGGGCAGCGGCAGTTGCACCGTCACGCCGTCGGTGCCCGCACCGGGCTCGAAGTGGTAGGACAGCGGCAGCGACAGCCCGCCCTGCTGCCACGAGTCCGGGTAGGCCTGCTCGGAGACCTCCGCGCGTTCGTTGATCAGCATCGACTTGGTGAACGTCAGCAGGTCCGGCTGCTTCTGCCGGGTCTTCTTCCACCACGTGTCGAAGTGCCGCACCGAGACGACCTCGGCCCCGACGCGCTGCTCGTAGAACTCGTACAGCGTCTCGTCGTCGACCACGATGTCCCGGCGGCGGGCCCGGTTCTCCAGCTCCTCCACCTCGGCCAGCAGCGCCCGGTTGGCGTGGAAGAACTTGTGGTGGGTGGTCCACTCGCCCTGCACCAGCGCGTGCCGGATGAACAGCTCCCGCGACAGCTCCGGGTCGATCCGCCCGTAGTTGACCTTCCGGGCCGCCACGATCGGCACCCCGTACAGCGTCACCTTCTCCAGCGCCACGACCGAGCCGCGCTTGGTCTCCCAGTGCGGCTCGCTGTAGTTGTGCTTCACCAGGTGCGGCGCCAGCTGCTCGGCCCACTCCGGTTCGATCCGCGCCACGATCCGACCCCACAGCCGCGAGGTCTCCACCAGTTCGGCGACCATCACCCACTGCGGCGGCTTCTTGAACAGCGCCGAACCGGGGAACACCGCGAACCGCGCGCCACGGGCGCCCACGTACTCCGTCGACGCCCGCTTGCCGGGGTCCTTCTTCGGCACGTCCTTCACACCGATGTGCGACAGCAGCCCGGACAGCAGCGAGATGTGCACCCGCTGCGGTTCCGCCACGTCGTCGCCGACCGTGAGCCCCAGCGTTCGCGCGACCTGCCGAAGCTGCGAGTAGATGTCCTGCCACTCGCGCACCCGCAGGTAGTTCAGGAACTCGGTGCGGCACATCTTGCGGAACTGGTTGGACGACAGTTCCTTCTGCTTGTCCTTGAGGTACGTCCACAGGTTCACGAACGACAGGAAGTCCGAAGTGGGGTCGGCGAACCGCGCGTGCTGCTCGGTCGCCGCCTGCTGCTTGTCCGCCGGGCGTTCGCGCGGGTCCTGGATGGACAGCGCCGCCGCGATGATCATCACCTCGCGGACGCACCCGTTGCGGTCCGCCTCGATCACCATCCGCGCCAGCCGCGGGTCGACCGGCAGCTGGGCCAGCTTGCGCCCCAACGGCGTGAGTCGCTTGCGCAGGTCCGTCTCCGCCGGGTCGATCGCCCCCAGTTCCTGCAGCAGCTGCACGCCGTCGGCGATGTTGCGCGAGTCCGGCCCGTCGATGAACGGGAACGCGGCGATGTCGCCCAGCCCGATCGACGTCATCTGCAGGATCACCGACGCCAGGTTCGTCCGCAGGATCTCCGGGTCGGTGAACTCCGGCCGTGCCTCGAAGTCGTCCTCGGTGTACAGCCGGATGCAGATGCCCTCCGACACGCGGCCGCAGCGGCCCTTGCGCTGGTTCGCCGACGCCTGCGACACCGGTTCGATCGGCAGCCGCTGCACCTTGAGCCGGTGGCTGTACCGCGAGATCCGCGCCGTGCCGGGGTCGATCACGTACTTGATGCCCGGCACCGTCAGCGACGTCTCCGCCACGTTCGTCGCCAGCACCACCCGGCGACCCGTGTGCGCCTGGAACACCCGGTGCTGCTCGGCGAACGACAACCGGGCGTACAGCGGCAGGATCTCGGTGTTGCGCAGGTCCAGCTGCGTCAACGCGTCCGCCGTGTCGCGGATCTCCCGCTCGCCGGACAGGAACACCAGGATGTCGCCGGGGCCCTCGGCCTGGAGTTCCTCCACCGCTTCGGCGATCGCGGAGGTCTGGTCCCGGTCCGGGTCGACGAACTCCGCGTCCGGGTCCACGACCGGCCGGTACCGCACCTCCACCGGGTACGTCCGCCCTGATACCTCGATCACCGGCGCGTCGCCGAAGTGCCGGGAGAACCGCTGCGGGTCGATCGTCGCGGAGGTGATGATCACCTTGAGGTCGGGCCTGCGCGGCAGCAGCTGCTTGAGGTAGCCGAGCAGGAAGTCCACGTTCAGGCTGCGCTCGTGCGCCTCGTCGATGATCAGCGTGTCGTACCGGCTCAGGTTGCGGTCCGACTGGATCTCCGCCAGCAGGATGCCGTCCGTCATCAGCTTGACCAGGGTGTCCTCACCGGACTGGTCGCTGAACCGCACCTTGTAGCCCACCGCCGACCCCAGCGGCGTCTTCATCTCCTCGGCGACCCGCTCGGCCACCGTCCGCGCCGCCAGCCGCCGCGGCTGCGTGTGCCCGATCTGCCCGCGCACCCCGCGCCCCAGCTCCAGGCAGATCTTCGGCAGCTGCGTCGTCTTGCCCGACCCGGTCTCGCCGGCGACGATCACCACCTGGTGGTCGCGGATCAGCGCGAGGATCTCGTCCTTGTGCTGGCTGACCGGCAGCTCGGCCGGGTAGGAGATCCGCGGCACGCCCTCGCGCCTCAGCGCCAGCCGCAGTTCGGCCTCGTCGAACTCCCCGGCGATCTCCGCCGCTATCGCGCTCTTCGACCCCGGATCCTTCACCTTCCGGGCACCATCGAGACGGCGTTGGAGCCTGCGCTGGTCGCGAAGCATCAACTCGGGCAGACGTTTGTGCAGGTCAGCAAGTGGCGACCCGGCGAGCGGCGTGTCCATACTGCGTCCAGGATAGATCCCTGCGCGGACCAGGGCCCGCCATTAACCAATCAAGATCAACTGTCGGACCCGACCCCTACCGTCGACCCATGGACGAACCCACCTTCTGGACCCTCGTCGGCCAGTCCGCGACCGCCGCCCGCGACCCCGACGACCGCCTCGCCTGGCTCACCACCCGGCTCGCCGGTCTGCCCCCACCGGACATCACCGACTTCCAGGTCCTGCTCGACCACATCCGCGGCCGCGCCGACACGTGGACCCACTGGGGCGCCGCCCACCTCGTCCTGGGCGGCTGCTCGGACGACGGCTTCTTCTACTTCCTCGCCTGGCTGGTCGGCCTGGGCCACGACCGCTTCACCGCGATCGCCGCCGACCCGGACGCGCTCGCCGACGTCGGCCTCGTCCAGCGGCTCGCCACCACCGACGTCGACACCTGGGCCGCCGGCGAGCTGCCCGACTGGGAAGCGCTCGACTACGTGGCCCGCGAAGCCCACCGCCACCGCACCGGCGACTACGACGGCCTCGACGCCGACCTGGCCGCCCGCGGCCACGAGCCCATGGTCGGCCCCGACCCCGACGGCGACCCGTGGGACTTCGACGACCTCCCCGAGCTGCTGCACCGGCTGCCCAGGCTCAGCGCGCTCTTCGCCGAGCGCGTCGCCCACGGGTAGTAGCGGAGCCCATGGGCGATCACGACGCCCACCTCGCGCTGGCCCGCAAGGCCTGCTTCGTGTGCGAACTCCTCGACGGCAACCCGGAGTACCCGCACCACATCGCCTACCGCGACGAGACCGCCGTCGTGTTCGCCAGCAGGTTCGCGTCCGTCCGCGGCCACCTGCTCGTCGCACCCGTCCGCCACCTCGCCCCCCTGCCGCCGGGTCTTCCCTACGAACGCCGGCAGGCTGCCCTCTTCACCCCCGACGCGGGCTCCCTGCGCGTTCCCGACCACGAACTCGCCGCGCTCGCCGCCCGCGTCGGCCAAGCCTTCTGAGGTCGGTTTGCCGGTCGCTCGACTGCTCCAGCAGGGCCGCAGCCGCGCTCGAGCGGTGAATTCCGGGCATCGTGCGTAATCGTGCGACCACGCCGCGTCATTAACTCTAAACACCAACCAGACCAACGGACTGAACCGACCGGCTTAGGGTGAATAGGCCACTCGTCCGATTGCGCCATTTGTTTCCGCGTTGTTTCCACGCCGCCTGAGCTGGTCTTTCATTCGAAAAACGAAGAGTACCGACCCCTCTGATCTGCGAGATTGCTCAGATTCTGAAGCGTTCCCACCTGATGGGAGACGATTTACCTATGCAAGGGCGGCAATACGATCGATCTTCTGGTCAACACGGTGTTGGCCGGGATGTTCCTCGGTGTTCGTCTTGTTCGCGGATTTCGCGACCGGGCCGCGCACCCCCTGCACTGGAACAGGAGCTTCATGAATCGCACGACCCTGGGCTGCGCAGCCCTGGTGTCCGTCGCCCTGGTGACCGTCAGTGGCCTCACTGCCACCGCGGCTCCGACGGCGGCCGCGGACTCCTCCGCCTCGCTCGACCGCACGGGCACCCTGAGCCTCGCGGCGTCGCAAGCCGGAATGGTGAGTTCCGCACTGGGCCTGAGCAGCCAAGAGCAGCTCGTGGTCAAGGACGTCGTCACCGACCCCGACGGCACGAAGCACATCCGCTACGACCGCACCTTCGACGGCCTGCGGATCGTCGGCGGCGACCTGGTCGTCCACCAGGCGAAGGCGGGTTCGATCAACTCGGTCGACCGCGCCACCGACGCGGCACTGGCCGTGTCCACCACGCCCGCCATCTCCGCCGCCACCGCGTCGTCCTCGGCGCGCGTCGCCAAGACCGACGCGAACTGGACGAAGACCGACCCGCGGCTCGTGGTGTTCGCCATCGACCAGGCGCCGGCGCTCGCGTGGGAGGTCGTGCTCACCGGGATCAAGGCCGACCAGTCGCCGAGCGAGCTGCACGTCTACACCGACGCCACCACCGGCAAGGTGCTGATGAGCGAAGACCGCGTGATGCACGTCGAGGGCTCCGGTGTCAGCCAGTACAGCGGCACCGTGAAGCTGGACACGACCCAGTCCGGGTCGACGTTCCAGCTCAAGGACCCGCTGCGCGGCAACCAGACGGTCAACAACGCCAACAACACCTCCGGCACGGGGACGCTGTTCACCGACGCCGACAACAAGTGGGGCAACGGCGCGCTGACCGACAAGGCCACCGCCGGGGTGGACGCCGCCTACGGTGCCGCGGCCACGTGGGACTACTACAAGAACGTCCACGGTCGCAGCGGCATCAAGAACAACGGCGTTGGCGCGATGAGCCGGGTGCACTACGGCAACGCGTACAACAACGCGAACTGGAGCGACAGCTGCTTCTGCATGACCTACGGCGACGGCGTGGGCAACAAGAAGCCGCTGACCGAGTTGGACGTCGCGGGCCACGAGATGTCGCACGGCGTGACCTCGGCGACGGGCAACATGGTGTACTCCGGTGAGCCGGGCGGCCTCAACGAGGCCACCAGCGACATCTTCGGCACGACGGTCGAGTTCAGCGCCAACAACAGCAGCGACGTCGGCGACTACCTGATCGGCGAGAAGATCGACATCCGGGGCACGGGCGCTCCCCTGCGCTACATGGACAAGCCCTCCAGGGACGGCAAGTCGGCCGACTACTGGTCGTCCTCGGTCGGCGGCCTGGACGTGCACTACTCGTCCGGCATCGCCAACCACTTCTTCTACCTGCTGTCGGAGGGCAGCGGCGCCAAGACGATCAACGGTGTCGCCTACGACAGCCCGACCTACGACGGCCAGCCCGTCACCGGCATCACCCGCGCCAAGGCGGAGAAGGTCTGGTACCGCGCGCTGACCACGAAGTTCACCTCCAGCACCAAGTACGCGGCCGCGCGTACCGGGACCATCGCCGCCGCCACCGAGCTGTACGGGGCGGGCAGTGCCGAGGTCGCCGCGGTGACCAGGGCGTGGGCCGCGGTCAACGTCAAGTAGACCTCTTCCCCAGTAGACCCCGCCAAGGAGCCGGGGTCCGGACCGCACTCCCCTGCACGGTCCGGGCCCCGGTATTTTTCACCTCAACGGCACCCACCAGTCCTCGCACCGGATCCAGGTGCCCTTGGGGTACTCGAAGTCGTACTCCCCGCGCAGCGCGAAGCCCGCTTTGCGGCACACGCCGATCGACGCCGGGTTGGTCACCGGGGGGAACGCGTGCAGTTCCTCGCGGTCGCCTTCGGCCGCCGCGATCCGCGCGACGGCCCCCGCCGCCCGCGATGCCACACCGCGGCCCTGGAACGGCGGCAGGACGTGCCACCCGGTCTCGTAGACGGTCTCGCCGTCCCACTCCTTCTCCCAGAACCCGATCGACCCCACGACCAGCGCGTCCGGCCCGAGCAGCAGGACGTACATGTTCCCGGCACCGGTCGCGGAGAGCTCCACGTACCGGCGGTGCCGGCCGAGCACCGCCTCCTCGGACTCCGGCCCGCCGAGGTTGGCCAACATCTCCGGGGTGTTCTGCTCACGCAGCAGCCCCAGGTCGCCTTCGTCCCACGGCCTCAGGCAGATCGCGTCGAGCTCAGTCATGCCCACGACCCTAGGGCGGGGGGCCGACAATTCCGGGTGTTGGACCGTTCGGGTGAGCCGACGGGGTCCCGGCGCTCACCGGACCGGGTGGATCGACTGGATGGCGAGCCGGTGGTCGGCGTCTGCGGCGATCCGGTCGAGTTCGTCGTCCAGCGCCATGTACACCAGCCAGACCGGTTCACCGCTCGCGGCGGTGAACCGGTCCACCAGCAGCTGCTCCAGGTCGGGTACCCGCTTGGCCTTCCACACCTTGTCGGCCAGGCTGACCAGCAGGTCGTCCACGCCGATGCCGGGCTCGGTCCAGGAGCCGTGGGTGCGGGCGAAGCGGGCCAGCCGCTCTTCGACGCCGCTCTGCACCAGCAGTTCGTGGCCCGCGGGTTCGTGCGCGGAGCCGGGCCCGGACAGCTCTTCGACGTGGATCGTCTTGCCGATGTCGTGGGTCGCCGCGCCGAACAGGACGGCGTCGCGGTCGACGGCGACCGCCGGGTGGTTGCGCCCGGTCCACTCGACCAGCCGGTGCGCCACGTCGTGGACCAGCCGCAGGTGGATGGCGAGCCGGGGTGGGGCGTCGAGCGCTTCCAGGAGTTCCCGCGCGCGGTCCGGGAGCGGGCGGAGGTCGTCGTGGTCGGTCAGTGCTCGGCGCAGCGCGTCGGAGGTGCTCACCTACGCGGCGCCCGCACCGCCGCCGACGACGGCATCGGAGGACGGCTTGTGCTCCGGGGGCGGCACGATGCCGCTCAGGTCGCCGCCGTTGTCGTTGGACCGCAGCACGAACGGCCGGTGCTCGGTGTACTGGACGACCGACACCGACGCGGGGTCGACCACGATGCGCTGGAACCCGTCCAGGTGCACGCCGAGCGCGTCGGCCAGCACGGACTTGATGACGTCGCCGTGGCTGCACGCGACCCAGACGGCGCGCGGGCCGAACTCGGCGGTGATGCGGGCGTCGTGGCCGCGGATCGCGGCGACCGCCCTGGCCTGCACGGCCGCCAGGCCCTCGCCGTCGGGGAACACCGCGGCGGACGGGTGCTGCTGCACGACCGACCAGAGCGGTTCGGAGAGCAGGTCCTTGATGGCGCGGTTGGTCCAGCTGCCGTAGTCCACCTCGGCCAGTTCCGGCTCGGTCACGGCGGTCAGGCCGCGGTCGGCGAGCAGTGGCGCGATGGTCTGCCGGCACCGGTCCATCGGGGAGGCGACGACGGCGTCGATCGGGATGCCCTTGAGCCGGTCGACCAGTCCCAGCGCCTGTGCCTGGCCCTTCTGGCACAGGGAGACGCCGGGGGTCCGGCCGGCGAGCACGCCGGAGCCGTTGGCGGTCGAACGGGCATGTCGCAGGAGGATCACGGTGGCCACGAGACACCACCCTAGCCGGGCGTCGTTCCACCGGTTCCCGACGACCTTGCCGTTCACCTGACCTGGCCTGGTCACAGGTGGAAGTTCCGGCCGGCTCGAGATGACCTCATGATCAATCGGACACATTGTCCGGACATAGTGTCTTGACAGTCCGTCCGGACAGGCTGATGCTTGGTGCTGGGTTCGATCCATCCACCAGCGGACATCTGGACGTGACGCGATGACGGCTTTGCTGTGGACAGTGCTCGTTGCCTCGGTCGTCGTCTTCGGAGTTGCCGTGACGCTGCGGGCCGGGCTGGCCTACTGGGCGAGCAAGGGGAATTCCGGATCCGAGTACCTCTTCATGGCGCTGCGTCCTCTTTTCCTCGTCGAAGTGCCGCTCAAGTTCGCCGGCGCGTTGTCCGGTCTTGTGCTGGCCGTTCGGCTCGACAGCAGCCCTACCTGGCAGAACGTGGCCGGGACTCTCGGCTGGGTCCTGGTCTTCCTGTGCGCGCTGGAGGTCGTCAGGTACTTCCGGGTGCGGAAGTCCCTCCGAGACGATCAGCGCCGCTATGACGATCTGCGCCGTGTCATCAGCCAGGACGAGATGCTCGGACTGATCAGGTCCCGCACCATCAAGAGCTTCTTCAGAAGACAGGACGGATGCGTCCGTTTTCGGTACGCCGAGGAGCCGGCGAACGACAACGACCGGCAGCGCCCGACCACAGCGGACCCGCGGGGGTACCCGGCCTATGTCGCCGCGGCGAATGACCTCCGGCCGCAGGACGGCCACACCGTGACCCACCACGACGACTACGACCCCGACGACATCCAGCCCGCGTGATCACCGTTGGCGCGGAGAAGCCCGGTACAGCCG
>JBDSAJ010000093.1:0-2639 GCA_039922235.1 Umezawaea sp.
CGAGGCGGCTGGCCGAGCTGTCCGTCGGGCAGCGGTACCGGGTGCGGCTGGCCTGCGTGCTCGCCGAGCGCGCGGACATCCTGCTGCTGGACGAGCCGACCAACCACCTCGACGCGTCGGGGATGGACTACCTGACCGCGCGGCTGCGCGAGCACCGCGGCGTGGTCGTGCTCGTCAGCCACGACCGGATGCTGCTGGACGAGGTGTGCACGGCGCTGCTGGACCTGGACCCGAACGCCGATGGCGAGGTCGTGCTGCACGGCGGCGGCTACTCGGCGTTCAAGGCGGCGAAGGCCGCCGAGCGGGCTCGGTGGGAGCAGCGGTACGCCCTGGAGTCCGCCAAGGACGTCGAACTCCGCGAGGAGGTCGCAGCCGCCGAGGCGCGGCTGGTGACCTCGTGGCGGCCTCCCAAGGGGGCTGGGAAGCACAAGCGCGCGACCCGTGCGCCGAGCAGGCTGCGCAACGTCGCACGGCGGTTGGACGAGCTGACCGGGCAGCGGGTGCCGAAACCGCCGGAGCCGCTGCGGTTCACCGGCCCCGACCTGGCCAAGGGCCCGGACGAGGTGCTGCTCGGCGCGTCTGGTGTCACGGTGCCGGGTCGGCTGCGGCCGCACCCGGACCTGGCCGTGGCCGCGGGCGGCAGGTTGGTCGTGTCGGGGGCGAACGGGACGGGCAAGTCGACGCTGCTCGCCGTGCTGGCGGGTCGGCTGGTCCCGGCGACCGGCGAGGTCCGGCACGGCGTGCGGACCCGGATCGGCCTGCTGACGCAGGAGTCGGACTTCCCCGACCCGGCGCTCAGCCCGGCCCGGCTGGTGGCCGACCCCGGACCGCTGCGCGACCTGGGCCTGCTGCCCGACGTCGACCTGGCCCGTCCGGTCGGACGGCTGTCCACCGGCCAGCGCAGGCGACTGTCGCTGGCGTTGCTGCTGCTCGGCTCGCCCCACGTGCTGCTGCTCGACGAGCCGACGAACCACCTGTCGATCACGCTCGTGGACGAGCTGACCGAGGCGCTCCGGGTGACGTCGGCAGCGGTCGTCGTGGCGACCCACGACCGCCAGTTGAGGCGCGACCTGGCGTCCTGGCCACGCCTGGAACTCATTTGAGGACAATGTTCTTCACCAAGTAGTAAAAATTCTGTAGCTTGTGAAGTAGGTCCCTTAACGCACTGGGAGGTGTGCAAGTTGACCGAAACGATCACCACAGGTCTGCCCCTCAAACGGGACAACCCGTTCGACCCGCCCGCTGAACTGGGAGTCCTCCGCGAGGAGGCGCCGATGAACCGGCTCAAGTTCCCGGACGGGCACCTCGGCTGGCTCGTCACGGGTCACGAACTGGTCCGCGAGGTGATGGCCGATCGCCGGTTCAGCTCGCGGGCGGAGCTGCACCACGCCCTGGTCACCCGCAGCGACGGCCAACCCATCCGCCGCCCCGCCGCGTCCCCCGGCATGTTCATCTCGATGGACGCGCCGGACCACACGCGATACCGCAAGCTGCTGACCGGCCAGTTCACCGTGCGGCGGATGAACCTGCTGTCAGCCCGCATCGAGGAGATCGTCCTCGACCACCTGAAGGCGATGCGCGCGAACGGCACGTCGGCCGACCTGGTCGAGTCGTTCGCGCTCCCCATCCCCTCGCTGGTGATCTGCGAGCTGCTCGGCGTGCCCTACGACGAGCGGCACGTGTTCCAGGAGGACACCGCCAAGGCGCTGCGGCTGGAGACGAGCACGGAGGAGGCCGTGGCCGCCTTCGAGCGGATCAAGGACTTCATCCGCGACCTCGTGCGGCGCAAGCGGACCGCGCCCGGCGACGACATGCTCAGCGGGTTGATCGAGAGCGGTGCGCACCTCGACGACGAGGAGATCACCGGCATGGGGGTGCTGCTGCTGGTCGCCGGGCACGAGACGACGGCGAACATGCTGGGCCTGGGCACGTTGACCCTGCTGAGCAACCCGGACCAGCTCGCCGCGCTGCGGGCGGACCCGACCCTGATCGACAACACCGTCGAGGAGCTGCTGCGCTACCTGTCGATCCTCCAGTTCGGCACGATCCGCACGGCGCTGGAGGACGTCGAGGTGGGCGGTGTCCTGGTCGAGCGGGGTGAGACGGTGTCGCTGTCGCTGTCGGCCGCCAACCGGGACCCCGAGCGGTTCGACCACCCCGAGCGGCTGGACATCACGCGGTCGGCGAGCGGGCACATGACCTTCGGCCACGGCGTGCACCAGTGCCTCGGCCAGCAGCTCGCGCGCATCGAGATGAGGATCGGGTTCGCGGCGCTGTTCCGCGAGTTCCCGAACCTCCGCCTCGCGGTGCCCGTGGAGGAAGTGCCCCTGCGCACCGACATGGCGATCTACGGAGTGCACGCCCTACCGGTGGAGTGGTCATGAAGGTCGAGGCCGACAAGGCGAAGTGCTGTGGTTCCGGCATGTGCGTGCTGACCGACCCCGAGGTCTTCGACCAGAGCGAGGACGACGGCACGGTCATCGTGCTCGACGTGGAACCCGCGGCGTCCCACCACGCGGCGGCGCGCGAAGCGGCGGCGCTCTGCCCCGCGGGCGCGATCACCGTGCACGAGTGACCGCCCCGTAGCCCCGTCCGTGGTGGACGGGGCCACGGCTCAGGTTCTAGGAACGGGGTTCCCA
>JBDSAJ010000094.1:0-4437 GCA_039922235.1 Umezawaea sp.
GCCAAAGTGCTCGCGGTCCGCGAAACCCGGATGCGCGCCGATGCCGACCGCGTGTTTTTGAGCGAGCGCGATGGTCGCACGCATCGTCGCGAAGTCGCCGGCGTGCGCGCCGCACGCGATGTTCGCCAAGGCGGGCGCGGACTTGACCTCCACGACGGCCAACCTGGCCCAGGGCGCGGCCGTGTCGGCCTCGTACACGGCGTCGGGCACGTCCACCGGCGCGGCGGTCGACGGGTTCCCCATCAACGAGCCGCTCTGGGGGAGCTCCGGCTCGCCCAACGGCACCGACTGGTACGAGCTCAACCTCCGGCAGGCGCGCACGGTCGACGAAGTGCGGGTGTACTTCCGCGATGACCGGGCGGGCAACCGCTACCGGGCGCCCTCGTCGTACAACGTCCAGTACTGGAACGGGTCCGCCTGGGTCGACGCGGCCGCCCAGGTGAAGACACCGGGGTCGCCGCGGGCCAACTACAACCGCGTCCAGTTCACCTCGGTCGGCACCCAGCGGCTGCGCGTGCAGATGACCCACGCGTCCGGCTTCAAGACCGCCTTGACCGAGGTGAAGGTCTACAACCGGGGCGGTGGCGGCGATCCGAACCCAGGGCCCACGACCAACCTGGCGCTGACCGCGGCGCCCTCGGCGTCCTACACCTCGCCGTGGGAGAGCGTGGCGGCGATCAACGACGGCCTCGACCCGCCGTCGTCCAACGACACGGTCAACGCCCGGTGGGGCACGTGGCCCAACACCGGTGAGCAGTGGGGGGAACTGACCTGGAGTTCGGCGCAGACCGTGAAGTCGGCGCAGGTCTACTTCTTCGACGACAACGGGGGAGTGCGCCTGCCCGCGTCGTGGAAGCTCCAGTACTGGACCGGCAGCGCCTACGCCGACGTGGCGGGCGCGAGCTACCCGACCGCGCTCAACCAGTACAACCAGGTCACCTTCACGGGGGTGAGCACGACCCGGCTGCGGGTGGTGCTGCAGAGCGGGTCGGATTCGGTTGGCCTGCTGGAGGTGAAGGCCTTCAGCTGATCAGTTTCCACCGCGGCAGGGCATTCCGGGCAGGGGATGCCCTACCGCGGACCACATCGCGATCTACCGAGGATGTGACATCGATGGTCCGAATAGCGTTGAAATTGTTCCCCATACCACTCGTGCCGGCGCTCGTGCTCGCCGTCGCAGCTGTACCGTTCCTGCCCGTCGGCATGGCCAACGCCGACGCGGTGGCCTTCTCCAGCACCGTCGTCAACCAGGGCAACGGCAACTGCGCGACCTCGTCCGGTGGCGTCGCGCAGCTGACCCAGCGGCCGTGCGACTCCAGCGCCAATCAGAAGTTCACCTTCACCCCTGTCGCGGGCACCGCGGACACGTACACCATCGGCACGTCGACCAGCGGCAGCTGCGTGGACATCACGGGCGCGTCCAGTGCGGACAACGCGACGGTGATCCAGTACGGCTGTCACACCAACAACAACCAGCGGTTCCGGTTGCAGCCGGTGACCGTCAACGGGGTGAGCAACACCTTCAACCTGGTAGGCGTCGGCTCCGGCAAATGTGTCGCGCCCAGCGGGGACAGCTCGGCGGTCGGCACCGGCCTGGTGCAGCTGCCGTGCGGCTCGATGACCAGTCGGGTGTGGCGGGTTGCGGGCTTCTCCTCCGGTCCGCCCTCCGGGGATCCGCCGACGAAGACCGTCCGGGTGTTCTGGCTCAGGCCGTCGGATGTGCCGTTCGACCAGCGTTATCCCGACGGGATCGGGAAGGTCCTGCTGGAGGCGCAGAAGTACTACCGGCAGGAGTTGGGCAAGACTTTCCGGCTCACCACCCCGATCGTCGAGGTGGTCGTCGGCGACCAGGTCAAGAGCTGGTACGAGAACACCCCCAACGGTTCCGAGCGGTACTGGTGGTCGGTGTTCAACATGCAGCAAGAACTGATGCGCAAGAAGGGCCTGGGATCCCCGGACAGCCGGTGGCTGAACGTGGGCGAGATCAGCGCGGAGGGCCCCGGCGCGGGCGGCGGTGGCGGCAACGGCTGGGTGATCCTGTGCCAGCACGACGCCGATGGCGCAGCGGGGATCGGCGGCTCGATGAACCGCTGGTACGGCGGGATGGTGCACGAACTCGGCCACGCGCTCGGCCTGCCGGACTCCACGTCCACCGACGGCACTCCCATGTCGGCGTCCTTCTACGACTACCCGAACACCCACTTCAACCAGTCGCAGAAGACCGCGATCCTCAACGGTCCGTACGGCAGCTTCCTGTTCTGACAGGCATTCGCATCGCAGGCTGAACCTGGTGTGCGCCGTGGGCGGTCCATGGCGCACACCACCGAACCCGCGGAAAGGCGCGATCATGCGCGAATCATCTCTCGACCGCCGCAGCCTCCTCAAAGCGATCGGCGCGCTCTCGGCGAGCGCGGCACTGGCACCGGCACTGGCCGGTGAGGCCGCCGCAGCCACGCGGCCGGACATCGGCGTCTCGGCGTACCCATTTCCGCTGAGCGCCGTGCGGCTGCAAGCAGGCCCGTTCCTGGACAACATGAACCGGCAGTTGGCGTACTTCCGGTTCGTCGACGCCGACCGCCTGCTGCACACGTTCCGGACCAACGTCGGGCTGTCCAGCTCAGCGCAACCCTGCGGCGGCTGGGAGAGCCCGGACACCGAGCTGCGCGGGCACTCCACCGGCCATCTCTTGTCCGGGCTGGCGCAGGCTTACGCCAACACCGGCGACTCGGCGTACAAGACCAAAGGCGACTACCTGGTCACGTCGCTGGCCGCGTGCCAAGCCGCATCACCAGGGCGCGGCTACCGCGCCGGCTACCTGTCGGCGTTCCCGGAGAACTTCTTCGACCGGCTGGAAAGCGGCCAGTCGGTGTGGGCGCCGTACTACACGCTGCACAAGATCATGGCCGGACTGCTCGACCAGTACCTGCTGGCGGGCAACCAGCAGGCGCTGGACGTGTTGCAGCGCAAGGCGGCCTGGGTGAAGGCGCGCACCGATCCGCTGTCCTACAACCAGCTGCAACAGGCGCTGCGGACCGAGTTCGGCGGCACGCCGGAGGTGTTGACCAACCTGTACCAGGTCACCGGCAACCCGGACCACCTGGACACCGCGCAGCGGTTCGACCACGCGCAGATCCTGGACCCGTTGGCGGCGAACCAGGACCGGCTGGCGGGCTTCCACGCCAACACCCAGATCCCCAAGATCATCGGAGCCATCCGCTCGTACCACGCCACCGGGACCACCCGCTACCGCGACATCGCCACCAACTTCTGGCGCATCGTCCTCGACCACCACACGTACGTGATCGGCGGCAACTCCGACGGCGAGTACTTCCAGACCCCGGACGCGATCGCGAGCCGGCTCTCGGACACCACGTGCGAGGTCTGCAACACCTACAACATGCTCAAACTGGCCCGCCAGCTGTTCTTCACCGACCCCGGCGACACCGGGTACGCGGACTACTACGAGCTGGCCCTGTTCAACCAGATCCTCGGCGAGCAGGACCCGAACTCCAGCCACGGGTTCGTCACGTACTACACCCCGATGCGGGCGGGCGGCATCAAGACCTACACCAACGACTACAACGACTTCACCTGCGACCACGGCAGCGCGATGGAGTCGCAGACGAAGTTCGCCGACAGCATCTACTCCTACTCCGGCGAGACCCTGTACGTGAACCTGTTCATCGCGTCCGTGCTGACCTGGCCGGGACGCGGCATCACCGTCAAGCAGGACACGACTTTCCCGAACGCGTCGAGCACGCGGCTCACGATCACCGGCTCCGGCCACATCGCGCTGAAGATCCGGATTCCGAAGTGGACGTCCGGAGCGACGGTCAAGGTCAACGGCGTCGCCCAGAACGCCACCGCGGGTGCTTACACCACCATTGACCGGACGTGGACGTCCGGTGACGTGGTGGACGTGTCCGTGCCCGCGACGCTGACGTTCCCCCGAGCCAACGACAACTCCGGCGTCGGAGCGGCGAAGTACGGCGCGATCGTGCTGGCAGGCCAGTACGGTTCGACCGACCTGAACGGCGTGCTGCCCACGTTGCAGACGAGCACCCTCGTCCAGGACGCCGCCAACCCCTTGCGCTTCACCGGCACGGCCAGCACGGGGACGGTGTCCTTGCTGCCGTTCTACGCGACGCACCACCAGCGGTACACGGTGTACTGGAAGCTCGCCGGCCAGCCGCCGCAGGGCACGTCGTACGAGGCCGAGGCCGGCGGCAACACCCTTGGCGGGCAAGCGGCCGTGCGCAGCTCGTCCGGTGCCTCCGGTGGGGCGGTTGTGGGCTATGTGGGCAACGGAGCGGCGAACTACCTGCAGTTCAACAACGTCAGCGCGACGGCTGGTGCGCAGGTGGTGACGATCTTCTACGCCTCGGGTGAGGCGCGTTCGTTGACCGCGAGTGTCAACGGTGGTGCGGCGGTGAGCGT
>JBDSAJ010000095.1:0-7329 GCA_039922235.1 Umezawaea sp.
GGCACTCTTCTGTCCATTGAGGATGGACAGGGTCGTCGTCGGTGCCGTTGACCGACACCGATCCCGCAGCCGTCACAACATCGTCTTGTCGTTGGCGGCGGCCTCCGGCACGTCCTGCACGGCGTCCCAGTGCTCAGCGATCTTCCCGCACGGTCAGCACGATCTTGCCCGCGGTGCGGCCGGTTTCGCCCAGGGCGTGGGCTTTGGCGGCCTCGGCGAGGGGGAAAGTCGCTTCGACGTGGGCGCGCAGGGTGCCGGTCTCGACGAGGTCGGCGATGGCCAGCATGCCCGCGTGGTCGGCTTCGACGAGGAGCGCCTCGAAGCGGAGACCCCGTTCGGCGATCGCGGCCGCCTCCCCGGCGTCGAGGGGTACCGGCAGGATCGAGACGAGCGTGCCTCCGGTGCGCAGCACGGCGAGGGAGCGGGCGCGGCCGCTGGAGTCGTACGAGATCGGGTCGAGCACCACGTCGATGTCGCTGACGGCTTGGGTGAAGTCGACGGTGCGGTAGTCGATGACCTCGTCGGCTCCCAGGGAGCGGACGAAGTCGTGCTTGGCGGCGCTGGCGGTGCCGATGACGTACGCGCCGCGGGACTTGGCGATCTGCACGGCGAGGTGCCCCACGCCGCCCGCGGCCGCATGGATGAGGACCCGCTGCCCTGGCTGGACACCGGCGGTGTCCACCAGCGCCTGGTACGCGGTGAGCGCGGCCAGCGGCAGGGCGCCTGCCTGGACGTGGTCGATACCGGTTGGCTTGTGGGCGAAGGAGCGGGCAGGGGCGGTGACGTACTCGGCATGTGCGCCCACGCCGTCGGGGTAGGGCAGCATGCCGAAGACCTCGTCGCCGGGCTTGAACAGGGTGACGCCGACACCGATGGCTTCGACGACGCCGGAGACGTCCCAGCCGAGCACGAGCGGCAGACGGGACATGGTCGCGACGTGGGCGCGGTTCTTCCAGTCGGTCGGGTTGACGCCTGCCGCGTGGACGGCGACCAGGATCTCGCTCAGCCCCGGCGCCGGTTTGGGGAGTTCGACTTCTTGGAGCACCTCGGGGCTTCCGTAGGCGTCCTGGCTGATGGCTCGCATGGTGTCGGCGTTGGTCATGCGTCCAGCGTCGTCGTCGTTCCGCTCGGCTACCATGGCTTGATCGCCAACTTTCGACGGGATCCTGCCATGGGAAACGCGCATCGAGTCGTCGTCCTCGCCGCCGACGGGGTATACCCATTCGACCTGGGCATCCCCCAGCGCGTGTTCGGTGCAGCCGACGGCCGCTACGAGGTTCTGACCTGCACCGCCGACGGTCTCCCGGTCCGCACCAACGCCGACTTCTCGATCACCGTCGAGCACGGCCCCGAGGTGTTGCGCACCGCCGACACCGTCATCATCCCGCCGTTCCACATCCCCAACCGCGAAGCACCGGCGACCGTGGGACGAGTGCTCGCGTTCGTGTCCACGGGCACGCGGATCGTGTCGACCTGCACAGGCGCCTTCGCCCTGGCCGCCGCCGGCCTGCTCGACGGACGGCGGGCCACCACGCACTGGGGCCTCACGAGCCTCTTCCGCAAGTGGTACCCGCAGGTGGCACTGGACCCGGACGTGCTCTTCGTCGACGAGGGGGACGTGCTGACCTCGGCGGGCGCCGCCTCCGGCATCGACGTCTGCCTGCACCTCGTCCGCAAGGACCACGGCAGCGAGGTCGCCAACCACGTGGCCCGCAAGTGCGTCGTCCCCCCGTGGCGCGACGGGGGCCAGGCGCAGTACATCGAGCGCCCGGTCCCCGACGCCACCGCGAACGGGACGTCCGCCGCCCGCCAGTGGGCGCTGCAGAACCTGCACAAGCCGCTGACCCTGGCGGAACTCGCCGAGCAGTCCCACATGAGCCTGCGCACCTTCGCCCGCCGCTTCACCGAGGAAGTCGGCATGAGCCCCGGACGCTGGCTCATCCAGCAACGCGTCGACCGGGCACAGCACCTCCTGGAGTCCACCGACCTGGCGGTCGACGAGGTCGCCGGTCAGGTCGGCTTCGCAGGCGGCACGTCGCTGCGCGAACACCTGCACGCCGCCATCGGCGTCTCACCGCTCGCCTACCGGCGCACCTTCCGAGGCGCACTGGCAGGCTCACGACCGTAAAATTATGTACGTCATCCCATCGGGTATGCTCGGTGCCGGGTTGGTGGAGGAGGTCCGGTGGCACGTTACGACAAGGAACACAAGCAGGCGACGCGGCAGCGGATCCTCGACACAGCAGGCCAACGGTTCAAGACCGACGGCATCGACGGCTCCGGCGTCGCCACGTTGATGGCGGACGCGGGACTGACCAACGGCGCGTTCTACGCCCACTTCGCGTCCAAGGACGACCTCGTCGCCAACGTCGTCGCCGACCAGTTGGGTTCCCAGGCGGCGAGTTTCGCCGAACTGCCACCCGGCCCGGAGGGCCTCGAGCAGTTCCTGCGCGAATACCTGTCGCCCCAGCACCGGGACAACCCCGGCGTCGGATGCCCCGCTGCCGCGCTGCTCGACGAGATCGGGCGCTGCGCGACCGGGACCAAGGACGCCTACACCGAGGGTGCGCGGGTCATCCTGGACGAGATCGCCGTCCGCCTGGCTCCCGAGGATCCGCGGTCCGCGTACGGGAAGGCGCTCGCGCTGTACACGATGGCGGTGGGCACGCTGCAGCTCTCCCGCGCCCTGTCCGACCCGGAGTTCGCCGACGAGGTCCTCGAACAGGGCATCCAGAACGCACTCGTGTCCCTGCGCTGAGCCGCGTCCGCGGGCTGGGCCATGACGTGTTCCCGCTTGACTGCGGGGTGGAAACGATCAGAGGTCCTGGTTGGCCAGGCCGACGTACTCGCCCAGCTGGTATTCGACGTCCAGGCCCTTGTCGGCGAACAGTGCGCCGAGCGCCGCGGCCCGAGCCAGGAGCGCGGGACGGGTCAGTGAGTCCGCGAACTCGCCGTAGGAAGCGATCAGGTCGGCGTCCGGCGGCAGGGTGGCCCGGCCGACCATCGCCTTGGCGGTCGCCAACGCCTGCCGGTCGAAGGAGGCGAGGCGAGCGACCGTCGCGTCGACGAAGGCGTCGAGTTCCGCGTCCGGCAGGGCTCGCGTGACCCATCCCCAGCGCTCGGCCAGGTCTGCGTCGTAGTCGGCGCTGCCGAGGATCGCCTCGAGCGCCCGGTCACGGCCGATGAACCGCGGGAGTCGCTCGGCTCCACCGCCGCCGGGGACGAGGCCGATGCCGACCTCGGGCTGGCCGAAGATCGCCTTCTCCCGACTGGCGTACCGCAGGTCGCAGGCGAGGGCCAGTTCGTTGCCCGCACCGCGGGTGCGGCCCCGGATGGCCGCGATGCTGACGTACGCGGCCTTGCTCAACCGCAGGACCACGTCGGTCCAGACCGGCGCGTCGTCCTCGTGCTCGGGCACGGGCAGGTTGCCCGCGTCGGCGGCGTCGAAGTGGTTCATGAAGAAGTCGGGGACCTCGCTGGAGAAGACGACCACCTGGATGTCGGGGTCCTCGTCGAGGCCGCGGACGATCTCGTGCAACGCCACCGCGGTCTCGGAAACCACCAGGTTCACCGGAGGATTCGCGAACGTGATCCTGGCGGTTCGCGGGGTCGTGCGATCGAGGCGGATCGTGCTGGACTGGCTCATCGGATGGCTCATTTCGTGGTTGTCGCTTCGAGACGAATGGCGTCTTGGATGTGCTGCTCAGCGCCCAACAGGGCCAAAGCCGTGCGGACGCCCTGCTCCAGGAGGTCATCGGAGAGCTGTCGGTCCGTCAGAGCGCGGGAGAGTTGCAGCGTCCCGGCCAGCTGACCGAGCAGGCCGAGCGCCTTCACGCGGGCCGAGGGCGGGTCTTCGGGTGCCATGCGGGCGGCGATGCCGTCGATGAGGACCAGCACGCCGTCGGTGTACGCCTGCTTGGTGGCGTCCGCGCAGCGCCCGATCTCGTCGAGCAGGGCGGCATTGGGACAGCCGTCACCGGGATTGCCCCGGTGGTGCGCCGACAGGTACCAGCGCACGATCTGTTCGAGGCCTGCCCGACCGGGCTCCGCCTGCGCGACGACGGCCGCGTTCAGCGTGTGCAGCTGGTCGGCGATCGCGATGGCGACGAGGCTGTCCTTGGAGGCGAAGTGGGTGTAGAAGGCACCGTTGGTCAGGCCCGCGTCCTTCATGAGCGTCGCGACCCCGGAACCGTCGATGCCGTCCCGCTTGAGCCTGCGGCCTGCCGTCGCGATGATCCGCCGCCTCGTCTCCTGCTTGTGCTCCTTCGCGTACCGCGCCATGCGTTCCTCCTTCGCAGCCAGGACTTGCACTCCAAGTCAGTTCGTCGTGCCGGCGAGCAGGGCGGTGACGTTGATCTTCCCCATCTGCAGTTTCGCGTCGTGGGGCTCGAGGACCCCGCCGTCGGTGATGTACAACCGGTCGCCGCGAACCGCGGTCGCGGACGGGGAGGCAAGACCGTCCACAGTGGTCAGAACGGGCTGGTGGGTGCCGTTCGGGTACACCACCACGATCCGGTCCGGACCGTTCTGCGACGAGGAGCCGTTCTGCGCCACGAGCACCACATCGGCCCAGAGCGCCAGGAAGCTGAGGTCGTCGATGTTGGGCAGGCCGCCCGTGACCAGGCGGATGGGGCCTGCCGCGCCGGTGCCGGTGACCGGTACCCGCAGCAGCGTTCCCTGGTTGAAGTTGCTCACCCACAAGGCGCCGTTGTGGACCTGAGCCCGTTGGCACCGATCGGCAGGGCTTCGGTGAACACCGGCGCGAGAGCCTCCCCCTGAACCGATCGCGTGCGTCCACTCAGCCGCCGTTGAGCGCTTCGGCCAGTGCGGTGGTCTGTGCCTCGACGAAAGCCTGGGAGAGGTCGTCGTAGCGGGCAGGCACGGCCAGCGGGGTGAGCGTCAGTTCGGCATCCGGTTGAACCTGCGGATGACGCGGTCGAAGATCCGGGCCGGGGCGATGCGGTGCACCGCGTTGATGGTCCGGGCGGTCGTGCCTGCGGTGCGCCGCAGTTTCGGGTTCCGGTCGGTGGCCGCCGCGACGATCACCTTGGCGACGACGGCGGGGTCGTCGCCGCTGGTGAGGTTCTTCGCCAGCAGGTCGTCGTAGTTGCGCCGTCCCGCCGCGTAGAGCGGCATGGGGGTGTCGGCCTCGACACTGTGGCCGGCGAACGGCGTGTTGATCGGGCCGGGCTCGACGAGCAGGATGCGGACGCCGTGCTCGCGGACCTCGTGGTCCAGCGACTGGGAGTAGCCCTCGACCGCGTGCTTGGTCGCGACGTAGACGGTCATGAAGGGGCTGGGGACGAACCCGCTGAGGGACGAGACGTTGATGATGCGTCCCTGCCGTTGGGCCCGCATGTGCGGCAGGACCGCCTTGGTCATCCGCATGACGCCGTAGACGTTGATGTCGAAGATGTCCTGCGTCTGGGTGATCGAGAACTCCTCGGCTGCGCCGGTTGAGCCGACGCCGGCGTTGTTGACCAGGACGTCGATGTGCCCGAACTGGTCGATCACCTGCTTGACCGCTGAGGCGATCGATTCGTCGCTGGTCACGTCGAGGTCGAGGTAGCTCACCCCGGTCGGCGGGGTGGCTCGTGCGGTGTCGCGGCCGGTTCCGATCACCTCGAAACCCGCGGTGGCCAGTGCGATCGCTGTCGCCTTGCCGATGCCTGAGGTGGCACCTGTTACGAGTGCGACCTGCCGAGTTCCTGCCATCACGGGCTCCTGACGCTTTGGATTACGCTCGTACGACCATACGATGGTGGCGACTTCGAGGACAAGGCCTGCCGGACATTAAATTATGTTCATACTCTAAACGAGGCGCAGGCCGGCCGAGGTGCGGTGAACTGGGCAGGCGGGTTCGTCGCGGTCAACGGCGGGTTTCTCCGCCTGGCCGACCGCGACGGCGACCCCCTGGCGAGTGCTGTGCCCCTAGCCCCAGAACCCGCCGGTTCCCCTGACCGCTGCAACGCCCCAATCCTGCACGGGCGCGGCAGCGCCGACAACGGCCGAGCACGGTCAAGTGCGGGCCTCCCGGCTTGCCGGGCTTCGGCAAGGAACCACGCCCGTTCCGCGCAGAACCAGCGTGCGCGACTGGTCCGGCACGACCAACTCGACCGCCACCTCTGGTGCGGTGGCACCATGACGAGCGCCGCCGCGGTCGCGACGATAGGTGGTGTGAACGACCAAGAGCACGCCGCAGCCAAGGCAGACGTCATGGTGCGAGAGGTGACCGAGCTCGCCGAACTCGAAGCGGTGCACCGCCTCTACGACAGGATCTGGCGGCCCGACCCGGAGAACCCGCCGGTGACCACCAAGCTGTTGCGGGCACTGTCCAAAGCGGGCAACTACGTGTCGGGGGCGTTCGACGGCCCGGTGCTCGTCGGCGCCTGCGTCGGCTTCTTCGGAGCGCCCGCCGCGAACGTCCTGCACAGCCACGTCACCGGGGTGTCGTCCGCCGCGCTCGGTCGCCAGGTGGGGTTCGCGCTCAAGCTGCACCAGCGCGCGTGGGCGATGGCGCGCAGGGTCGCCACGGTCGAGTGGACGTACGACCCGCTCGTCGCGCGCAACGCGCACTTCAACATCACCAAGCTCGGCGCACGGCCCGTCGAGTACCTGGCGAACTTCTACGGCGGCATGGACGACGACATCAACGGCGAGGACGACAGCGACCGGCTGCTCCTGCGCTGGGACCTGGCCTCCGACGCGGTCGTGGAGGCCTGCGCGGGCACGTCCCGGCCCGGCGACGCCGACGCGGAACGGGCGCGGGGCGCGGTGGTCGCGCTCGGGCGGTCCGCGCAGGGCACACCGGTCACGGGTTCGCTGGAGGGCGAGACGCTGCTGGTGGCCGTGCCGCACGACGTCGAAGCACTGCGCTCGACCGATCCCGGCCTGGCCAAGGGGTGGCGGGTAGCGGTGCGCGAGGTCCTCGACGCCGCGCTGGCGGACGGCGCGCGGATCACCGGGTTCGACCGCAGGGGTTGGTACGTCATGACGAACGGGAAGGACACCCGATGAAGCTGACCGGAGTGGAACTGCGCCGGATCCGGATGCCGCTGGTGGCGCCGTTCCGGACGTCGTTCAGCACGCAGACCGCGCGGGACGTGCTGCTGTTGCGCGCGGTCACCGACGACGCGGAGGGCTGGGGCGAGTGCGTGGCGCTGTCCGACCCGCTCTACTCCTCCGAGTACGTCGACGCGGCCGCCGACGTGCTGACCCGCTTCCTGGTCCCGGCACTCGGCGCGCACCGGCGGCTCGACGCGAACGCGGTCGCCCCCGCACTGGAGCCGTTCCGGGGGCACCGGATGGCCAAGGCGGCGCTGGAGATGG
>JBDSAJ010000096.1:0-9645 GCA_039922235.1 Umezawaea sp.
AGCAAGCGCTACGAGCCCACATGGCCCTCGGTCGACCAGCACCTGGCCTCCCCGGAGTGGTTCCAGGACGCCAAGTTCGGTGTCTACTGGCACTGGGGTGCCTTCACCACGCCGGAGTTCGGCAGCGAGTGGTACGGCCGGAACATGTACGCGCCGGACAGCACGGAGCACGCGCACCACAGCGCGACCTACGGCGATCCCGTCGTCTGGGGGTACGACCGGTTCATCAACGGTGGTGTCGACCGCGCGGGCAACCCCGTCCAGTTCGCGCCGAAGCTGACGTCGGGTGGCGGGAAGTTCGACCCGCAGGAGTGGGCCAGGACGATCAAGGCGTCCGGTGCGAAGTTCGCGGGACCGGTCGCGGAGCACCACGACGGCTACTCCATGTGGGACAGCAAGGTCAACGAGTGGAACTCGGTGGCGAAGGGTCCTCGGCTGGACCTGCTGAAGCTGTTCGCCGACGCAGTCCGGGGACAAGGGCTGAAGCTGCTGGTGGCGATGCACCACGCGTTCAACTACAACGGCTTCTTCGACTTCGCGCCACCGCAGACGGACCCGAGCCTGCGCAAGCTCTACGGCCAACTGCCCCGTGCGCAGGAGGACGCGCTCTGGCTGGCCAAGCTCAAAGAGGTCGTCGACCGCGCCAAGCCGGACATCATCTGGCAGGACTTCTCGCTCAACTCACCGGGCTACTGCCTGAACAGCGGCCCGTGCGCCGTCGGCGAGCAGGAACGCCTGGAGTTCCTGGCGTACTACTACAACCAGGCCGACAAGTGGGGCAAGGACGTCGTCGCCACCTACAAGCACTTCGACCAGGGCTTCACCAACAAGGGCGAGGTCGAGGACTACGAGCGTGGCGGGCCGGCGGGCATCGTCACCCCGTACTGGCTCACCGACGACGCGATCAGCAGCAGCAGTTGGAGCTACACCAAGGGCATCGGGTACTACTCCAGCACGCAGATGATCCACTCGCTGATCGACCGGGTCAGCAAGGGCGGCAACATGCTGCTCAACATCTCGCCGACGCTCGAAGGCACGATTCCCGCGGAGCAGCGCGCGGTGCTCGCCGACATCGGCACCTACCTCGGCCGCCTCGGGGAGTCGATCTACGCCACGCGCGTCTGGGAGTCCTACGGGGAAGGTCCGACGAAGATGGGCGGCGGTTCGTTCGTGGCGCCGAAGGTGGGCACTGCCAAGGACATCCGGTTCACCCGCGACAAGGCGGGTCGCGTGGTCTACGCGACGGTGCTGGCCTGGCCGGGCGCGTCGCTGAACATCACCACGCTGTCGGGTGAGCGGATCGACCTGGCCGGTCTCAAGCGGGTCGAACTGCTGGGCACCGGGACGGCGCTGAAGCACACCCAGGACGCCACGGGGTTGCGCGTCGAGATGCCCGCGGTGAAGCCGTTCGAGTCGCCCGCCTACGTCGTGAAACTGGTCTTCGATGGCCGGATTCCGGTGCTGAGGCCGGAAGTCGGCGCCGCCGTGTACACCGATCGCGACTACCGCGGCACGGCGGCGGCCCTCACCGTCGGCACGTACACCGCGGCTCAGCTCACGGCCTTGGGCCTCAAGCCGAAGACCATCTCCGCCGTATTGCCCGCGAAGGGCTACGAGGCCCGCGGGTACACGGGTGACCAACTGGAGGGCACCCGGTCGACGTTCACCGCGCCGACACCCGATCTGCGGGTGACCGGAGCCGACAACACCATCGTCTCGATGCGGGTGACGTTCGACGCAGCGAGGTGGTTCCGCATCGTCAACGTGACCAACGGGCTGGCCGTGGACGGCGGTGGCGGAGTCGTGGCGGGCAGCAAGCTGAAGGTCTGGACCCCGGACAACAGCCCGAACCTCCAGTTCCGGGCCGACGACCTGGGCGACGGGTTCTTCACGCTGACCAACCACACCAACGGCTTCGCGGTCGACGGCACGGGTGCCACCGCGGCGGGGGCCAACCCGGTGCAGTCGGTGTACACCGGGGCGGCGGGTCAGCAGTGGTCGATCACCGACACGGGCGGCGGCATCTTCAGGATCGCCAACCGGGCGACCGGGCTCGTCCTCGACAGCGGCGGCAGTGTCGGGTCTGGCTCGCCGCTGAAGGTGTGGACCGACGACGGCAGCTCCAACCTGCGCTGGCAGTTCATCGTGGTGTGAGGACGTCGGGGATGCGCGCGAAGGCCGCCCGCCGATCATGGTGGGTGGCCTTCGCGCGCGACAGCGGGCCATCTGTGCCTCCGTCACACCCGAATTCATCCCGGTGGACGGGGAGTCCGGACTCCCCGTCCACCGGTTCACGCCGCGTCGTCCTGCTCGGCGGCGGGCGCGATGTTGTCGGCGTAGACCCCACGACTTCCCTTGGCCACGCGGAAGCTGAGGGCGTCACCGGTCTTGTGGGCCGCGACGTTCCTCGCGTAGACCCGGTTCCGGGTGCCCTGTGGATCTTCGACGAGGATCCACCCGTACGGCTTGTCCTTGGGGATCACCAGGTCGCCCTCGTAGAACTCGCCGATCAGCAGGATTCCCCCGGCCTGGCGGTGCTTGTGGTTCGGTGACGCGTCCTTCGCGGCGAACGCGACGGGAGTTCCCGCCTTCCGCACGGCCGGAAGGTCATCGCTGTCCACCAGCATGGCGGGCTTGAAGTAGAACTCCTCACCCGACTCGTGGTCCCGGATGAAACCGTACTTCCCGTCCTCCACCCAGGTCTTGACCTCGCCCTGCCTGCGCTCCTGGTGAACCGGGGAGGAAGCGGCCACCGGGATCCGCGTGGGCGCCTGCCTGCTCGGGCTGGTGACCTGCCGTTCGGTGTAGGAGGTCCGGGCAGTCTCGATCTTGTTCTTGACGCTGTACCGCTGCTGGTCCCAGAGGATCTCGAAGTACTCGACCGGCTGCTCGAACCCCTTGGCGTCGACGCGCTCGGCTTCCCCCAGGTACTCCTTCGGGGTGCGGTTGAGTTCGGCGCCCAGCGGTGACACGAGGAGCGTGGTGTTCGCGGCGCCCGCGGTGTCGTGGTCGATGAAGATCGCGTTGGCGTTCGCCGCGTCGCAGAGCCTGGCTGCCTTGTCCACCACGGTCCCGAGGTGGTCGAACGTCCCGTTGGGAGTGGTGAAGGCGACCATCCACCCCGACGCGACACCGATCGAGCAGTAGGACTCGATCGTCCGGCTGCCGCTGGCGTTGTCGTTCGCCCGCTTGATCATGTGCTGGATCTTGATGGCCGCGGTGATCGCCTTGGTCGCGTCCGCCGAGTCGAAGACCAGCAGGGCACCGTCACCCTGGTACTTGACCAGGATCTCCTTGTCGGTCTCGATCTCCGCGATGACCTGGTTGATCACGTCGTAGATGAAGCCCGCCGTGGTCAGCCACTGCGCCTCGGGCATCTTGGCCTTCATCGCCGTGGACCCGACCTGGTCGATGAACAACGCCGTGCGGTGCACCCTGGACTCCACTGCGGCGAACGAGTCCCGCAGTAACGGAACGCGGGAAACGGCAGACTTCCTGGGCAGGTCGTCGTCGGAACGGGGAGCGGAAGTGCCTGGAATGCTCATGGCTTCTCCTCCAGCCTCGTCGCCGACTCTCCTGCCGGCGAGTGCTCTCCTATTGCGCGCCGGCGGTGCGCTCAAGTGCCACACCTTCAACTTGAGGAGTTCGGGAAGGACCATCGGAGGATGAGTCATCCCCTGCGCGACCGCCTCGTGGTCGACTTGTTCAGACAACAGGCGATCCTGCACGTCCCCACTCGGGTGGGAGCCCGGCTGTGGATCCTCGTGAGCCCGCTCGGCTGGGCCGACACGGCGTTCCTGCGCGTGCTCCTGATCGCGTTCATGGTGTACGACGTGGTCCTCGCCCTTCGGCTGCGCCGGTCCGACGATGTGCCGTCCCTGCCGACGCGGTGGGTCCTCGACGTGCTCGACGTGACCCTGTGGGCCGCGCTGTGCCAGGCCGACGCGCCGTTCACCGCCGCCGTCGTGGTGGCCGGACCGCTCGTGGTGGTCACCGTCATCCGCCACGGGGGCCTCTCGGGAGCAGGGGCGGCTGCCGGGATCGCGCTGGTTCCCGGACTGGGTCGACTCCTCGTCGGCAAGGAGCCGTTCTTCCTCGACTCGTTCTTCTACATGGTGATCGCGGTCGTGCTGGGGCTGGTGCTGGTGCGCTCGCTGATCGCCGAAGTCGTCAGGCAGCAGAAGGACTCCGTGACCCGCGCCCAAGCCGATCTCGTGGCAGCCAAGCTCACCGGCCGCAACGACGTGACGACCGGCGTGGGGACCGCGATCGACGAGCTCCAGACCACGATCATGCGGCTGACCGCGGTCGGTGTCGATGCCGCGATGGCGTTGCGCGCACTGGTCGGCGACCACAAGGCGACGCTCGCGCAGGAGACCAGGGTGAGCGCGATGTACCTGCGCGACGCGTTCGAGGAGTACGCCAGGCAGGTGCGAGCAGGCGAACCCGCTGTCGCGCGACACGTGTTCTTCGACGTGCCCGGCGAGGCAGGCGTGTTCGTCCTGACGAAAGACCAGGCCAAGTGGCTCACGACAGCGCTCGCGGGCATCCGGCCGACCGGTGTGCTCGCCGTGTCGGCCATCCGCACCGCGGCAGGCGACGGCCTGCGCATCACGGTGGGCACGACCACGATCCACCTGCCCGCCTCCGCGACGCCCCACATCCGGTTGACGCTGGTGCCCGCGACGATCACCTGCTTCGCGATCTACGTCCTCAGCATGAGCAACAGCGCGTACGCGGCGGTGCCCTGGGCGCTGACGATCCCGCTCGCACTGGTGGTCGTCGGCTACGCCGCGGTCTCGTACCTGCTGCTGCTCCGAAACGGGACGCGCCTCGAACCCTGGCTCGCGCTCGGCACGCTGGTCCCCTTCGCGTTCACCGCGCTGCTGACCGCACACGCGGCCGACTCCGCCGGCCCCGCGCGGGTGACGCTCATCGGCCCCTTGGCAGGAATCGCCCTGCTGCTCGGCACCGTGGTGCGGCCTCGGACGGCCGCCGTCCTCGCCTGGTGCGGACTGGCGGCAGCCTCCGTCGCGGTCGTCTGGAGCGCACCTGGCGTGTCCACCAGGTACGTGGGCGCGGAACTCATCTGGCCGTTGATCGCTTTCCTGGGTGGGCACTTCCTGATCAAAGCCGTGGCCAAGCTGGGCAACGACCTCTCCACCGCGCTCGGCGAGGAACGCGACCGTGACGCGGACCGGGTTCGGCGAGCAGCGGCCCACGGGGAAGCGGTCTTCCTGCTCGACGTCCTCGCCAAGGGACAGGCCTTGTGCGACTCGGCCCAGCCAGGCCCCATCACGACAGGGGTGACCGCACAACTGGTCGAACTCCGCACGATCCTGCGAGCACAGGCCGCGGAAACCGCATGACGCCCACGACCGCGACCAGCAGGAGGATGAGCGAGATGTCCCGCATCATCGTTGTCGACGACCAGGCCAGCCAACGCGACGGACGGGTCAGCTGGCTCTCCACCGAGCCCGGTGTCGAAGCCGAGGGCATGACGTTCGAGCAGGCGGTCGCGCTGGGCTCCGCCTGGCAGGACGTCGATATCGCCGTGCTCGACGCGCACGACCGGCGGTCGCAAGAACGCCGGGACCAGGCCGCCGCCGAGGCGGGCATCGAACCGATAGCTCCGCACGACCGGTACGTGGGTGTGCGGGTGGCGGAGTTGATCCGCCTGCACAGCAGGACCCGCATCATCCTGATCAGCGCCGTCGCCCGCGACTCCGACCTGCGCGCACGGCGAATCGCCCAGGCCGGGATCGACTACGTCTTCGAGCACTACGAGGTGGACCAGGACGCGCGGACGTTCGTCCAGGCGGTGTGCTCCCCGGAGACCTTCTCGCTCGTGGCCTCCTACCCGGCCGCTTGGACCGACTACACCAGCGCGCCGAACATCAGGGGAGCGATCGCCAGCATCGAGGAGTCACCCGCGGGCCGCGCCATCCTGTTGGAGAACAAGCGACTCGAGGACAACAAGTCGCTCACCTGGTCGTGGCGCAAGCTGCGCGACGCGCTGCAGAAGCAGCTCTCCTACAAGCTCAGGCACGACACCGGCCGGTACACCCCTCAAGCGCCCAGGAAGGACTGGCTGCTCAAGCAACTGGACGAGGCATTCGGCCAGGACTTACCGGTCGATCCCGCGCCATGAGCTCCGAACGCCGGCACCTTCACCCGTTGTCAGCCGGACACGTCGATGAGCCCGGCGGGGGTCGGGGTGAACCCGCACGACCGGAAGTAGAACTCGCTCAGGTGGTCGTCGAAGTCGACGTGCACCCACTCGCAACCCGCGGCGCGCGCGTGGTCCACGGCCATGGCCACCATCGCGCTGCCGGTGCCCGAACGCCGCGCCCGCTCGGCCACCACCGTGTCGAGGACGAACGCGTGCACCCCGCCGTCCCACGCCAGGTTGACGAACCCCACCAGCACGCCCGCGTCGCGGGCGCACACCCACCCGAGGCTGTGGCGGTGCACCTGCGCGTGCCAGTCGATGTCGAAGTAGCGGTGCCGGAAGCCTTCGGCGTGCAGGACGTTGACGTCGGCGTTGTCGAACTCGCCTCGCCACTCGCAAGTGATCGTCACGCGGCGATCCTGCCGCGTTCGAAGGCGGTGCTGGAAGTCTGCTTACCCGAGTGGCTAGGAGATCCTGCGGCGGTAGGCGACCGCGGCGAAGATGTGCGCGGCGATGAGGGTGCCAGCACACCAGCCCAGAGCGAGCCAGATGTCGGTGTCGACCGGCTGCTGGGTGAACAGGTCGCGGATGGCGTTGACGATGGACGTCACCGGCTGGTTCTCGGCGAACCAGCGCACCGGGCCGGGCATCGTCTGCGTGGGCACGAATGCCGAGCTGAGGAACGGCAGGAAGATGAGGGGGTAGGAGAACGCGCTCCCGCCTTCCGCTGTTTTCGCCGAGAGTCCGGCGATCACGGCGATCCAGGTCAGGGCCAGGGTGGACAGGAACAGGATGCCGGTGATCGCGAGCCAGGCCAACACTCCTGCCCCCGAGCGGAAGCCCATGAGGAGGGCGACGCCCACGACGAGCACGAGTGAGATCAGGTTGGCGACCAGCGAGGTCAGCACGTGCGCCCACAGCACGGACGACCGGGCGATCGGCATGGACTGGAATCGCTCGAAGATCCCGCTCTTCAAGTCGGTGAAGAGCCGCAGCGCGGTGTAGGCGACGCCCGAGGCGATCGTGATGAGCAGGATGCCGGGCAGCATGTAGGTCACATAGGCGATGTCGAGGCGGCGGCGCATGCCACCCGCGTACGTCGACACCCTCCGCGCGGCCGCGTCGGTCAGGGAAAACCGCTCCAGCAGGTCATCCGCGATCTTGCCCGGATGCTTCAGGTGCCGCAGCTTGGCGATGAGCACGAGGTTCTCCCGACCGCTGAGGATCTCGTCGACGGCGGCGAACTGTCCGATGAGGCTGCAGACCTCTCGAACGGCCGCCGGTTGCGCGATGACGTCGAAACCACCCACGCCGGCCGTCCCCGCGTCCGCTTTGAGCAATGTGGACAGGATTCTCACGACCGTGGTCTTGCCCGCCCCGTTGGAGCCGAGCAGGGCGAAGATGCTGCCCCGCGCCACGGCGAAGTCCACGCCGCGCAGCACATGCAGATCCCCGTACGACTTCTTTAAGCCCTGAACATGGATCGCCTGGACGTGTTGTGTTGTCATCAGCCGGTCCTGCCGCCCTTCCCGATGCCTTCTACCTCGACGGGTGTTACTTCTCGACCGTGTCGGGCTCTTTGCCGATGGACTCCTGATAGATGTCCGCGTAAGTGCGCGAGTCCTTGATCAGGTCGTCGCAGAAGGCGGCGACGTCGTTGCCGATGAGTTCCAGGACCTTCTTGCCGACTGCGCCGCCCTCCTCGAAGAAATCGACGATCCCGGAGAGCACATGCCCATCGGACAAGTCGATCGGCCCCACCTTGAAAAGGTACTTCTGAATCTCCTTGTAGACGACCTGGTAGTCCGGCGGGAGCGCCCTGACCCGCGCCAGGTGCGCCCGCCACTGCTTCTTGCCCTCGATGATGTCCTGAATGCCCACATCAGCCTCCTAGCCGACCCAATTTCCTCGCGACGTTCCCGTTCAACTGCTCGCGCCACCGGTCGCGATAGCTCCGGGCACCTTCTTCGCCTGCCAGTGCCGCGCAGAAACCCGCGATGTCGTCACCCAGCACCTCGTGAATGCCCTGCCCATCCGCCATTGACTCTTCGAGCAGCCCCAGAGCACCGTCGAGAATTGGCATCAGGTTGCGACCCGTAAAACTCCCGTAGGGGACGAGGTGAACCGTGATCTGCCCCCACGCCGCCCGGTAGTCGGCAGGCAATGCCTCGGCCCGCGCCTCGAACGCCTTCCATTCCCTGGTGAGATCGCTACCCGTGATGGTCTCCCAGAAGTTCATCTCCCACCCTCCCTGAGCTTGTCGATTCGCGATGAGAGGTACTCCCATTTCCCCCAGAACCTCGCGAGTTCCTCGCGTCCCGCATCGTTGAGCGAGTAGAACTTGCGCGGCGGCCCCATCTCGGACGGTCGTTTCACCACCTGGACGAGCCCGTTCCTCTCCAGTCGCAGCAGGATCGTGTAGACCGTTCCCTCGACGACGTCGGCGAAGCCGAGTTCGTTCAGCCGACGCGTGATGGCGTACCCGTAGGTCTCCTCGCTGCCGACGATCTCAAGCACACAGCCCTCGAGCGTGCCCTTCAGCATCTCCGTCAGGTCATCCATCAACGGCCCCTTCAATCCTCCTGGTACTGCGTATCACCGAGTACTGCTACACGGTATCACAGAGTAGTGGAGCGGCGGGGGTCTACAGCAGGTCGGTGCTGGAACCACGGACCGGGCCCGCGTTCCGAGTGCCCCAGCCCGCCGAGGCCACCAACACCAAAGGGACGGAAACCGGCTTACCGGCATCCGCCCCTGAGGGTGTTCGTACGATGAGTTATCTGGTGGGCCACCGGGGACTCGAACCCCGAACATGCCGGTTAAGAGCCGGCCGCTCTGCCAGTTGAGCTAGTGGCCCCGGTCCCGGTGGGAGGATTCGAACCTCCGATCGTCGCTTCATCAGAGCGCCGCACAACCTGACTGTGCTTCACCGGGTGGCGGAGGGTGCGCGATTCGAACGCGCGTACCGGGGTTGTCCCGGTCTCGCCTGAGCAAGGCGGTGTCATGAGCCTCTCGACCAACCCTCCATGCGCTGCCCGTCGAGGAGTCGAACCTCGGTCTCCGGATTCAGAGTCCGGCGTCAGTGCCTGCTTGACCAACGGGCATCGGCGGCCCGGTCGGGGGCCGCCTCGTAGGAGCGGTCGGCGGGCATCGAACCCGCTGCTCCGGTTTGGAAGACCGGCATGTCCGCCGAGTTCACCACGACCGCGTGTGTGCCTGATCCGCTGTGGAGTTGTTGAAACAGCACCGACGGGAGGAGTCGAACCCACCTGGCCGCGGTTTTGGAGGCCGCGCCGCTTCCGAAGCTCGTCGGCTCGAAAAGAATTGATTCGGGCACGTCGAATGAAAAAGCCGCCCATTTCGGTTTCCCGAAGGGCGGCTCCCGTGAGATGACCTCAGCCTCAATCCACCGAGGATTGTGAGCTGAAATGCCTCCAGACATGAAAGCAGATGCCCTCTGAACTGCGATAATG
>JBDSAJ010000097.1:0-7928 GCA_039922235.1 Umezawaea sp.
TGCTGCATCGAGTCGCGCTGCCGCAGCGTGACAGTGCCCTCCAGCTCGGGGCCATTTTCGCCGATCGTATCGAAGTCGATCGTCACTCCGAAGGGCGTGCCGGCTTCGTCCTGCCGCCGGTAGCGGCGGCCGATCGCGCCCGCGTCGTCGAAGTCCACGTTCCAGTTGCGCCGCAGCGCCGCCGCGAGGTCGCGCGCCTTCGGCGACAGGTCCGCGTTGCGGGACAAGGGGAGCACGGCCGCCTTGATCGGGGCGAGGCGCCGGTCCAGCTTCAGCACGACCCGGCGGTCGACACCACCCTTGGCGTTCGGCGCCTCGTCCTCGTGGTACGCCTCCAGCAGGAACGCCATCATCGGCCTGCCGACACCCGCGGCGGGCTCGATCACGAACGGCCGGTACCGCGAGTTCGTCGCCTGGTCGAAGTACGACAGGTCCACACCCGAGTGGTTGGAGTGGGTGTTGAGGTCGAAGTCGCCGCGGTTCGCGATGCCCTCCAGCTCACCCCACTCCTGGCCGCCGAAGCGGAAGCGGTACTCGATGTCCACCGTCCGCTTGGAGTAGTGCGACAGCTTCTCCTTCGGGTGCTCGTACTGCCGCAGGTTCTCCTTGGCCAGCCCCAGGTCCGTGTACCAGCGGGCGCGCTCGTCGATCCAGTACTGGTGCCATTCCTCGTCCGTGCCCGGCTCGACGAAGAACTCCATCTCCATCTGCTCGAACTCACGGGTGCGGAAGATGAAGTTGCCGGGCGTGATCTCGTTGCGGAACGACTTGCCGATCTGCCCGATGCCGAACGGCGGCTTCTTGCGGGACGTCGTCTGCACGTTCAGGAAGTTCGTGAAGATGCCCTGCGCGGTCTCCGGGCGCAGGTAGTGCAGGCCCTCGTCGGTCTCGATCGGGCCGAGGTGCGTCTTGAGCAGGCCGTTGAACATCTTCGGCTCGGTGTACTCGCCGCGCGTGCCGCAGTTCGGGCACGGCACGTCCGACAAGCCACCCTCTGCCTTGCTGGACCGCTCGGCGTACTCCTCGACGAGGGTGTCCGCGCGGAACCGCTTGTGGCAGGAGTTGCACTCCACCAACGGGTCCACGAACGCCTCGATGTGACCGGACGCGGCCCACACCTCGCGGGGCAGGATCACCGACGAGTCGAGGCCGACCACGTCGTCGCGGCCCTGCACCATGAACTTCCACCACTGGCGCTTGATGTTGTCCTTGAGCTCCACGCCGAGCGGCCCGTAGTCCCACGCCGACCTCGTACCGCCGTAGATCTCACCGCACGGGTAGACGAAGCCACGGCGCTTGCACAGGCTGACGACGGTCTCGACGCGATCGGCTGGCACGGGTACTCCCCAGAGGGCTGGACAAAAGGGAAAGTGTCCAGCGTAACTCTCCCGTTCGCGCCTCTAATGGGCGACCGGGGACGATCTGTGCCTACCCTGCGAAGATGACCGACGAGTTGCGCGGGATGTGGGACTTCGCCGATCTGCCGTCGACCGAGGGGAGGTTCCGCGCCAGGCTCACGGAACCGATCACCGACGCACACCGGGCCGAGGTGCTGACGCAGCTCGCCCGCGTCGAAGGCCTGCGCGGCGACTTCGCCGCAGGTCAGCAGCTGCTGGCCGACGCCGAGGCGCTGGCCGAAGCCGACTCCGCGGGTCGCGTCCGCGTCCTGCTCGAACGCGGCAGACTGCTCCGCTCCTCCGGCGCCGCACCGGAAGCACTCCCCCTGTTCGCCGCCGCCTTCGTGCTGGCGGGCCACCGCGGCGACGAGTACCTGGCCGCCGACGCCGCCCACATGGCCGCGCTGGTCGACGGCACCGAGGAGTGGACGCAGCGCGGCGTTGAACTGGCGCAGAAGTCCGCAGACCCGCAGGTGCGGTCGTGGATCGGGCCCCTGCTGAACAACCTCGGGTGGGCGCACTTCGAGGGTGGCCGGTTCGAGAACGCGCTGCACTCGTTCCGGCAGGCGCTGGCCGCGCGGGAGCACACCGGCGAAGGGCACGAGGTGGAGATCGCCCGGTACGCCGTCGCGAAGACGCTGCGCCTGCTCGACCGCCCGGCGGAGGCCGCGGAGCTGATGGGGCAGGCCGTCGAGTGGTCCCTCAGGGCAGGCGTGCCCGACGGGTGGTTCCACGAGGAGCTGGCCGAGGACTACGCGGCGCTGGAGTGGTGGCGGGAAGCGGCGGACCAGGCGGACATCGCGCTCGGGCTGCTGGACGCGAACCAGGCGCCGGAACGCGTGGGACGGCTGCGGGAACTGGCGGGGCTCCGACCCGGCGGGTGATCAGCCGACCGGCTCGTCGAGGTGCTCCCCCTGGTTCGGCAGGCGCAGGGAGTTCGCCGCGCGAGCCGTCTTGTCACCGAGCCGGAGTCGACGACGTGGTCCTGCCGCCGAGTCGAGGTCGGCCAGGATGGCCACAGTTCAAGCGGAAGCACGCGACTCTGCCCACGACTGTCGAAGCAGACGCGCAGACTTGACCCACGACTGTCCAAGCGGAAGCACGCAACCAGACCAACGCAGTCCCCCTCCGCCACTCCGATCCGAAGCGCCCTTCATGCCTTTTTTGCTTTGTCAAGGCATCTTTCCTGCCTTTCCGAATTCCAGCGTGCTGTGGTCGATTCGACTCGGGTACCCCTTGATTTGACCCTTTGTCGGGCCAAAAAGGGCAGGTGGTGAAGCCCTCAGCCCGACCGATTTTAAGGGTCAAATCCCCCGAGTAAAATCGACCACGTTCCGTGGCCCTCGTCCCGCTTCTGTGGTGGGTCGCCAGGCCCAGCGCTGGGCAAGCTCTACCCGTCGGCAGCAGGGGGCGACGTCGTGGAGGTCACCGGGGTGTCGCCGAAGGACCGGCGGCCTCGCCTAGGCGGACGGTGCCCGCGTCCTGGGCCAGCAGGCTGACCCGGCGGGTTACCCCGCCCTCCGATGCGACCAGTACCGGCTCGTATGCGGCGGGTTCGTCGACCAGTGCCTCGGACAGCAGTGGGATCACGTGTTCGCGGACCTCGAACGGGGAGAGGGCGCGGCGGTAGGCGACGACGGACTCGAACTCGACCGTGAGCACCCACCGATCTGGCTCGTCCATCGACTGGCTGAGCAATCCGCGCAGGCAGCCTGGGCGCGCGATCAGCAGTTCCAGTGCCCGTTCGGCGCGCGTGGTGAAGTCGGTGACATCGGGTTCGGGCACGGTGAAGCGGCACACGAGCAGCACAGTGCAAGGATGCCACGGTGGCGAACGACTCGAAGCGCACCCTGATCCCCGGTAGCGGCCCGCTGGCCAAGGTGCCTGGTTCGGTGGTGTTCCTGCTGGTGATCGCTCTGTTCGCGGCGGGCGTGCTGGTGCGCGGGGTGCTGGGCGCGGCGCTGCTGGGCGTGCTGCTGCTGGGTGTGCTCGGCCTGCTGGCGGCGACGTGGCGGGTGCTCCCGCCGGCCGGGCGGGTGCTGCGGATCGTCGTGGTGCTGCTGCTCGTGGCCGTCGCGATCTCGGTGCTGCCCGGATAGCGCCTAGTATTGGTCTTGATAATCCATTCCAGCTAGTGGGGAAGAGGTGCGTGCGCTTGACCCAGGACGCGACGACGGTCCCGGTGCGCGGCGAGCACGACCACTCCCCCGAACGCGACGCGCCCCTTCCTGCTCCACCGAGGTCGACCCGGACCCTGTCGGCGGCCGGTGAGCTGCTGCGCGCGCTCGCCGCTCCGGTGCGGATCGCCATCGTCCTGCAGCTGCAGGAGGCGGAGCGGTGCGTGCACGAGCTGGTCGAAGCGCTCGGCGTGGCGCAGCCGTTGATCAGCCAGCACCTGCGGGTGCTCAAGGCGGCGGGTGTGGTGCACGGCGAGCGCCACGGGCGCGAGGTCGTGTACCGGCTGGTGGACGAGCACCTGGCGCACATCGTCGTGGACGCGGTCATCCACGTCGAGGAAGGTGGGGGGACTTCGCCCCGCCCGCTGGTCGCTGGTATCAACAAACCCGACCGGAATGACCGGACGGAGGATCTGTGACGACAAGCGAGCGCCCGACGACCGCGGTGCCAGGGCTCCGCTCGACCAAGCAGCGCACGGCGGTGTCCAAGCTGCTGGACCAGCTCGACGAGTTCCGCTCCGCGCAGGAGCTGCACGAGGAGCTGCGCAAGCGCGGAGAGGGCATCGGTCTGACCACGGTGTACCGCACGCTCCAGTCGCTGGCGGACGCCGGCGAGGTCGACGTGCTGCGCACCGACTCCGGCGAGGCCATCTACCGGCGGTGCTCGGCGCACCACCATCACCACCTGGTGTGCCGCAGGTGCGGCCGCACCGTGGAGGTCGAGGGCCCCGCCGTGGAGAAGTGGGCGGACCGCATCGCGGCCGAGAACGGGTTCTCCGAGGTCAGCCACACCGTGGAGATCTTCGGAACGTGCGCGGACTGCACCCGCAAGGGGCTGTTGGGTCAGCTCTCGTAGGTGTCGACGGGGGTCGCGATCGGCGCGATCTCCGCCACCGTGAACGTCGGCACGTACGCGGTCTCCTTGGTCGCCGACTTCGGCACGACCTTGCCCGTCACCTCGACCCACTGGTCCGTCGGCATGGCGTCGAACCCGGTCCCGGTCATCCGCACCTTGATCGGCGACGCGTCGGCCGCACAGCACGAGATCGCCAGCCGCGCGACGTAGGTCGAGTCGTTCTTGCGAACCACGAACCCGGTCAGTTTCACCACCCGGTTGTCCAGCGACCCCGAGTCGTCCCACGCGGTGCGCGTGACGAACTCGCCGAGGCTCAGCGGGATGACAGCGCCTTCCGGCAGCGCCGCGAACCCGTTGGTGCTCTTGGCCTCCTGCGCGGCGTTGCGGTCCGACCGGTTCACCGTGTCCGCACCGAGCGCGGGCGGGCTGATCAGGAACACCGCCAGCACCGGCAGCAGCAACATCCACGGGCTGCGCGACGACTTGTGCTCGTGGTCGTCGTGCACCTCCTTCGCACCCCGCAGGTCGCGCACGATCGCCAGGCACGCCAACAAGATCATGGTCGCGCCCGCCGCGATCAGCAACGGCTGCAAACCCGCCTTCACGTACCGCAGGTACATGTCGGTGAAGCTCAGCTTCAGCAGCGCGCCGCCGAGCAGGATGAGCAGGATGTTCTGCGTTTCGCGCCTCACAGGAACACGACTCCGGCGACTAGGGCGCTCGCGATGGCCACCACGAACGTGGCAGGCGCGAAGCGCATGGCGAAGGACCGACCGAACGTGCCCGCCTGGAGGGCGAACAGCTTCACGTCGACCGCAGGGCCGACGACCAGGAACACCAGCCGGGGAAGCAGCGGCAGCGCACTCATCGACACGGCCACGAACGCGTCCGCCTCACTGCACAGCGCCAGGATCACCGCCAGGAACGCCATCACGATCACACCCAGCACGATCTGCGCACCGAGCGTCTCCATCCACGCCGTGGGGATCAGCACGTTGAACGCGGCGGCGAACACCCCACCGAGCACCAGGAACCCTCCTGCCTCCACGAGGTCGTGACGAGCCGTCTCGGCGAACACCGTCCACTTCGAAATACCTTCGCGCTCCTCGAACTTTCGCAGGGCACGCTCAGCGATCCACTCGGCCTTGCCGAACTTCGTCCACAACCACCCCATGACGACAGCCGTGAGCAACGACCCCACGAACCGCGCGGGCACCATCATCGGCGCGTCCTTGAACGCAACGGCCGTGGCCACCAGGACGATCGGATTGACCGCAGGCGCAGCCAACAGGAACGACAGCGCCACAGCAGGCGGAACACCCTGCTGCATCAAACGACGAGCAACCGGAACCGACGCGCACTCACACCCAGGAAGCGCCACCCCCGCCAGGCCCGCCACCGGCACCGCGAAGACCTCCTTCTTCGGCAACAACCGCCGAAGAGCACTCGCGGGCACGAACGCGGCAATGGCACCACTGATCAGCACACCGAAGACCAGGAACGGCATCGCCTGCACGCAGACAGCCACGAACACGGTCGACGCCGTCCGCAACTGCGGCACGTCCAGAACACCCACGAGCCAGTCCTGAAGGACCAGGGCGAGCACCAGCAGCAGGCAGAGCACCTCCAACGAGGTGACCTTCCCACGCAGAGACCTGCGGCCAGGGGGTTGCGGGTCCCTGATCTCGGAAGTGATTGTCACTTCGGCGATGATGCCAGGCGCTCGGCCGATCGGTGTACCCGCCTGGTGACGGGTTTGCACGGGATCCGGAAAACAAGGCCTTCAAGTGGACAATCGGCCCGAAGTTCAGGCCTGTGACGCGAAGCGTCACAGGCCTGCGACTCGACACGGCAACAACTCGACACGGGACGCCCCACCACAGCAGGGGGTCGAGCAGCACGCCACCTCTTACCGAGCCGAGGCCTTCTACGAGCGACCACCTACCGAGCCCGAGCCCCGGCGACCCACCACAGATGAGAGCCGAGAACCAGCCCACCACCTACCTGTGGACGAGGACCACGGAACGTGGTCGGTTTACTCGGTGGATTTGACCATCAAAATTGGTGGGCTGAAGGCTTCACCACCTGCCCTTTTGGCCCGACAAAGGGAAAACCAAGGAGTCCCCGAGTCACATTGACCACAGCACGCAAGGGCCTTGGGTGGTCCACCGCCACACAGCTCGCACAATTACCTCAATGCCTTTTGGCTTTGGATCGGGACTGCGGGGGCTGAGTCCGGCAAAGTCACTGCTGCTGGTCAGGCCATCATTCCCACAGCGTCAGCGAGCGCGGTAGTGGGGTCGTGGCGTTGCGGTCAGGTGATGCGTTCGGCGCGTCAGGCCGCGACCGGTTCGCGGGTGTAGGTGCGTGTGCTGGGGCTGGTCCACACGAACGTTCCGGGAGTCGGCTGGGCCACGGTCCAGCGGGGGTCCTGCTTGAGTCGGTGATGCGTCCGGCACATCACTCCCAGGTTGGCCGCTGTGGTGGGACCGGTCGGGAACGCGGTGGTGTGGTCGAGATCGGCACAGTGCGCAGGTACCGAGCAGCCGGGGAACACACACGTCTTGTCGCGGGCCTGGACGAAGTCGCGCAGCGCGGCCGGTGGCCGGTAGGTGCGGCGGCCGACGTCGAGCAGGGTGCCGTGCTGGTCGGTGAGCAGTCGCCGCCAGGTCGCGTCCCCGGCGAGTGCGCGGGTGGTGGTGGCGTCGAGCAGCCCGTAGCCGGCCAGTTCGCCGGGCTGATCGTCCAGACGCATCACCATCGACACCGGCACGGTCACCTGGAGCTGGACCTGGACGTTGCTGGGTTTGCCCAGCAACAGATCGCAGACCACGTCGGCGCGGCGCTGGTCCATCGTGCGCGGGTCATCCGGGGTCTTGGATTGGCGGGCGATCTTGTCCACCCGCAGTGCGATCGCCACCGCCTTCTCGGCCGGGACGACGGCGTACACCTTGGCCATCCCGTCGTCCTCGGACTGGAACCCCGCGCACCGCGCCGCCTTCGCTTGGGCCGCCCGGTCCCGCGCCCCGTCGGGGTCGATCCGCAGCACGATCCGCCGCGCGCGTTGCCGCATCTGCGCCCCGGTCTGCTGGGCCGCTTTCTCCAGCACCCGCTCCTCCACCTGCCGGGCCACCTCCGGGGACAGGTTCATGGTCAGTTCGTGGATGGTCCGCACCTTGTACAGGTCGATGTCCCCACGCTCCAATGCCGCCAGTGAGGCGGGCAGTCGTTCTACCACCGCCTGGGCCAGGGCGACGTGATCGGCGGCCCAGTTCGACGACCAGGTCAGCAGCAGCGCCACCTGTTCCGACCGGGAGCGGCCGTCGGAGTGGGCGGCTATTGCGGCTATCGCGCGCAGTAGGCGGGCGTGCAGGGAATTGATGCTCCGGTGGCATTCCAATGCGATTTCTTCAAGCTCAAGGATCTCATTGTCGCTCATAGCTATAATTCTACCGACAATGCAAGATCGACTCGATGACACGAATTGGTGAAGAAAGT
>JBDSAJ010000098.1:0-5838 GCA_039922235.1 Umezawaea sp.
CGTTCCGCTCGCGTCAGGAGATCTCGAAGCTCTCGCCGAACCCGAGCGGGTTGAACCACTCGGTGTAGCTGACGATCTTCCCGTCCTCGTCGAAGTCGAAGAGGCCGACGCTGTCGTTCTCGTACTCGCCGCCCGCCACGAGTTCGCCGACCGGGTGCCACCGGGCGAAGACCCGATCGGCGCCGTCCACGGCGTGGATCTCCAGCGCGGTGTAGCGCAGCCGGGAATAGCTGTGGATTATCTCGCGGTAGAGCTTGCCCAGTTCCGCCTTTCCCCGGACGGCGTCGGGGAGGTTTCCGGTCGCGTACGGGATGAACTGCACGCCGTCCTCGGCCCAGAGGTCGAGCCACCCGTCGATGTCCTTGTTCTCCAGCAGTTCGAAATAGTGGCGCATCGTGTCCACGTGCCGTTCGGTGCCCTGTTCTGCCATGGTTCCTCCAGTCCGGATCAGTTCGACGGAAAGTGTTCGAGGACGATCAGCGGGTTGAAGTACTCCGTGAAGACGACGATTCGACCGTCGTCGTCGAATTCGAAGAGGGCCGCGTTCTCGTTGGCGTAGGGCGTCCCGTCCAGGAAGGTGCCGCGCGGGCGCCACCTGGCGAAGACCTTGTGGGCGTCGCCGAGCGGCAGCACCTCCAGGTCGGTGAACCGCAGCTCGGAGTACCCGTCGGCCATGCCCTGGTAGAGGGCTCGCACCTGCTCCTTCCCGCGGACCGTGCCGGGGAGGCCGCCCGCGGCGAACGGCATGATCTGGGTGCAGTCCTCCGCCCAGAGCTCTATCCACGTTTCGACGTCCAGCGCGGAGAGGCGCTCGAAGTACACGTCGAGAGTGGCGGCGTTCCGCCGCCGTCGTTCGTGATCAGTGGTCACAGCGGTGTTCCCCTTTCCTGTCGTCCCGGCGAACACCGTAGTGTTCTCCGCAGGTGGGTCGGAACGATTGTGTGCGACTCGCGGGCACTACGTCACGTGCGGTCGGAGATGATTTCCTCCGCACTCACAACGTTCACTCGTGCTTGTGCGGTGGAGCAGCTCTTCGGACACTGGTGTAGTCCGCATGAATTCGAAACGCGGATTCCGCGCGCCGATTCACGCAGGGCGGATACGGAATTCCGCTACCCATCGGGAGAAGATCCAGTGACCAGTGACCACGGTGAGCGCCGCTTGCCGAGCAGCACGGACGTCCTGATCGTCGGCGGCGGGCCCACGGGGCTCGCGCTCTCGCTGGCGCTGACCGCACTCGGCGTCGACCACGTCGTCGTGGAACGGCAGACCGCGCCCGCGCCGAACTCGCGGGCGGCCGCGCTGCACGCGCGGACCCTGGAGTCGCTCGCCGCGGTCGGCGTGGCGGACGAGCTCGTGGCGCGGGGGCGACCCGGCCGCGCGTTCGCCGCCCGCGACGGTGAGCGGCTGCTCCTGCAGACACCTTTCGACGAGCTCGACACCCCGTACCCGTTCGTGCTGGCGATCCCCCAGGAGACGACGGAGCAGGTGCTCGACGCCAAGCTCGCCGAGGTCGGCGGCCACGTCTTCCGCGGGTGGTCGCTGCTCGACGTGAACGAACAGCACCCCGGTGTCGGTGCGCTCGTCACCGACGAGGCGACCGGCGAGGTCCGGTCCATCCGCGCCCGGTACGTCGTCGGCTGCGACGGCCTGCACAGCGTCGTGCGGCAGCGGGCGGGCATCGACTTCGCCGGGCACGAGCGCCCGCACAACTTCGCGCTCCTCGAGTTCGTCATGGACTGGGAGGGGCCGGAGGGCGAGATCAGCTTCTTCTTCTCGCCGGCCGGGCTGGCGGCGATCTCCCACCTCCCCGGCCCGCTCTACCGGATGGTCGCCCTGGTGGAGGACGACACCCCGGTGCCGGACCTGGCCGCTGTACAGGAGATGCTCGACGCGCGCGGGCCCGCCGCGGCGGGCGCGAAGGTGAGCTCGCTGGAGATGGTGTCGATCTGGCGGGTGCGCCACCGCCTCGCCGACACGTTCGGCCGCGGGCCGTTCTTCCTCGTCGGCGACGCCGCCCACGTCCACAGCCCGGTCGGCGCCCAGGGGCTGAACACCGGCATCCAGGACGCGTTCAACCTGGCGTGGAAGCTCGCCGCCGTCCTGGACGGCACGGCGGGACGCGCGCTGCTCGACACCTACGACGGCGAGCGCAGGCCGATGGCGCAGGGGCTCCTCGCGTTCACCGCGCAGCTCCATGACGTGTCGACCATGAGCAACCCCGACAGCATCCACCTGCGCAACCGGATGCTCGGGGTGCTGGGCGAGCTACCCGAGTTCTCCGGCTGGCTCGCCCGCAGGCTCGCCCAGCTCGCCATCACCTACGGCGGTGGCGACGGCGGCCCCTCACCCGCTGTCGGTGACCGGATGCCTCCCCGCGCGGGCATGGCGACCGGGATCGGCTGGTCGCTCGTCCTGCCCTCCGAAGCCGACGCCGTCGCGGTGAAGGAAGCCGCCGCGAGCGCTCCTGTCCCGCTCGCGATCGCCGTGGACCCCGGCCTGCCGCACGCCGTGCTCGTGCGCCCGGACGGCCACGTCGCGCTGACCGCTCCCGCGGCCGGGGCTGCCGCCCTGCCCGACCGCCTCGGCGCCTGGCTCGTCCGCGAGCCCGCCGGGACCCGCTGACCCCACGACCGAGGAGAGATCACCATGAGCCCCAAGACCATCCGCCCGCCCGGCGCCGCGACGCTGCTGCACGTGGCCATCCTCTGCCCGGACGTGGACGAGGCGCTCCGCTTCTACCGCGACGGCCTCGGCTTCTCCCGCACCTACGAGTGGACGAAGACCTTCACCGCCACCGGCCCAGTCGTCTACAGCGGTCGGGGCGTGTACGTCGAACTGGAAGGCGAGACCTATATCGAGCTGTTCCCCGGCGGAGAGGCCGGGCGGGACTCCGCTTCCGGACCCCTGCAGCACATCGCGCTCGCGGTGTCCGATGTGGACGAATCCTACGAACGCTGCCTCGCCGCGGGCGGGTCGGCGTTCCCGTTCGACGACTGGTCGGGCGAGCCCACGACGGTGACGATCAACGGAGAGCCCGAGATGCTCGTGCGCGTCGCGTTCGTCAAGGGCGCCGCGGGTGAGCTGATCGAGCTCTACGAGCAGTACAGCCCGCTCGTCACGGCCTAGCGGAAGACCAAACCCACCAAGGAGGTTCCATGCGCTACACGGTGTTGGGCAGGAGCGGGCTGCGGGTCTCGGAACTCGCGCTCGGAACAGTGACGTTCGGCGAGGACTGGGGGTGGGGCGCGCCCAAGGAGACGAGCGCCCGGATTCTCGACCTCTACGAGGAGGCAGGGGGGAACTTCGTCGACACCGCCGACCACTACACGGGCGGGACGTCGGAGGAGTACCTGGGCGAACTCCTGCGCGGCAGGCGGGACCGGTTCGTCATCGGCACCAAGTTCACCCTGCAGTCCGACCTGGACGACGTGAACTCCGCGGGCAACCACCGCAAGAACCTGGTGTCGTCGATCGAGGCGAGCCTGCGCAGGCTCGGCACCGACCACATCGACCTGCTGTGGGTGCACGCGCACGACACGCTGATGCCGGTGCCCGAGCTGATGCGCGCGCTCGACGACCAGGTGCGGCTGGGCAAGATCGGTCACGTCGGCGCCTCCAACTGGCCCGCGTGGGAGGTGTCGCAGGCCAACACCCTCGCCGAACTGCGCGGCTGGTCACCGTTCGTGGGGCTGCAGATCCGGTACAACCTGCTGGAGCGCGCCGCCGAGCGGGACCTGCTGCCCATGGCGCGGCAGTTCGACATCCCCGTGCTGGCCTGGGGAGCGCTCGCCGAGGGCAGGCTCACCGGCAAGTACCTGACGGGTGGCCGGGGCAGGCTGACCGTCCAGCCGCGCGAGCACAGCCTGGCGGGCGGCGACGACGTCGTGGTCGAGGTGGGCAAGGTCGCGGCCGAGGGCGGGTGGACGCCTGCCCAGGTCGCCATCGCGTGGGTGCGGTCGCGGCCCGGCGTCGTGATCCCCCTGCTCGGTGCGACGAAGGTCGACCAGATGCGGGACAACCTCGGCGCCGCCGACGTCGTGCTCGCCGCCGACCAGGTCGCCCGGCTCGAACGCGCGGCCGCGTTCGACCTCGGGTACCCGCACGACCTGCTGCGCCACGAGGTCACCGTGCGGGACGTGTACGGCGTCCAGTGGGCGTCGATCGACGACCGCCGGACGACCGCGCGGCGCGGTGTGGCCGACGACCGGTACACGCCGCTGTCACGGGGCTGATCCCCACGCTCGGCCGGAGGGGCCCGTCGCAGCCGCGGCGGGCCCCTCCCCGTGCGCGGCGCCTGCCGGACCGGACGTTGTTCGGGCGTAACTAGTCAGGTCGTTGAGCGGTGGTTCAGGGAGTTGCGGGCAGCCAGGGACGTCCCTCGGTGAGCATGACGAGGGTGTCGAAGAAGTGCCTGCCGTGTTTCGCGGCAGTGGATAGATAGCTGCGGATCGCGCAGAACTGTTGGGCTCCGGTGAGGGTGCGCAGGCAACCGGACACCTTCTGGCGGAGCTTGATCATGCGGATGTCGCGTTCCGAGCCATTGTTGTCCGGCGGTATCCGCCAGTTGGTGGTGAACCGGAGGTAGTCGCCTTGCCGGTTGAGCAGCCGACGGGCGAGCGCGTTGTGCTTCTTCATCATCGCGCTGGAACGGATGGCAGTCTGGGCGATGCCGATCTGCACGGCCGAGCGGTAGAGCTGGACCTGCATGCCCAGCGCGTCGGGGTCGAGGGTGTCAGCGCCGGCGGCGATGGCGTCGGCCACGAGCTTCTGCATCGCGACGAGCGCGTCAGCGGTCTGAGTAGCCCAGCACCAGTCGGCGTCCGACGGCGTGGCGTCGGTGACGGCGGCCAGTTCTCGCAACGCGTGGGCGCAGCAGAGTTGATGGTCGACCTCGGCGTAGGTGTCATAGGGTGCCCACGCGTCGTGCACCGCGACACCACGACAGCGGCCCAGTACACCGGCGGCGTCGATGCCCTTGGTGCCGCGTTTGGGGTGGCAGGTGATCAAGGTGTAGCGGTCGGTGCGGGCGCAGTGCACCCAATGCAAGCTGCCGGCCACCCGCAGTCCGGTCTCGTCGAAACCGGCCACCTCGGCCTCGGCGATACGGTCGGTGACCTGCGACAGGAACTCACCCAGCCCGGCGGCGGCGCGCGTGGTCACCGTCGCCACGGTGCCCTCGGAGACCGGGGTGCCGAACAACTCGGCCAGCGCCTGCGCGGTGCGTTTCCTGGACAGGAACTGCCCGGCGTACAGGTACAGGATGATCGCGGTGATCCGCGGCCCGTACTGCACCGACGCGGTCACGCCCTGCGGCGCGGTGCCGCGGGTGGTGGTCCCGCACTCGCAGCGGCGCGCGATGAGCTGATGCTCGGTGACCCGCACCGTGATCGGCGGCAGGTCGAACACCTGGCGGCGCTCCATCCCTACTTCGGGTGCGTTCGTGAGGCCGGCACCGCAGCCCCCGCACGGGCCGGGCTCGTGCCGCTTGCGCTCGTTCGGGTCATCGACCAGCGCCAACGTCGAACCCGGATGCCCGGGCTGCCCACCCGGCTTGCGTCCACTCTTACGCCGCAACGACTTCGGCGCCGGCTTCGTGAACGGCGAGTCCGAGGACGGCGGCAGGGAGGAGTTGGTCGAATCCATCCCCAACCGGCGCTTCAACTCGGCATTCTCAGCCCGCAGAACGGCGACCTCGGCTCGCAACTCCTCGATCACCGCCGCTTGACGCACCACCAGGGCGGCAAGCACGTCATACGACGGACGCCCATCCCCGGCCTGCACCCCAAGATCATCCCACAGAGACGATCAAGCCCTACAAACAACCTGACCAGTTAC
>JBDSAJ010000099.1:0-4055 GCA_039922235.1 Umezawaea sp.
TTCGACGCCTGGGGCCTCTGGAACGGCCACACCCTCCGGCTGGGCGCCGTCGCCGAACCCGGCAAGTCCCCGGAGCCGGTCGGATGACCACTCAGACACGACATGTCCCTCACCTGGGCATCCCGAACTCACTGACGCACACCGGAGACCTCACCGTGAACCAGACCGCGCCGGCCCTTCGCCTGCTCATCGCCCCGCGCTGCGTGCCCGCTCGCGGCACGGGCCGAACACTGGTCGGCCGCGAACGGCGAGTCGTGCCGGTGGCCGCGCTGCGAGGTGCGGCGTGAGCGTTCAGGAGCAGCGGGACGACGTGGTGCGGCGGCTGCTGGTCGGCGCGCACCGGGGCGGCGGCGACCCGAGCGCGCTGCTGGACGACTGCGCGGCGGTGGGGCCGGCCGGGTTCGGGGCGTCGGTGCCCGCGGTGGTCGAGTCGGCTGAGCTGGCGGCCGCGCCGAGGTCGGAGGACCGGGTCGTCGGCGAGGCGGCCCGGCAGGTGTTCACCCAGATCGTGGCGGTCGACGACCAGGTGCTGCTGACCGAGTGGTGCGGCAAGGCGCGGGCGGCGGGCGAGGTGGCCGAGCACCGGTCGCTGCCGGAACTGCTGGTGCTGGGCACGACGCATCCGGGGCTGCGCTCGGCGGTGGCCGCGGTGCTCGGGCCGCGTGGCCGGTGGCTGGCGGGGACGCGGCCGGGCTGGGCGTGGGCGACCGGCACGGGGGTGTCGGCGGATCTGGTCGACCTCGCCGAGGTGCTGGACCTGCCCGGCACCCAGCGGCTGGCCGCGTTGCGCCGGGCGCGGCGGGCAGATCCCGTGGGCACGCGGGCCTTCCTGGCCGAGCAGTTCGCGGCGCAGCGGCGCGCGGTCGACCGGCAGGTGCTGGTGAGCGCCGTCGAGGCCGGGCTCGGTGCCGAGGACGAGGAACTGCTGGAGCTGGCGCTGGACGACCGGGCGATCGGCGTGCACGACGAAGCGGTCCGGTTGCTGCGGCTGCTGCCCGGTTCGGCGTTGGCGGCGCGGGCCGCTACCCGGCTGGACCGCGGTATGGAGGTGACCGCCGGCGGATTGGACGTGCGGATCGACGGGCTGTGGGCCGAGGTCCTCCCCGATCAGGAGGAGGCGCGCGACCTGCTGCGCGACGGGTCCGAGGTCGGCGTGGCCGGCCGGGTGCGGGCCGCCGCGGCGAGCGTTCCGACGACGTACTGGACGGACCGGCTGGCGACCGACGACGAGGGCGCGGCGGACGTGCTGTCCACGGGGCCGTGGGCGGCGGCGCAGCTGCGCGGGGTGGCGCAGCGGCTGGCGAGGGCCGTCGACGCGAGCCCGTGGGCGGTGGCCGCGACGCGGACGCTGACGGGCATGGAGCAGTTGGAGATGCTCGCGTCGCTGCCCGCGGAACTGTCCGCGCGGACGGTGATCGCCGTGTCGCACCAGTGGAACTACGACCTGCTGGACCACGCGTGCTCGCAGCTGCCCGCGCCGTGGTCGGCGGAGTCGACGGCGGCGCTGCTCGAACGCTATTCCGCGATGCGCGACCCGAGGTGGCGGGCCGGGCGCCCGCCCGCCGTGCTGCTGGCGCGGGGCGACGCCGAGGTGCTCGGCGCGAACTGGGCGCGGATCACCGAGCGGTGGCCGGAGCACTCGGTCGAACTAGAGGTGCTTCGGCTCCGCATGAAACTCAGCCAGGCTTTCGACCGGAAGGAACCCGTCCAGTGACGACCGAAACCGTGCTGCGGCCCGCCGCGGAACAGCAGTACGCCGCCGAACTGGTCGCGTTGGCGGCGGCGGACGACCGGCCCCGCCCGCCGCGTTGGAACATGTCGCCGCAGGCTGTCGTGACGTACGTGCTGGGCGGCACGCTGCCCGACGGCACGGTGATCACGCCGAAGTACGTGGGCAGCAGGCGGCTGGTCGAGGTGGCCGTCGGCACGCTCGTGACGGACCGGGCGCTGCTGCTGGTCGGCGTGCCGGGCACCGCGAAGTCGTGGCTGTCCGAGCACTTGGCGGCGGCGGTCAGCGGCAATTCGACGCTCGTCGTGCAAGGCACGGCGGGCACCAGCGAGGAGTCCGTGCGGTACGGCTGGAACTACGCGCGGCTGATCTCCGAAGGGCCGAGCGAGGCCGCGCTGGTGCCGAGCCCGGTGCTGCGGGCGATGCAGACCGGTGCGGTGGCGCGGGTCGAGGAGCTGAGCCGGATGCCCGCCGAGGTGCAGGACTCGTTCATCACGATCCTGTCCGAGAAGGCGCTGCCGGTGCCGGAGCTGAACCTGCACATCCAGGCCGTTCCCGGTTTCACCGTGATCGCGACGGCGAACGACCGCGACCGCGGCGTGAACCAGATGTCGTCGGCGCTGGCCCGCCGGTTCAACACCGTCGTGCTGCCGCCGCCCGCGACCGAGGACGACGAGGTCCGGATCGTGACGTCGCGGGCGAGCCAGCTCGGTCGCGCACTGCAACTGCCCGCGGAGCCGCCCGCGCTGGACGAGGTGCGCCGGGTCGTGCGGATCTTCCGCGAGCTGCGCAACGGGTCCACAGTGGACGGTCGGACGCAGTTGAAGAAGCCGAGCGGCAGCCTGTCGACGGCCGAGGCGATCTCCGTGATCGCGGGTGGCATGGCGCAGGCCGGGCACTTCGGCGACGGGTCGCTCGGCGCGGACGAACTGGCGTCGGGCCTGCTCGGCGCCGTGATCAAGGACCGGGTGTCGGACAGCGCGGTGTGGCAGGAGTACCTCGAAGCCGTGATCAAGGAACGCGTCGAGTGGCGCGACCTCTACCGGGCCTGCCAGGACCTGGACACCTCCGGCTACACGGTGAGCGGCGCCTGATGGCCCCTCGCGACCAACTGCTGCCGGAGCGGGTGGTGCTGCTCGGCATCCGGCACCACGGTCCCGGCTCGGCCCGCATGGTCGCGGCCGCGCTGACGGCCGTGCGGCCCGAGGTCGTGCTGATCGAGGGGCCGCCGGAGGGTGACGCGCTGCTGGAGCACCTGCCGTCGCTGACGCCGCCGGTGGCGTTGCTGCTGCACGACGAGGCGGAGCCGTCCTCGGCCGCGTTCTGGCCGTTCGCGGAGTTCTCGCCGGAGTGGCGGGCGCTGACGTGGGCGCACCACAACGCCGTGCCTGCGCGGTTCTTCGACCTGCCCGCCGCCGCATCGCTCGGCGCGGAGCCGTCCGAGCCCCGTGCCGTGGTCGACCCGCTGGGCGTGCTGGCGGAAGCGGCCGGGTTCGACGACCCGGAGCGCTGGTGGGAGGACGTGGTCGAGCATTCGGCCAGTGCCGATCCGCGTGATCTGGCGGGTGCCGTCGCGGAGGCGATGACGGCGCTGCGCGAGGAGTTCGCCGACGAGGTGGACGACCGGACGCTGCGGCGCGAGGCGCACATGCGGCAGTCGCTGCGCAAGGCGTTGAAGGAGACCGAAGGGCCGATCGCGGTGGTCTGCGGGGCGTGGCACGTGCCCGCGCTGCGGGTGCTGCCGCCCGCGACGGCGGATGCGGCGCTGCTGAAGGGGCTGCCGAAGCGCAAGGTGTCCGGCACGTGGGTGCCGTGGAGCCACGGGCGGCTCGCGTCGTCGTCGGGCTACGGCGCCGGGATCGACTCCCCCGGCTGGTACGCGCACCTGTGGGAGTGCGCCGAGCGGGGCGACGCGGTGCCGCGCTGGTTCGCCCGCGCCGCGTCGGTGCTGCGGGCGGAAGACCTGCCCGCGTCGACGGCGAGCGCGGTCGAGGCGGTGCGGCTCGCCGATACGCTGGCGGCGTTGCGCGGCAGGCCGTCGCCGGGCCTGTCCGAGGTCAGCGAGGCCGCCTTGGCGGTGCTGTGCGGCGGTGACGAGGTGCCGCTGAAGCTGGTGCACGAGAAGTTGGTGATCGGCGAGCGGCTGGGTGAGGTCGGCTCGGGGGTGCCGCAGTCGCCGCTGGCCGCCGACGTGGCCCGGTTGCAGCGCAGGCTGAAGTTCCCGCCGAGCCTCGAGGGCAAGCAAATCCGGTTGGACCTGCGCAAGGAGACCGACCGCGAGCGGTCGAAGCTGGTGCGCAGGCTGGACGTCCTCGGTGTGCCGTGG
>JBDSAJ010000100.1:0-3688 GCA_039922235.1 Umezawaea sp.
ATTCCGGTCCTCAACAAGCCAGGAATCTAGGCCGGGGAACGGCGTTCGCCCGTTCAGCCACGCCAAACCACCCACGGAACGGGTCGAAGAGCCATTTTACTCGGAGGATTTGACCCTTGAACTTGTCATCGGGCAGGGCTCTACCACCTGCCCTTTTCGCCCGATGAAGGGGCAAATCAAGGGGTCCCCGAGTCAAATCGGCCACAGCACGCTGAGAGCCGGAGCCACCGAGCGAGCCGCTGGAAGCCGAAGCCAGGGCCAGACGTGGCCTACTCGCCCTTGGAGCCATCCGCCATCTCACGCAGGAAGTCCAAGTGCCCCACGTGCCTTGCGGTCTCCTGGATCACGTGCGTCAGGATCCACCGGATGGTCTTGTCGTCCGGCACAGCGGTCGGCTCGTCGGGGGACCGGCCCACCAGCGCCCGATCCGACAGCGCCCACTCAGCCTGGTACTCGGCGATCACCGACGAGGGCGTCTCGTCGGGCAAGAGCCGCCAGGACGCATCGGCATCCTCACCCCACAACTCGGGCAGGTCAGACCCACCCGCGACGATAGAGATCCAGTACCGCTCCACCGCCGTGAGGTGCTTGAGCACCCCCATCGCGGTGACCACCGGCGACGTCGAAATCGGGGCCAGTCGGGCCCGCACGGGGTCGAGGCCCGAGACCTTCGACGCGGCGGTGATCCGCAGGAACGTCAGAAACTCCCGCTGGAGCACCATCTCATCCACAGCAAACGTCGTAGGCCAGCGACGCTCCGGAACATTCGAACCCATGTTCGACACCCTATCGCCGATACCACCGCGGCGACGTCGTGGGCGGGGGCTTGAGCCGCGCCCGCACCACCAGCAAATTCGGCCCATCAGCCGCAACGAACTCAGCCAACCGGGCCTCAAACGAGGCCCCGAACCCATCAACAGCCACCGCAGGCACACCAAAACTCGCCGCCAACGCCACGAAGTCCGGAGTATGCAGGTCAACCCCAGTGTTCGGATGCCCCGCAACGTCCTGGTCATAGCGCAACATCCCGTAACCGCCGTCGTCCACCACGACCACGGTCACCGGCAACCGCTCCTGCACCGCCGTAGCAAGATCCCCACACGCGAACAAGAACCCACCATCACCACACACCGCCACAGCCCGCCCAACAACCGCCGCCCCCAACGCGGCCGGGAAGCCGAACCCGAGCGTCCCCCACCCAACCGGATACGCCAGACCACGCGGCCGGGACACGCGGTGGAACCCGCCGACCCAGTACCCAGCCACGCACATATCCGCCACGAGCGTCGCGGACACACCCTCCAGCGCCGCCAGCAGGCGCGCAGCCAGCGGCTCGTCATCCAAGACCACCCGCCGCACCGCCGCGTTGACCCCACTGACCAGGTCGACCACCTGCCGCTCCGGCACGAGAGGGACCAACTCCGACACCACCCGCCGAGCATCCCCCACGAGCACGACGTCCGACGGGTAGTTCTCCGACGGGTCCACGTTGACGGACAGCAGCTTCCGGGGAGGCGGCATAGCCCAGTTCTGCGTAGACATCCCATCGAAATCCGTGCCGACCGCGATCACCAGATCCGCGTCGTCCCACAACGCCCCAACCTCCGGCACGTGCGCCGGCCCGTGCACAGCGCAAGGGTGATCCAACGGCAGCAGCCCACGCGCGGCGTACGTGGTCAGCACAGGCGCCGACAACCGCCGCGCCAACTCACCGACGGCATCGCCCGCCCCGGACCGCAGCGCCCCACCGCCCGCCCAGATCAACGGCCGCGAGGCCTCCGCGATCAACCCCAGCGCTTCGGTGAGATCAAGAGGCACAACCTCCTCAGCGGACTCAGGAGCGGCCCAAACCGCCGACGCTGTCAGGAAATCCGTAGGCACGCCAAGGTAAACCGGCCCCTGCGCCCCGGACAGCGCCGTAGCCACAGCCCGGTGTGCGAACGCCGCGAGCGAGTCCGCATCAGGCACGGTCCACCCGTCCTTGACCACCGGCCGGAACATCCCCAACTGGTCACGGGTCTCATGCAGCACCCCCCGGAAAACACCAGCGGCCCGCAGCGAAGACGGGATATCGGTAGCGACCACCAGCACGGGCGACCCCGAGGCCATCGCCTCCCCGGTCGCCCCGAGCGTGTTGGCCGCCCCCGGCCCAGTGGTCACGACCGCCACACCAAGCCGCCCGGTAGCGCGCGCGTACCCGTCAGCGGCGTACACAGCCGTCTGCTCGTGCCGAACACCGATCATCCGGATACCGGAACCCCGCAGCGCCTCCCACACAGCCAGGTTGTGCACACCCGGCAACCCGAACACCACCTCGACGCCGTGCGAGACGAGCACTTCGAGCAACCGTCGGGCTCCGTTGACCATGAACCCGACGCTAGGCAGCACCGCTCAGCAAGACAATGACCGTGCAGCAGCTCTGGGGGTCAGGCTAAATCCCCGAGCGCCGGACCCCAGGCCATTGGTACGCTGGGCATCGGCGTGCGTGAGCAGACGTGAGGCTGGAGCCACTCCCCGGCAACCGGGTGGCAGATCCGCCGCGGGGTAGAGCTACCCCTGCTCATCGAGGAGAACCGACCACCAGACCGACGCACAGTGCGCGCGTCCTACTTCGCCGAGCCGGGCGGTGCGAGCGGGAGCCCACCGTGTCACGCACATCCCTCACCGACCAGCTGGTCGACCTACGCCGGGTGTACACCGGCGAGAACCTGTCGCAGGCCGTGCCCGCCGTCAAGGCCGCCGTTGCCGCCTTCACCCCGGACGACCGCGAGCGCGTCGTGGACGCCCTCCGAGGCCGCGTCGAGCTGCCCGAACGGCTGCGCCTGGAACTGCTGCCCGCCGCGCTGTCCCCGGCCCAGCGGGAGCTGGAGTCCGCGCTGCTGCGCGTGGCCTCCGACGCCGCGGCCCACCTCCAGTTGCGCCCGCCCGCGAGCATGCTGCGCCCGGCGCACGCGTTCCGCGCGGTCGAGCCGTTCGCGGTGCCGCGCGTGCACCTGGCCGAGCACGCGCTCGGCCCGCTGCTCTACGAACTCCTGCCGCGCCTGGAGGAGACCTGGGTGGCGGGACTGGCGGGTCTCCGCGTCCGGAAGCACCCGCGTGCCGTCGAACTGCACGTGCTGGACGACCCGGACGCGCGGGTCGTGCTCGCGGGCGTCGACGCGGCCGCCTGGGACGTCGCCATGGCGTACGTGCACCGCCTGCTGTCCGACCGCGGCCTCGCGTCCACGTTCGCCGACGGCGACCTGACCGAGCCGGAACGGGCGCACCTGGCCGAGCACGGCCGCACCCCCGGCCCTGCGGTGCTCGGCAGCGCGCTGCTGCGCCGCGTCCACCTGTTCGCCAGGGCGCCTTGGCTGCGGTCGTGGTCGCAGGGCTCGCAGTGGTGGCTGGAGTGGCCGGGCGGCCTCGGGCTGGTGTGGGTGGCCGACCGGTTGGCCGACGCCGTGTTCGGCCTGCCGGGCGCGGTCGAGGCGCCCAGCTCGGCGGGCGGACTCGGCCTGGCGATCGGTCCGGACCTGCTGTTCCTGCGCGAGGTGGACGGTCCCGACCCGGCGAACGAGGAGGCGCTGGCCGCGTTCGAGTGGCCGGACGGCGTGACGGGCTGGGCGGCGATCATGTAGCCACGTGGTCCGCACCCTGAGTCCCTTGTGGACCGAACGGTTCCCCCGACCGGGGCTCACCCGGTCGG
>JBDSAJ010000101.1:0-20577 GCA_039922235.1 Umezawaea sp.
CCTGCCGAGGCCGAGCAGATCCTGCTCGACGTGGCGCGGTCGGCCGAGCCTGCCGGGGTACGGGCGGTGGCGGCCGGGATTCGGGCGCGGCTCGATCAGGAGGGCCCCGAACCCAGCGACCACGAGCCCACCCCGCCACCCAACTTGTTGCACCTGCGGACCAAGACCGACGGGCGGCTGGAGTTCAGCGGCCGCCTCGGCCCCGAGCAGGGTGAACTGTTCCGGGCGTTGATCGGGCCACTCGCGAAGCCGCACGCTCCCGACGCGACCGGACCCGACACCCGGACCCTGCCCGAGCGTCAGGGTGATGCGCTGGTGGACCTGTTGGATCTGGCCTCCCGGTCGAGTCACCTGCCGGTCGAAGCCGGGGAACGCCCCCACGTCACCGTGACTCTGGACTACCAGACCCTGGTGTCCGGGATCGGCACCGCGACCTTGGGCGACACCACCGTGATCAGTGCGGCCGACGCCCGCCGGATCGCCTGCACCGCCGGGATCATCCCGGTGGTGCTGGGCGAGCGCAGCGAAGTCCTGGACATCGGCCGCATGTCCCGCCGGTTGACCCCGCACCTGCGCCGCGCGCTGCGGACACGCGATGGTGGGTGCGCGTTCCCCCAGTGCGACCGGCCACCGAACTGGACCGACGCCCATCACGTGCAGGAATGGCAGCACGGTGGGCACACCGCCCTGGACAATCTCGTGTTGCTCTGTCGGGCCCACCACACGCTGATCCACCACAGCCAGTGGGAGATCCGGATGACCGACGGACTCCCGCACTTCCACCCGCCCGCCTTCATCGACCCGCAGCGCAGGCCACTGCGCAACGAGGTGCGAAGACTCGCGGGCTAGACCGGAGACCCCGGCCGGATGCTCGGGGTTGCGCACGTCGATCGGGGATGCGCAGGTCGGAATGGACGGCCTGCGCCCCCTCTACCGGTTGGTAGCTTCGAACCTACATACTGGTCGGTATGACTGCGATGAGCGTGGCGAACTGGGGTGGGACCAGCCACTATGCCGATCTTGACGGACCGGTGCACTACGTCGACTTCGGCGGTCCTGACAGTCCGGACGCGCCGACGGTCGTCCTGGTGCACGGGCTTGGCGGGTCGCACCTGAACTGGTGCCTGCTGGCGCCGAGGCTGGTCGGGCACGCGCGGGTGGTGGCCGTGGACCTGGCCGGGTTCGGGCTCACCCACCCCGAGGGGCGGCGGACGACGGTCGCGGCGAACGCGCGGCTGCTGGACCGGTTCCTGCGGGAGGTGGTCGGGAAGCCGGTCGTGCTGGTCGGCAACTCGATGGGCGGGATGATCTCGATCCTGCAGGCCGCCGCGAACCCCGACACGGTGACCGCGCTGGCGCTGGTCGACCCCGCACTGCCGCTGGTCTTCGGCATCCGGCCGGACCCGCTGGTGATGTCGACGTTCTTCCTCTACGCCCTGCCGGGGATGGGGGAGCGGGTGCTGGCGAAGTCGCGCGCGGGCCTCACGCCGCGCCAGCAGGTGAAGCGGGTGATGAACCTGGTGTGCGCGGACCCGAAGGCCGTGCCGGAGGAGCTGATCCTGGCGTCGATGAGCCTGATCGAGCAGCGCGACGAGGTGCCCGGCCTGGACGAGGCGTTCCTCGCCGCGGCCAAGTCGATCGTCTTCGTCAACGCCCGCCGCGGCGGCTACTGGCGGGCGATGAAGAACATCAAGGTCCCGGTGTTCCTCATGTCCGGCGACAAGGACCGGCTGGTCCCGGTCGGATCGGCGAAGGCGACGGCGGCGCGCAACCCGAACTGGCGGTTCGACGTGTTCCAGGGCGTCGGGCACGTGCCGCAACTGGAGGTCCCCGACGTCGTCGCGGACCGGCTGCTGGACTGGCTCGGCTCACGCTGACCGCAGCAGCCGCACCAGGCTGCTGAGCGGCACCCGTTCCCGCCACTGCTCCGACCGGGCCGTGAGGACGACCTCGCCCGCGACCATCGCGACCCCGGTCAACCGCAGGCCGCCGGGCAGGTCGGGCACTGGGACGTGCCTGCGCAGCGGCAGGAAACCGGTGCGGACCCACAGTTCGCCGTCCTCCACGTACGGCACCAGCGGCACGAGACCCCAGCGCAGCACGCCGTCCGCGTCGATGTCGAGCCGCCCGACGTCCTGGGCACCCAGGGCCAGCTCGACGTCGACCGGCGCGGCCACCAGGGTCGGACCGGGGTTGACGTGCACGTTCGTGCAGGTCACGGCCAAGCGCCTGGCGGTCCGCCCCGCCCACTCGATGTCTTCCACCACGACCCGCACGTCGTCGAACTGGCCGAGCGCCATCCCGAGCGCGCCCAGGGTGCAGTCGACGTCGGCGACCGTCATCGACGCGTCGGCCTCGCCGACCCGCATGGTCACCCGCCGGTCCGTCAGCGGTCGGATCGCCAGTCGCAGGACGGACTGGACAAGACCGGGAATCACTCCGCCGGGGCCGCCGCGACGGCCAGCAGCTCGTCGAAGCCCGCACGGATGCCGTCGGCCAGCACCTGCACGTCCGGCACGCCGTCGAAGTCCGCGTTGATGCCGAAGGTGATCTGGTCGAGGTAGGAGAAGATGCCGATGGAGATCCGCATCGTGCTCGCGATCGGCACGTACGGGTACATCTCCTTCAACGCCCGGCCGAGCATGAACAGCGGCACGCGCGGGCCGGGCACGTTCGTCGTCACGGTCTGCAGCAGCTGGTGCGGGAACCGCATCGCGGCGCGGGAGCCCAGCGCGAGCAGCGTCGGCGCGGCGAAGTTGCTCGCCTTCGTCAGCACGTCCGCGCCCGCCGCCTGGCGGCTGCCCTTCAGGTCGTCCATCTGCTCGCGGATCGACGCCAGCCGCTCCAGCGGCTCCAGCGAGCTGACCGGCAGGTTCACCAGCACCGCGCTGACCCGGTTGTCCAGCCGGTCGTGCTCGTTCGCCGCGCGCATCGACACCGGCACCATGGTCCGCACGACCTGGCCGTCGACCAGCTCGCCGCGCTTGGCCAGCAGTTCGCGGAACCCGTGCGTGATCGCGGTCAGGATGATGTCGTTGACCGTGCCGCCGGTCGTCCTGCGGATCTGCTTGACCTCCGCGAGGTCCGCCTTCGCCCACACCCAGCGGCGGTGCGGCCCGATCGGGCCGTTCAACGAGCCCGCGGTGGACGAGGTCAGCCGCTTCGCCGTGTTCGGCAGGCCGCTGAGCACAGCGCGACCGATGTCCAACAGCTCCGACCCGCTGCGCAGGCCCCTGGCGAACGCCGGGATCGCCGCCAGGTGCTTGATCGGCGTCCACACGGCATCCCGCACGCCGTCCACCACGAGGTCCAACTGCGACGGGCTGGGCTGCGGCGTCCACTCCTTGGGGTCCGGCAGCTCGGTCTTCTCCTGCCAGTCGAGGAGCAGCTGCATCAGGTCCGTGCCCGCCACGCCGTCGATCATGCAGTGGTGGACCTTGGAGATGATCGCCCAGCGCCCGTTCTCCAGGCCCTCGACGAGCCAGACCTCCCACAGCGGCTTGCTCAGGTCCAGCCGCTGCGCGAACAGCCTGCCCGCCAGGTTGCGCAGCTGGTCGTCACCGCCGGGAGAGGGCACGGCCGTGTGGCGCACGTGGTAGAGGATCTGGAAGTGGTCGTCGTCGACCCACACCGGGCGTCCGACGTGCAGCGGAAGGCTCTTCACCCGCTGCCGGTAGCGCGGCACGCTGTCCATCTTCGAGAGGAACAGCCGGATCACGTCGCCGTAAGAAGGTGCGGGTCCCTCGAACACCAGCACCGAGCCGACGTGCATCGGCACGTTCTCGTCCTCGACGAAGTAGAAGCTTGCGTCCATCGCGCTCATCCGGTCCACGGTGCTGACCGTAGATCTCCCGGTCTGCTCCAGTCCAGGTCCAGGGGGGTGAGAGCGTGCTCAACCGAGACTTATTAGGGGTGGCGCAATTCACTTTCAGGAAACATCATGGACACATGCAGTAGTGCAACTGCGACGGAACGGGGGATGGCGATGTCAGCCGTACCTTCAGACGCCTACTTCCCGCTCCCGGACGAGCCTCCTCTCCAGGCCGTCGAGGGTCAAGCCCCTGGTCTCCTCTGGTACCTGACCGAACCGACGAGAGCCGCCGTGGACTTCGGCCAGTTCGCCGCCACCAGGCAACTGCTGCGCGCCGCCCCCAGCGGAGACGGCCACTCCGTCCTCGTCCTGCCCGGCCTCGGCGCCTCCGACGGCTCAACGGCCACCCTTCGCCGGTTCCTCGCGAAGCTCGGCTACGACGTCCACGGCTGGGGCCTCGGCCGCAACATCGGTCCCACGGTGCCCGCGGTGCGGGGCATCCGCACGCTGCTGCGCGAACTGGGAAAAGCCGACAAGGTCAGCGTCATCGGTTGGAGCCTGGGCGGCATCTTCGCCCGTGAAATGGCGAGGGAGCACCCCGAGCTGGTCCGCCAGGTCATCACCATGGGCAGCCCGTACGCCATGACGGACATGAAGTACACCAGGGCCAACCCCGTGTACCAGCTGCTGTCCCGCTTCTACGTCGCCGGAGCCGAACATCCGCCGCCGGAGCACACCCGACCCGCGTTCCCGGTGCCCGCCACGTCGATCTACTCCAGGACCGACGGCATCGTCCCGTGGCAGAGCTGCATGTCCGACTCGGGCCCCAGGAGCGAGAACGTGGCGGTCTCCTGCAGCCACCTCGGCTTCGGCTACAACCCGTCCGTCATGTGGGTGGTCGCCGACCGCCTCTCCCAGCCCTACGGCTACTGGCACCCCTTCGCCCCACCGCCGGGCATGGCGGGCATGTACCCGAAGGCCGCCTAGCTCCACCACCGAAGCCCGCTCCGACCAGTCGGGGCGGGCTTCTTCGTGTCCGGTGATGTTAAGTATGCTTGACACGGTGTCAGGCCTGCTTTACATTCAAATTATGGCATTCGAAGAAAAACGCGCTTGGATGATGGGGATCGTGTCGGTGATCACCTACGCGGTCTACGTCGTCGTCATCCTCGGGCGCTGGGAAAGTGGTCCGCTGGTCGACGTGCCCTACGTGGCGCCGGTGTTGTGGACCATTGGCAGTGCCATTGTCACGACCATCGTGCTGCACACGGTGTTGGCGACGTTTTCGCCCGAGGACGCTGATGTGAAGGATCAGCGGGATCGGGAGATCGGCCGTTTCGGTGAGCATTCGGGGCGGTCGCTGGTCGTGGTCGGCGGGATGGCGGCGTTCGTGCTGGCGCTGCTGGACGTCGACCAGTTCTGGATCGCGAACGCGCTCTACCTGGCCTTCGCGTTGTCGGGGCTGGCCGAGTGCGTGGCGAAGGTGGCGGCCTACCGGAGGGGTTTCTGGCCGTGGTGAAGGCGACTCGGGTCACGAACTCGATCAGGGTGCTGCGATTTGCGGGCGGTGAGATGACGCAGGCCGATCTGGCGGCGCGCATCGGCGTGAGTCGGCAAACCGTGATCGCGATCGAACAGGGGCGGTATTCGCCTTCGTTGGAAATGGCTTTTCAGATCGCCGAGGTGTTCGGCGTGCCTCTCGACGACGTTTTCCAGTACGCCAAAGAGGAGACAACATGAAGGCGATCACGCAGGACGTGTACGGCTCGGCCGACGTCCTCGAATTCCAGGACGTGGACAGACCGGTCGTGGGGGACGGGCAGGTGCTCGTGAAGGTGCGGGCGGCGGGGGTCGACACCGGCGTGTGGCACCTGACCAGGGGGCTGCCGTACCCGGTGCGCCTGGTGACGGGGTTGCGGAAGCCCAAGGCGCGGGTTCCGGGGATGGACGTGGCCGGGGTGGTGGAGGCGGTCGGGGCCGGGGTGACGCGGCTGCGGGTCGGCGACGAGGTGTTCGGGACGTGCGAGGGGGCGTTCGCCGAGTACGCCGTGGGGCGTGAGGACCGGTTGGTGGCCAAGCCGTCGACGCTCACGTTCGAGCAGGCGGCGGTGGTGCCGGTGTCCGGGTGCACGGCGCTCCAGGCGCTGCGCGACGCCGGGAAGGTCACCGCGGGGCAGCGGGTGCTGGTCATCGGCGCGGGCGGCGGTGTCGGCTCGTACGCCGTGCAGCTCGCGAAGGTGTTCGGCGCCGAGGTCACCGGCGTGTGCGGTTCCGGCAAGGTGGACCTGGTGCGGTCGCTGGGCGCCGACCACGTCGTTGACTACACGCGCGAGGACTTCGCCGACGGCTACGACCTGATCCTGGACACGGCGGGCAACCGCCCGCTGTCCCGGCTGCGGCGCGCGCTCACGCCGAAGGGGACGCTGGTGATCGTCGGCGGCGAAGGCGGCGGGAAGGTGTTGCAGGGCTTGGACCGCCAGCTCCGCGCGTTGGCCCTCTCGCCGTTCATCGGGCAGCGGCTGTGCACGCTGGTCGCGACGGAACCGGTGGCGGACCTGGTGCTGCTGGCCGAACTGGTCGACGCGGGCAAGCTCAGGCCGGTCATCGACCGGACGTTCCCGCTGAGCGCGGCCGCGGACGCCATCCGGTACCTGGAACTGGGGCACACCGCGGGGAAGAACGTCCTCGCGGTCGGCTGACCCGCTAGTAGGCTCGGCTGGTGAGTGAGCACCTGATCCTCGACACGGCCGGTCCCGTCGCCACGCTGACGATCAACCGGCCCGCCAAGCGCAACGCGATGAGCTACGACATGTGGTCCGCGCTGCCCGGCCTGCTCGACCTCGTGCGGCACGACGACGAGATCAGGGTGCTGGTGCTGCGGGGCGGCGAGCACTTCTCGGCAGGTGCGGACATCAGCGAGTTCTCGACGCTGCGCAAGGGCGCGGACGGGGCGGCGAAGTACAGCGAAGCGGTGCACGCGGGGGAGCGAGCCATCGCGACGCTCGGCAAGCCGACGATCGCGGCGATCACCGGGTTCTGCATCGGCGGCGGGTGCGAGATGGCGCTGGCGTGCGACATCCGGATCGCGGAGGCGGGCGCGCGGTTCGGCATCACGCCCGCGAAGCTGGGGATCGTCTACAACTTCACGTCCACCAAGCAGCTGGTGGACGTGGTCGGTCCCGCGTGGGCCAAGCAGATCCTGTTCAGCGGCGAGATCGTCGACGCGTCCACGGCGCTGCGGATCGGGCTGGTCAACGAGATCCACGAGCCGGAGGCCGTGCACGCACGGGTCACGGAGCTGGCGTCGACCATCGCGGCACGGGCACAGGTGAGCCTGCGCGGCGCGAAGACGATCGTCACCCTGATCACCGACGGGCAGCACGAGGAGGACGGCGCTGTGCACGCCCTCTACGACGAGGCCGTGCACAGCGCCGAGTACGCCGAAGGTGTCGCGGCGTTCCTGGAGAAGCGGTCGCCGAGGTTCTAGGCGCAGGTGTAGATCGCCGAGGCGACCTCGCCGTCGACCTCGAAGGTGCCGAACGCGGTGTTGGCCGCGTTGACGCCGTTGAGGAAGCCGCTGATCGGCTGGGGCGTCGTGTCGCTCCAGATCGCCGAGCCCGTGTCCCCGAAGCCGACGATGGTGCCGCGCGAGTTGACTCCTTCCACGCTCTGGACGCCGGGCACCACGCGAGTGACGTTGCCGTCGAGGTTCCACTCGACGGCCTCCCACTTGCCCGCGGTCGACCCCCATCCTGCGATGCGCCCGTCCGCGTACTTCTGTGGCTTCGCGTCGCGGCGCTGCTTGATGGTCCGGGTGGTCCCGTCCGGCGACCAGATCAGGCCGCGGTTCGTGACGACCCGGCCCGCGTCGTCGAGGCCGACCGGCTGGCCGGGGCCGACGACCACGAACGTGCGCGGCGCCGAGGCCGGCCAGAAGAGGGCCGTGGTGGCGCCGGTGTCGTAGTCCACCGCCCAGCCCGCGACGTCTCCCGCCTCGTTGATGTCGGTCGCCACACCGTGGAGTCCAGCGGGCACCGGGAGGATCTGGTAGTTGAGGCCGCGGTACTTGTAAGGCCGGGACTCGCCGGTCGCCTCGTTCCAGGTGTACCCGGCCACGTAGCGCGAGTTGTTCACGTCGGCCGGGGCGTTGCCGACGCCGGGAGCGACGTCGTTCATCTTCACCGGTGTGGTCCCGAACCACTCGACGCCGACGATGGGACCGTCCGTGCGGCCCTCGCCGACCGCCACCGTGCCGTCCGGGGAGACGCCGGTGACGCCTCCCGGCCTGCTGCCCGCGTGTCCGGGTAGGACGGTGGGGGTCCACGCGCAGTCGTCCGGGGCGGCGGCCTGTGCCGTGGACGGCACGGTCGCCAGGACGAGTGCGGTCACGGTGGCCGCGGTCGTGAAGCGGAAACGCATGGGTGCTCCTTCGTGCTGATCTTGTCACCCACAGGTCGCTCCACCACCGCCGTTCGTTAGCGAGGATATTTCACGTTAACACCAGTGATCGGGAACGGCGCTGTGCGCGCCCCCTGCGACGAGGCGTGCACAGCGCCGGGCGTTCACGGGTTCTGGACGTTCGCGGTTTCCGCGGCGATGGTGGTGCTGTCGCCGTGTCCGGTGTGGACGATGGTTTCCGCTGGCAGGGAAAGCAGTCGGGCCTTGATCGACGCGACGATCGTGTCGAAGTCCGAATAGGACCGGCCGGTCGCGCCGGGGCCGCCGTTGAACAGCGTGTCGCCGGTGAAGACGACGCCGAGCGACGGCACGTGGAAGCACACGGCTCCCGGCGCGTGGCCCGGCGTGTGCAGCACGTGGATGTCGCCGCCGCCGACGGTGATGACCTGTCCGTCCTCCAACGGGCCGTCGGGCGCGCGGTCCGGGTGCGTCAGGTCCCACACGACCCGGTCCGCCGGGTGCAGCAGCACCGGCGCGCCGGTCGCCTCGGCCAGCGCCGGGGCGACCCGCACGTGGTCGTCGTGCGCGTGCGTGGCCAGGATCGCGACGACGCGGCGGCCGTCGACGACCTTGAGGATCGCGTCGACGTCGTGCGGTGCGTCGATCACCACGCACTCGGTGTCGTCACCGACGACCCAGACGTTGTTGTCCACGTCGAAGGTCTGGCCGTCGAGCGAGAACGTGCCGGAGGTGATGCCGTGGTCGATCCGCATCAGAAGACCACCACCGAGCGCAGCACGTCGCCCTTGTGCATCTTCTCGAACGCGCCCTCGACGCCGTCCAGTGCGATCTCCTCGCTGACGAACGCGTCGAGGTCGAAGCGGCCCTGCAGGTACAGGTCGACGAGCATCGGGAAGTCGCGGCTGGGCAGGCAGTCGCCGTACCAGCTGGACTTGAGCGAGCCGCCGCGGCCGAAGAAGTCGATCAGCGGCATCTCGATCTTCATGTCCGGCGTCGGCACGCCGACGAGCACCACCGTGCCCGCGAGGTCGCGGGCGTAGAACGCCTGCTTCCACGTCTCCGGGCGGCCGACCGCGTCGATCACGACGTCCGCGCCGAAGCCGTCGGTCAGCTCCTGGATCGCCTCGACCGCGTCCACCTCGCGGGCGTTGACGAGGTGCGTGGCCCCGAAACCCTTGGCCCACTCCAGCTTCCGCGGGTCGGTGTCCACCGCGATGATCTTCGCCGCGCCGGCCAGCCGGGCACCCGCCACCGCGCCGTCACCGACACCGCCGCAGCCGATGACCGCGACCGAGTCGCCGCGGCCGACGTTGCCGGTGTTCATCGCGGCACCGACGCCCGCCATCACGCCGCAGCCCAGCAGGCCGACGGCCGCCGCGCGGGCGGCCGGGTCGACCTTGGTGCACTGGCCCGCGTGCACGAGCGTCTTCTCCACGAACGCGCCGATGCCGAGCGCTGGGGACAGCTTCGTGCCGTCCGTCAGCGTCATCGGCTGGGCGGCGTTGTGCGTGTTGAAGCAGTACCACGGCTTGCCGCGCTTGCACGCCCGGCAGGCACCGCAGACCGCGCGCCAGTTCAGCACGACGAAGTCGCCGACCTCCAGGTCCGCGACGCCCTCGCCGATCTGCTCCACGATGCCCGCGGCCTCGTGGCCGAGCAGGAACGGGAACTCGTCGTTGATGCCGCCCTCGCGGTAGTGCAGGTCCGTGTGGCACACACCGCAGGCCTGCACGCGCACCACCGCCTCGCCGGGGCCGGGGTCCGGGACCACGATGGTCGTCAACTCCACCGGCAGACCCTTGCCCCGAGCGATCACGCCGCTGACTTCCTGCGCCACGTCGTCCTCCGTTGTCCGCTGTACGTCGTCGTACTAAAAGTCGATCAGCTGTTCGCCGTCGAAGACTGCCAGTTCCTGGTAGTAGAACTCGATCCCCACGCCGTTGGGGTCGCGGAAGTAGAGGCTGTCCTCGACACCCCGGTCCGGGCCGAGGTACTCGACGCCCGCGGCGTCGAGCTTCGCCTTGCCCGCGGCGAACTGCTCGGCCGACACCGACAGCGCGAGGTGCTGCACGGCGCCGATGGTCTCGCTGAAGTCCGGGTGGTCGTGGCCGGGGAAGTCGAAGAACCCCAGCAGGTTGCGGTTGCCGATGTCGAAGAAGAAGTGGCTGGAGCCCGCGTAGTCGCGGTTCTCCACGAGTTCCACCAGCGGGAATCCGAGGAACTCCTGGTAGAACTTGATCGTCGCCTCGACGTCGCGGCAGATCAGCGCGATGTGGTGCACGCCCTGGGTCGGCGAGGCACCGCGTTCGGCCAGCGGCTTGAGGTACTTGCTCCGCAGGTCGTCCCGGCGGGATCGGATGGCGTCGAGTTCGGCGCCCCCTGGCTGTGGCATCGGGTGCTCCTCCGGTTGCTGGTGTGCTGCCGACGGCAATGGTAGTTGCGCGTTCAAATTCCTGTCTAACCGTCGATCGTTGCGCAGCACGCGCAGCGTTCCGTCACACGCAACAAACTGCGCTCCGCTGGGGCTCCTGTCAAGCCCGCCGACCGGGTTGCCCCCGAACGACGAGGAGCGCCCGCTCCGCAAGGCGGAACGGGCGCTCTGTGTCAAACCGAGGAACTCAGCTCTGTCGACTGGATCAAAGGACTCAGCCGACTCTGTTGAACCAAGGACTCAGCCGACTCTTCTGAATCGACGGCTCAGCCGTCCATATCCCGCTTGTCACCCGGCCACTCACCGGTCAACTTGTCGTACCCGGTGGCGCCACCGCGGTCGATGGCGGCCTTGACCAGCCCGAAGATCGCGCCCTGCACGGTCGCGGCGACGAGCACCTCGGTCCACGTGCGGTCCTGCTGGGTGGGGCTCGGCGCTTCCTTCTCACCGGTGGCGAGCTTCCACACCTGGCCGAACGCCTTCCCGGCGAGCACACCGCCGAGCACGCTCACCAGCATCCCGAGCGGTCGGTAGAAGACCTTGTTCATCACGCCCTCCCGCGGGTCAGCTTCCACAGCAGGAACAGCACCGCGGCGACGACCCCGGCGGTGAGGGCCGGGTGCCTCCTGGCCTGCTGCGCGACCGGCTCGGGCAGCGCGTCGACGGCCTGGGCCGCCTTCGCCTTCACCTGCGGCGGAACCGCGTCGGCCACGTGCGCCGCGGCCTCGGACGCCTTCGCCCGCGCCTCGCCCGCCTTGACCTTGACCTGCGGCGGGATCGCCTCCACGGCCTGCGCGGTCACCGTCGCGGCCCTGGCCTTCACCTGCTGCGCCGTCTCGGCAGCCTTCACCTTCGCCTGCTGCGCCGTTTCCGCGGCCTTCTCCGTCACTTCGTGACCCTTCGCCTTGGCCCGTGCGGGCACGTCCGCCTTGTGCACCAGCGCTTCCACCGTGTCACCGAGTTCCCTGCGGGTCTTCTCGATGTCGGCGCGCAACTCCGCCGGGTCGGTGGGGACCTGCTTCTGCTCACTCATCGGTGGGCCCTTTCGCTGACCGTGGCGATGTCCTGCTTCACGCCCTGGATCGCCTGCTCCGGAATGGGCGGGGTGCCCTTGTCGAGTTGCTTCTTGCCGATCAGCGCGACGATCCCGGCGATCACGAACACGCCGGCCGCGACGACGAAGGCGGCCAGCCACGGCGCCATCACCGTCGCCAGCAGCAGCACGAGCCCCGCGATGAGCGACATGATGCCGAACCACGCGAGCACACCCGCACCACCGAACAGGCCTGCTCCGACGCCGACCTTCTTGCCCTTGGTCTGCACCTCGGCGACCGCGAGCTTGATCTCTTCCCTGGCCAGCCTGCTGACCTGATCCGACAGCTGGGCGACCAACTGCGCGGTCGACGCCTCGCGCACACTGCCCTCCATGACCGCCTCCTCTCTCTGGAGGCCGGTTACCCGCTGCTCAACGGCATCAATCACCCGGTGTGGTGACGCCGTTCCGCGGCTACCCGTCCGCCATGACTGAGACAGCCAGGGAAACCGACCGGATGCCCGACGGGCTCACCGACCTGCCGAAGCGGTCGTGGTGGGCGGTGCTCAAGCGCACCGTCAAGGAGTTCAACCGGGACAACCTGACCGACTGGGCCGCCGCGCTCACCTACTACGGCGTGCTCTCGCTGTTCCCCGGTCTGCTGGTCCTCACCGCGGGGGTGGGGCTGCTCGGGCCGTCCGCGACGCAGTCGCTCGTCGACAGCGCGAACAGCCTTGGACCGGGGCAGGCGCGGGACATCATCGTCGGTGGCATCGAGGGGTTGCAGAAGACCAGCTCGTTCGCGGGGCCGCTGGCGATCATCGGTCTGCTCGCCGCACTGTGGTCGGCGTCCGGGTACATCGGCGCCTTCATGCGCGCGGCGAACTCGATCTACGACGTCGAGGAGGGGCGACCGTTCTGGAAGGTCATCCCGCTGCGCCTCGGCCTCACGCTCGGCGTGGTGGTGCTGCTGGTGGTCATCGCGGCGGGCATCGGGGTCAGCGGCGGCGTCGCCAACTGGGTGGGAGACCTGATCGGCCTCGGCTCGACGGCCGTCACGGTCTGGAACATCGCCAAGTGGCCGGTGCTGCTGATCCTCGCGAGCATCGCCATCGGCCTGCTGTTCTGGGCGTCGCCGAACGTGCGCCAGCCGAAGTTCCTCTGGATCACGCCGGGCGGTCTGCTCGCCGTGGTCGTCTGGATCATCGCCTCGCTGGGCTTCGCCTTCTACGTCGCCAACTTCGGCTCGTACAACAAGACCTACGGCGCTCTCGCGGGCGTGATCGTCTTCCTGGTGTGGCTGTGGATCTCGAACCTGGCGTTGTTGCTGGGCGCCGAGTTCGACGCGGAGCTGGAGCGGGGTCGCCGGATCGAGGCGGGACAGGCGCCGGAACACGATCCGGTCGCCCCGCCGAGGGACACCAAGGCGATGGACGGCGACCGGAGCGCCGACTAGTTCCGACCGCCGTCCGAACGACTACTCCGCCGCGCCCTGCTGCTGCGCCTCGGCTTCCTTGCGCACCTCGTCCATGTCGACCTTGCGAGCCTGGTCGATCAGGTCCTCGAGCGCGGACTCGGGCAGCGCGCCCGGCTGCGCGTACAGCACGACGCCGTCGCGCACGATCATCAGCGTCGGGATGGACCGGACCTGGAACGTCGCGGCCAGCTCCTGCTGGGCTTCCGTGTCGACCTTGCCGAAGACGATGTCCCCGTGCTTCTCGGACGACTTGTCGAACACCGGCGCGAACTGGCGGCACGGACCGCACCACGAGGCCCAGAAGTCGACCAGGACCATGTCCGAACCGCCGACGACCTCGTCGAAGTTCTTCGTGGTCAGCTCCACCGTGGCCATGCGTCCTCCTAGCTCGACTGCAGTCCTTCCGCCTCGTCCAACGAACGAGCGCGCGCGAGGATTCCCCAGATCATTTCAACTCGTTGTGGACTTCTTCAACAAGGAGTTGTAGTTTTTCGCCACTCGACCTGGGAGGCGCCGTGCTGATCCGAAGGCTTGCCGTGACCGCGCTCGTGCTGTGCACCCTCGTGGCCTGCGGCAACGAAGACGGGGGTACGCCCGCCGCGTCCGATGGGCCGCAGCCGTCGACCGACTCGATCGTCTCGGCGGTGAAGAAGGACGACGCGCTCGCCGCGGGTCTGCCGTCCACGATCGTGTCTGCGGGCACGCTGCGGATCGGCTCCAACATCCAGAACCCGCCGAACAACTTCTACGCGGAGGACGGCAAGACGGCGAAGGGCTCCGAGGTCGACCTCGCCAAGGCCATCGCCGCGAAGCTGGGGCTCAAGGTCGAGTACAGCGACATGGCGTTCAGCTCGCTGATCACCAGCCTCCAGTCGGGCCGGATCGACCTGACGATGGCCGCGATGAACGACACCGCCGAGCGGCAGCAGGCGATCGACTTCGTCGACTACTTCACCTCGGGCATCACGATCATGGTGCAGAAGGGCAACCCCAGCTCGGTCAAGGGGCCCGACGACCTGTGCGGGAAGGGCGTGGCGGTCAACCTCGGCACCAGCCAGGAGGCCTACGCCAAGGAGCAGAGCACGAAGTGCGTCGCCGCGGGCAAGGGCGAGGTGACCGTGACCTCGACCGACAGCGACACGCAGAACCAGAACCAGCTGCGCACCGGCCGGGTCGCGGCGATCCTCAACGACCTGCCGACCGCCGTCTACGTCGCGCAGACCGCGGGCAAGGGCGAGTACTTCGAGGTCGTCAAGGCCGACCCGATCAACGGCGGCCCGTACGGCATCGGGGTGAACAAGGCGAACCCGCAGCTCACCAAGTCCGTCCAGGCCGCGCTCCAGGCGCTGGTCGACGACGGCACCTACGGCAAGATCCTCGACGAGTGGGACGTCGCCCAGGGCGCGATCACCAAGGTGACCGTCAATGGCAAGTGAGGACCTCCAGGTCGTCCCGATCCGGCACTGGGGCCGCTGGGTCGTCGGGGCGCTGATCCTGGCCCTGCTCGCCGCGCTCGGGTTCGCGCTGGCCGACGCGCAGATCCTCTACGAGGACGTTCCCGGCTTCTTCACCCACGAGATCATGATCAGCGGCCTGGTCAACACCGTGGTCCTCGCGGTGTGCGCCCAGGCCGGGGCGATCGTGCTCGGCGTGGTGCTGGCGCTGCTGCGGCGCTCGCCCAACCCGGTCGCCCGCTGGTTCGCGTGGGGCTACATCTGGCTGTTCCGCGGACTTCCGGTGCTGTTGCAGATCCTGCTGTGGTTCAACCTCGCGCTGGTGTTCAGGTTCATCTCCGTCCCGGTGCCGTTCACTGACGCGTTCCTGCTGCACGAGCCGACGAACGTGCTGATCACGGCATTCGTCGCGGCCCTGCTCGGGCTGGGGCTCAACGAGAGCGCGTACATGGCGGAGATCGTCCGGGCCGGGCTGAACAGCGTCGACCCCGGTCAGGTCGAGGCGGCCAAGGCCATCGGCATGACGCCGGGCAAGACGTTCCGCCGGGTGGTGCTGCCGCAGGCCATGCGGGTGATCATCCCGCCGACCGGCAACAACTTCATCAACATGCTGAAGGGGACGTCGATGGCGTCGGTGATCGGGTTCCTGGAGCTGATCCACGCGGCCAACCGGATCTCGTCGGGGAACCTGGAGATCATGGAAACGCTGATCGCCGCCGCGCTGTGGTATCTGATCGTGGTCAGCGTCGCGAACGTCGGCCAGTACTACCTGGAACGCGCCTACGGGAAAGGTGTCCGGTGACGCTCGTACGCGCGCACGGCGTGCGCAAGTCCTACGGGTCGACCGAGGTCCTCAAAGGGGTCGACCTGACCGTCGACGAAGGGCAGGTCGTGTGCCTGCTCGGGCCGTCCGGGGCTGGCAAGAGCACGTTCCTGCGCTGCGTGAACCACCTGGAGACCATCGACGCGGGCCGGATCTGGGTCGCGGGCCATCCCGTCGGGTTCGTCCTGAAGGGCGGCAAGCTGCACGAACTGCCCGAACGCGAGGTCGCGACCCAGCGGCGGGACATCGGGATGGTGTTCCAGCGGTTCAACCTGTTCCCGCACCGCACGGCCCTGGAGAACGTGACCGAGGGACCGGTCCAGGTGTTGGGCCGGTCGAAGAAGGACGCCGAGCGGGAGGCGCTGGAACTGCTGGCGCGCGTCGGGCTCGGCGACCGCGGCGGGGCGTACCCGCGGGAGCTGTCCGGCGGGCAGCAGCAGCGCGTGGCCATCGCGCGGGCGCTGGCGATGAAGCCCAAGGTGATGCTGTTCGACGAACCCACGTCGGCACTGGACCCCGAACTGGTCGGCGAGGTGCTCGACGTCATGGTGGCGCTGGCCCGCGACGGGATGACGATGATCGTGGTGACCCACGAGGTGGGTTTCGCGCGCGAAGTCGCCGACCAGGTGGCGTTCATGGTCGACGGCGCCATCGTCGAGTCGGGCACGGCTCGGGAGGTGTTGGACAATCCGCGGCATCAACGCACTCGGCAGTTCCTGGCAAAGGTGCTCTAGGTGACAAATCGGCTTCCGGCCTCCTACCTCGTCCAGTTCCACGAGCCGGAGGGGTACCTGGACTTCGGGCGCTTCGGGCCGCCCTCGCACGCCGTGGTCGACACGTCGACCCGGCTGCTGGAGGCGTCCGCGGCGGCAGGCCCGTCCACTGTGGACGACCTGATGCGGCAGGAGCTGCGGGCCAAGGCCGCGGCGGCCCGGATGTGCGGCAGCGACACGGACCACGTGACGCTGCTGCCCAACACCAGCACCGGGCTGTTCCAGGCCGCGCTGGGCGTGACCGGGCAGGTGCTGGTGTCCGCAGCCGAGTTCCCGTCCAACACATACCCGTGGCAGCGGGCCGGTCGGGCCGACGTGCGGTGGCTGCAGCCTGACCGCGGGTGGGTGACACCGTCGGCGGTGCGGGAGGCGTTGACGCCGGAGACCACCGCCGTGTCGGTGAGCGCGGTGGACTTCCGGACGGGGTACCGGGCGGACCTCGGCGCCCTTCGGGATGTCGTCGGGGACCGGCTGCTGGTCGTGGACGGGATCCAGGGGTTCGGGGTGGTGGACGAGCCGTGGGAGGCCGCCGACGTGCTCGTGGTGGGCGGGCAGAAGTGGCTGCGCGCAGGGTGGTCCACCGGGTTCATGGTGCTGTCGGACCGGGCGCTGGAGCGGCTCGACCCGGTGCTGTCGGGGTGGACCGGGGCACTGGACGCCGGGCTGTTCGACGACTCCGTGCACCCGGTGGCCGAAGGTGCGGCCGGGTGGTCGATCACGAACCTCAGCCCGGTCGCGGCCGGGGCCTTGGCGCAGGCGCTGGAACTGGTGGAACTGGGCGGGGTGCGGGCGATCGGGGCGCGGATCGCGGACCGGCTGGACGAGGTGGCCGAGGTGGTGCGGGCGGCCGGGGGTGAGGTCGTGTCGGCGGTGGAGCGGCGTGCGGGCATCCTGGCCTTCACCCTGCCCGACCACCCGGCGTCGGTGATCGGGTCCGCGCTGGTCGACGCCGGGGTGACCGCCACCGTGCGGCCCGAGCACGTGCGGATCACCCCGCACGCTTCCACGACCCCGGAGACCGTCGCCCGGTTCGCCGCCGCGCTGCGCGGGGTCCGGCGGCCGGTTCCCGTTGCGCACCAGGTGATCGAGCAGGTGTCGGGCGGGTCGGACGTGCTGGCCGCGCTCGTGCCCACGGTCAACAGCCTCGCCGCCGCGCTGGGACCGGGCACCGAGGTCGTGCTGCACGACCTCGGCGCCCTGCCCAACTCGATCGTGGCCATCGCCGGTGACCTGACCGGGCGTGAGGTCGGCGGGCCCATGACCGACCTGCTGCTCGGGCTCGTCCGCAGGGGTACCACGCACGACCTCACCAACTACGAGACCTACGCGCCCGACGGCCGGGTGATCCGGTCCTCCACGGTGTTCCTGCGCGACTCGGACGGGGTGGCCGTCGGATGTCTGTGCGTGAACAGCGATCAGGCCGGTGTCGGGAGGGCCGAACGCGTCGTGGAAGCGTTTCCTGGCGACGTGGACACCTTGCAGCGGTTGCTCGTGGAGCGTGCGGTGGCCGATGTGGACGTTCCCGTGCCGTTGATGAAGAAGGTGCACAAGTCCACCGTCGTGCGGGTGCTCGACGACGCCGGGTACTTCCTGATCAAGGACTCCGTCGACCACCTGGCCGGTGCGCTGGACGTCACGCGGTACACGATCTACAACTACCTCAACGAGATCCGGGGCACGGCCAAGGCCGGTGGCTGAGGCTCACGGTGAGGCCCACTGGCTGACCGTGCCCTGGTGCAGCGCCGCGTAGACGGCGTCCCGCGCCTGATTGGCCTCGTCGTCGGAGAGGGTGCGGCTCAGGTCCCGCAGCACCACTCGCAGCAGGACGTTCTTCTGGCCCGGCAGCGCCCCCAGCCTCGCCTTGGCCGCAGGCGGGAGGTCGTCCACCGGCGTCTCGGACAGGATGGTGATCTCCTCCGCCAGGTCGCCGACGGCGGTGCGGACCAGGTCGCCGAGGGTTTCGCCGTCCGCCTTGGAGTCCACCGCCACCGACAGGTCCCGTGACACCGGTGGGTGCTTGGAGACCGGGCGGTACGGGGTGAGGTCCCGCATCTGGTCGGCGATCCGCGGGTCGGTGGCCGACAGCAGCCTGATGTCGGTGACGCCCTTGCGGAGCATCAGCAGCCGGTCCAGGCCGAGGCCCAGTGCGATGCCCGTCACGGTGGTCGGCAGGCCCGCCCGGTCCAGGACGTGCCGGGCCGCGTGGCCGCACTCGGCCACCTCCAGCCACGTGCCGTCCACGAGGACGTCCACCTGGCTGCCGTTCTCGGTGTACGGGTGGACCGCGGGGATCATCCGCAGCGTGGCGCCCGGCAGCGCCCCCCGAACCGCGGCCACCACCAGGTCGTCCAGGGAGCGGGGGGTGCGGCTGATCCGCCACAGGTCCGCCTGGTGCGGGGTTCCGGTGTGGATCCGGTCCACCGCGTCCCGCCGGTACACCGCGCCCACGCAGGCCAGCAGGACGTCGTCCCAGGTGTCGCCCTCGGCGGCCAAGCGGCGCAGGGAGAGCGGGATCATGGCGCTGGTGTGGCTGCGCAGCACCCGTTCGTCGTCCAGGTACCTGGTGTAGCGGGCATCCCTGGTGATGGCGTCCGGCGGGTAGCCGAGGTTGGTGTAGTTGTCGGCGACCGTGGTCACCGGGTCCTCGCGGACGATCCGGAGGTCCGCGGTGTCCGTGGCCGCGGTCAGGACGTCGTCGAGGACCAGTTGGATGGCGTGCTCGCCCTGGGCGGGGTCGCTGAGGTCGCGCGGGAGCATGGTGGAGTCCTGTTCGGTGAGGTGGACGGGCGGGGGATTCCCCTCGGCCGGTCCGTCACCGGGAAGTGTCAGCGCGCGCTGAGGACCCCGGCGACCGGTACTACCGGCCGGGGGTGGGTAAATCGGCGCGTCATGTCCACGTTCCAACCGTAGCAGCGGCATCAAGCATGATGTCCACATGCTGACGAACAAGGGCGCCGACTTCGCGGAGTTCTGGGCCGAGCGCCACCTGTGCACGTTGACGACGGTGCGCGCCGACGGCACGCCGCACGTCGTGCCGGTGGGTGTCACGCTCGACCTGGAGACCGGGGTGGCACGGGTCATCACGTCCGGGGCGTCGTACAAGGTGCTGCACGTCCTCGCGGGTGGCGAGGACGGCGTGCCCGCCGCCGTGTGCCAGGTGGACGGTCGTCGGTGGTCGACCCTGGAGGGGCGCGCGGTGGTGCGGCGGGAACCCGAGGTCGTCGCCGACGCGGAACGGCGGTACGCCCAGCGGTACCGGCAGCCGCGGGCCAACCCGCAGCGGGTCGTGATCGAGATCAAGGTCACCCGAGCACTGGGGACCGTGTGATCGCGGTCGTCGGTATCGGCCCCGACGGCTGGGACGGGCTTTCGCCCGCCGGTCGGGCCGAGGTCGAGGCCGCGGAGGTGCTGATGGGCAGCGCCCGGCAGTTGGACGTGGTGCCGGGCGAGTTCGAGCGGATCGCGTGGCCGTCGCCGATGCTGCCCGCCCTGCCGGGGCTGTTCGAGTCCAACCGGCACCGCCGGGTGTGCGTGCTGGCCAGCGGTGATCCGCTGTTCCACGGCATCGGGTCCACGCTGATCCGCCTACTCGGGCGTGAGCGCGTGCGGATCGTGCCTCACCCGTCCTCGGTGTCGCTGGCCTGCGCTCGGCTGGGGTGGGCGGTGGACGACGTCGAGGTGGTGAGCATGGTCGCCCGTCCGGTGGAGCTGCTGCACCCCGTGCTGCACCCCGGCCGCCGGGTGCTCGTGCTGGGGTCCGCGCCGCCCGCCGTCGCGGAGCTGCTGGCTGCCCGCGGTTACGGCGACAGCGTCGTGACGGTGCTGGAACGCCTTGGCGGGCCTGGGGAACGGGTGCACGGCGATCTGTCCACTGTGGACCCGCTGCACGTGCTCGCGATCGAGTGCGTCGGCACCGCGGTGCGGCCGCGGGTGCCCGGACTGCCGGACGACGCGTACGAGCACGACGGCCAGCTCACCAAGCGCGAGGTGCGGGCCGTGACGCTGGCACAGCTCGCGCCCGTGCCGGGTCAGCTGCTGTGGGACGTCGGCGCGGGAGCGGGCAGCATCGCGATCGAGTGGGCCCGCGTGCACCCGGCGTGCCGCGCGGTCGGCATCGAGCACCACGCCGACCGCGCCGAGCGCGTCGGCCGCAACGCCCGCGCCCTCGGTGTGCCGGGCGTGCGGGTCGTCGTCGGCAAGGCGCCGGAGGCGCTGGTGGGCCTCGATCGGCCGTCCGCCGTGTTCATCGGCGGCGGCCTCACCGCGCCCGGTGTCGTGGAAGCCTGCTGGGAGGCACTGCTGCCCGGCGGCAGGCTCGTCGTCAACGCCGTGACGATGGAGTCCGAGGCCGTCATC
>JBDSAJ010000102.1:0-14821 GCA_039922235.1 Umezawaea sp.
CGGCACCATCGTGGTGGAAGACCTCAACGTGTCGGGGATGGTCAAAAACCGGACCCTGGCCCGTGTCGTCTCCGACGCGGGGTTCGGTGAGATCCGCCGCCAGCTCACCTACAAAACCGCCTGGAACTGCGGCCGGGTCGTGGTCGCGGACCGGTGGTTTCCCAGTTCGAAGACGTGTTCCGGATGTCAGGCAGTGAAACCCAAGCTGCCGCTGCGGATGCGGACGTATGTGTGTGACGAGTGTGGTCTGGTCCTGGATCGGGACGAGAACGCCGCGCTCAACCTGGCCGCGCTGGTGGAGCGGCAGGTCGCCGGGAGTGGCCCGGAGACCCGAAACGGACGTGGAGCCGACCATAAGACCGGGCCTAGCCCGGCAGGTGGCTGTGAAACGTCTACCTCGCACCGCACCTCCCGAGGTTCGGATCAGACGAGGACCTTCGTCCAGTGATGGGCGAATCACCGGGATTCACTGAATCTCAGTGCAACGGGACCCGCCCATGATCACTGTGCTGGCCGACGCGACGTTCGTCCCACCGGGGGTGCGGGACTTCTTCCCGCCCGCGATCATCGCCGGGATCACCAAACCGATGGTGCTCATGGTGCTGTCGGTGGTCGTCATCGTGGCGTTCTTCCTGACCGCCACCCGCCGCCTCGCCCTCGTGCCGGGCAGGCTCCAGTTCGCCGCCGAGTCGGTGTACGACCTCGGCCGCGACACCATCGCCAGGGAGCAGATCGGCGGCAAGGACTTCAAGCCCTACGTGCCGCTGATCGTGTCGTTGTTCACCTTCATCCTGGTGAACAACGTGTTCGGGATCATCCCGCTGGTCCAGTTCCCGACCATGGCGCACGCGGGTTTCCCGCTGGCGCTGGTGATCATCCTCTACCCGCTGTTCCACATCGTCGGCATCAGGCGGCACGGCCTCGGCCGCTACCTGAAGAACCAGCTGTTCCCACCGGACGTGCCCAAGACCGTGTACCTGCTGCTGACCCCGATCGAGCTGTTCCTGCGGTTCTTCATGGACCCGCTCGCACTCGCGATCCGGGTGTTCGCCGCGATGTTCGCGGGCCACCTGATCCTGCTGGTGTTCACCCTGGGCGGCGAGTTCCTGCTGCTGGAAGCGTCCGCGTGGCTCAAACCCGTGTCACTGGTGGCTTTCGCCTTCTCCATCGCGATGACGTTCCTGGAAGCACTCGTGCAGGTGCTCCAGGCGTACATCTTCGCCCTGCTCACGGCGAACTACATCGGCCGCGCGCTGGCGGCCGCGCACTAGCTGCTAGAGCCCGGCGAGGAAGTCGATGCAGCGCCGCCACACCAACTCGGCGGCGCGCTCGTCGTAGTCGGGCAGGTCCTCGTCGGTGAACAGGTGCCCGACGCCGGGGTAGGTGAAGGCCTCCGCCTTCGCGACCGCCGCGTCCCGCACCCACCCGGCGACCTTGTCCGGCGTGGCGTACGCGTCCGGGTCGGCCACGTGCAGCTGCATCGGCAGGCCCGGTCGCACGTTGTTCGGCACGGCGCCGGTGCCGTGCAGGAACAGCACGCCCGCGGCGTTGGGGCGTTCGGCCAGCAGGCCGCCCGCGATGCTCGCGCCCATCGAGAACCCGCCGAGCACCGTGTCCTCCGGCAGGCCGCGCAGGACCGCGCGCGCCCGTTCGGCGATGGTCGGCCAGCCGATCCACTCGGCCAGCGTGAACCCCTCGTCCAGGGTCTCGGCGACCTTGCCGTAGTACAGGTCCGGTGTCACCACGGCGTGCCCGGCCTGCCGGAACCTACCCGCGGCGGCGAGCACGGCGGACCGGAGCCCGTAGGCGGAGTGGAACAGCACGACGGTGGTCATGTGCCCATTATCGACTTGATCGCGACCGTTGCGACCAGGCCCACCACGTAGGCGACCGCGTAGTACCTCAGAACGAGCTGGCGGGGGTGCCGCCGGAGCAGCACGACGGCGAGCACGGCGACCGCCGCGACGACGTAGAGGTCCAGCCCGATGACCTCGAACCCCAGGTTGGCGACGATGCCGGTGCTGATGAACAGCGCGTTCACCACGACCAGCACGTTGTCCAGCGCGGAGCTCGGCCGGTCGTCCGGGGAGACCGCCTGCGTGAGCATCACCACGAGGTTGAGCACGATGAACCCGGCGAAGAACAGGTAGTGGGAGAACCCGTCGTCGTTGTAGCCGATGATCCGGCACAGGTCCGTCGTCGACGTCCAGCAGAACCGCTCGTGGAGGTAGTTGGTGACCTCGTGGCTGCCGTAGCTCGACGCGTACAGGTAGGCGCCGACGACGAACACCACGTCCAGGGCCCGGTGCGCGGACGTCCGCGGCCGGTCGGAGACGTCGACCAGGTGCCGGGCGAGCAGGAAGTACACGAGCACCGAGACGAAGCCGAGCACCATGTTGAGCAGGTCGATCCAGCGCAGGAACTCGTTGGGCGCCACGTACGACAGCGTCAGCCCGCTGAGCCGGTTGACCGACACCAGCACGATCTGCAGCGAGGTCAGGGCCAGCAGGAAGTGCAGCTTGCGGTGCATCGCGATCTCCCCCGTGATCATGCCAATCCGCGCGAACGGTACTTGCCGCGTTCGGCCGCGGGCAGCACCGGCTTGACCCGAACCGAGACGACCGCCCATATTGGTAGCGGACCACCAGCGGAGGAGCAGTCATGGCCAGGCCGAGCGTGCGGGAGCAGATCGTGGACGCGGCGTTCGAGCAGTTCCACCGCAACGGCTACAACGCCTGCGGGGTCAAGCTCATCACCGACACCGCGGGTGTGCCCAAGGGCTCGTTCTACAACCACTTCCCGAGCAAGGAAGCACTCGCGCTGGAGGTGATGGGCCGCTACGCCGCGTCCCGCCGGATGGGGGACCTGGCCGCCGACGCCACGGCGCCGCTGGACCGGCTGCGCCGCCACTTCGAGTTCCTCGTGGCCGACGTCGAGCGGTTCGAGTACGCGCGCGGCTGCGTGTTCGGCAACTTCACCACCGAGGCGGCCGACCACAGCGAGCCGATCGCCGACGGCGTCCGGTCCGGCTTCGCCGAGTGGTCGCGCGCCATCGCGGCCCTGCTCCGCGAAGCGCGGGCCGACGGGTCCCTGCCCGCGGGCCAGGACCCGGACGTGCTGGGGCTGTTCATCGTCAACGCCTGGGAGGGCTCGATCATCGGTGCGCGGGCGGCGAAGGACGGGTCGTCCTTCGCCGCCTTCTTCCGCGTCGTGTTCGACTCGGTCCTGGCCTGATCAGGGCTTCATCTCCAGCACGACCCGGAAGCGGGCCTTGCCGGACAGCATCCGGGCGAACGCCTGTGACACCTGCTCCACCGGCATGGTCTCGACGAGCGGCCTGATCCCCCGCCGGGCGCTGAACGCCAGGCTGTCCTCGTTGTCGATGGCGCTGCCGGTGAGGGTGCCGACGACCGCCCGCTCACCGATGACCAGTCGCGTCGTGTTGAGCGACAGCGGGTCCAGCCCGCCGCCGACGATCACCAGCACGCCCTTCGGCGCGAGTCCGGTGATCAGCGGCTCCATGGACTTGCCCGACGTGGCGGTGGCGATGATCGCGGTAGCGCCACCGAGGTCGGCCAGCGCCTGGCCGGGGTCCACGGCGCTGCTGTCGACGTAGTGGTCCGCGCCGAGGCCCAGCGCCTGCTCGGCCTTGTCCGTGCCGCGGGCGATGGCCACGACCTCGTAGCCGAGCTTGGCGGCGTACTGCACGCCGAGGTGCCCCAGCCCGCCGATCCCCTGCACCGCCACCAGCGATCCCGCGGGTGCCTTGGCGGTCTGGATGGCGTTGAACACGGTCAACCCCGCGCACAGCAGCGGCGCGGCCTCGACGGAGGGCATGCCGTCCGGCACGCGCACCAGCCCGGTGCCGCGCGTGTACACGTACTCGGCGAACCCGCCGTCCACGCTCATGCCGATCCGCGCCTGGTCGGCGCAGTTGACGAAGTCGCCACGACGGCAGCGCTCGCACTCGCCGCACTGCCCGCCGAGGAACCCGACCCCGACGCGGTCGCCGACGCTCCACGCGGTCACCCCGGCGCCGACCGCGTCGACCACGCCCACGATCTCGTGGCCCGGCACGACCGGGCGCTCCGCGCTGGCGCCGCTGACGGCGAACGCGTCGGTGTGGCAGATCCCGCAGGCCTCGACCAGCACGCGGACCTCGCGGGGCGCCGGTGGCCGGAGTTCCCGGTCCACCAGCGTGAAGTCCTCGGGTCCGGTCGCTTCGAAGGCGCGGTAGGTGGACATGTCTCTCCTCAGCCGGTCACCGGGTGCTTACCCGGTCAATATGACCGGTCGTCTTAGCCACTGTCAACCGGCCCTGTCCGAGCCGAGCACCGCACGGCTTGCCCGCGGTCGTGGGCAAGCCGTGCTGCTCACGGGTCAGGTCCGGCGGACGGCCCGGTGCAGGACGCCCAGGTCCTCCTCGCCGAACCCGGCCTCCACCACCGCGTCGAGGTGCGCGAGGGTGGCGCGGGCGCCCGCGAGGTCGACGGCGTCACCGCCCGCTTCGAGCACGAGCCGCGCGTCCTTCGCCGCGAGCCGGGCGGAGAAGCTGGACGGGTGCTCGTCGGCGATCATCTGCGCGCCCTTGCTGTGCGCGTACGGGGTGTCCATCGCGCCGCCCTTGATCGCCTCCAGGAACAGCGCCGGATCGACACCCATGCTCCCGGTCAGCGCGATGCTCTCCGCCAGCGCGTTGGTCAGCGACAACACCCACGCGTTCGCCGCGAGCTTGACCTTGCTGCCCGCGCCCGCCTCGCCGAGCCACACCGTGCGCGCACCGACCGCGTCGAACACCGGGGCGCAGCGCTCGTGCACGTCGGACGGCCCGGACGCCAGCACGACGAGCTTGCCCGCCTCCGCGGGCTGCCGGGTGCCGAGCACGGGCGCGTCGACGTACACCGCGCCCGCCTTGTCCGCGACCCGCGCCAGCGCGGCCGCCCACTCGACGCCCACCGTGCTCATCTGCAGCCACAGCTGGCCGTTCGCCAACTCCGCGGCCCCGACGGCGTCGTCCACCCCCGGCCCGTCGGCCAGCATCGTGACCACCACGTCCGCGCCGTCGACGGCCTCGCGCGGCGTGTCGGCCACGACGACCCCGTGCTCCACCAGCGGTTCCGCCTTGGCCCGCGTCCGGTTCCACGCCCGCACCTCGAACCCGGCCTTCGCGGTGTTGGCGGCCATCGGGGCGCCCATGACCCCGGTCCCCAGGAAAGCAATCCTCGTCATGCCCCGATCCTCCCCCGACCTGACGGCGGCCACGAGTCGGAGGATCGTCATCGTCGGCTCCGACCACTTCCAGAACGCCCGCAAGACGCTCCTCGCCGCGACGCCGTAGATCGTGAACTTCAAGGTCCAAACTCTTGCCACCAGCCGTTTTACCGTCGCCTAGGCGTTTTCCGACCTCGGTGTCGGAGAGTTCGTGTTGTCCAGCCGAGCGGATAGGCCGGACACCCCCGCACAACGGGGGAAGTCCACAGCTCTCCCGAGGAGAACCATGTCCATCGGCACGATCGCCCGCCGCGCCGCAGTTGTCGCCGCCGCAGGCGCGTTGAGCATCGGCGGGAGCCTCGCCTTCTCCGCTCCCGCCGTCGCCGAGGCCAACCCGTCGTGTTCCAGCCTGACCCAGATCGGGTCGACCGGGTACGTCACGCTCGGCAGCACGCAGGTCGCTTCGGTGAAGCAGTTCAAGGGCTGCAACAAGAACTGGTCCTACGTCTACGTGTGGGAGAGCTACCGGGCGAACCACAGCAGCTGGGAGGTGTGCGCCGCGGTCGCCACCGGCAGCAGCGCGCCGTACACCCTCGAAGGCCTGAAGTGCACCGGCAACAAGGCCGACAACTGGTCCAGCGGCACCAACACGCTGTCGGTGTGCACGCACGCCGTCGGCTCCATGCCGAGCGACTCCCGCTCGGACTACGGCCGCACCAACGTCCGCTGCTGATCCAGTGGTGAACCTGAGGGGGCTGACCACGATGAACAGCACGAAGATGTTGCGGCGCATGGCATCGGGCCTGGGGGCCTTCGCCATCGCGACCACCGCGGCCCTGACGCTCGCGGCACCGGCGCACGCGGAGACGAACCCGCGGTGCGCGGACTCGACGCAGATCGGGGCCACGGGCTACCTGAAGCTCGACGGCGGCAGGACCGTGGCGTCGGTGAAGCAGTTCAAGGGCTGCGGCAAGAACTACGCCTACACCTACCTGTGGCAGGAGTTCCGGGGCAAGGGACTCCGCCCGTGCGCCATGGTCGGCGTCGGCAGCGACACCGCGACCGCGCGGACCGAAGGCAACTACTGCGCACCGGCCAACGCCGCCGAAGCGTGGTCGTACGGCACCAACACGCTGTCCCAGTGCACGTTCGCGATCGGGTGGGTCTGGGGCGAGGAAATCGAAGGACACACGGAGGTCCGATGCTGACCCGAACGTCCACCGCGCTGCGGCGCGCCGCGACCGGCCTGCTGGCACTCGCCTTCGTCGGCGCGGGAATGGGAGCCTGGACCGGCTCCGCGACCGCCGCCGAAGAGCGCACCTACCAGGTGAAGACCACTTTGGACGGTCGGACCGTCAAGGATCCCGACATCCCGGTGGGCAGCAAGCGGATCGCCGACATGTACTCGGCGGGCAGCCCGGTCACGCTGGTCTGCCAGGACCGCGGTCCGAGCTACGGCGGCAGCGACATCTGGGACCTGACCGACGACGGTCTCTGGATCCCGGACGCCTACGTCGACACCGACTCCACCGGCATGGTGATGGGCAAGTGCGCCATCCCCAAGTCGTACCCGGCGAAGGCGGACCTCAACGGGCGCAAGAAGAAGGGTGAGGCCGCCACCGCTCCCGGCGCGGTCGTCGACAAGTACAAGGAAGGCCAGTCGGTCCCCGTCCACTGCCAGGCGCTGTCCGGCGGCGAGATCTGGGACCACACCACGGACAACCTGTGGGTGCCCGACGAGTACGTGAAGACCGGCATCACCGGTTTCGTCAAGGGCCTCCCGCGCTGCGACACCGACGGCCTGCGCCCCGGTGGTGGTGACGGCGGCACGAACACCCACGGCCGCAACACCGGTCCGGCGGGTCCGACCACGGGCACCCGCCAGCAGAAGGTCGACCGCGTGATCGCGGCGGCGAAGTCCCAGATGGGCAAGGGGCTGCTGTACTCCTGGGGCGGTGGCGGCAAGGGCGGTCCGTCCTACGGCATCCACCACTACCCCGACAACAACCCGGCCAACGGCGACGACTACGACCGCCGCGGCTTCGACTGCTCCGGCCTGACGCTGTACGCGTTCTGGAAGGGCGCGGGCATCGACATCGGCGCGAACACCACGCAGCAGTACAAGTCGGCGCACTTCGTGCCGCTCAGCCAGATCCAGCCGGGCGACCTGATCTTCTGGGGCAACGGCGACGACCGCAACACCACGACCCACGTCGCCATCTACCTCGGCAACGACCAGGTCCTCGAAGCGGCTCCGCCGCGCGACAGCAACAGCGTGCACATCCGCGGCACCTACGGCCGCGGTTCCTGGACGGCCCACGCCGTCCGCTACATCAGCTGATCCACCAGCGGTCCCGGACAGCCGGGACCTTCCAGATGGGGGCAAGACCAGCATGAAGCTCAACACGATCGTCGCGGCGGGAATCGGCCTGCTCGTGAGCGTCGGCGGCCTGGCCATCAGCGCCGGGACCGCCGTGGCGGAACCCAACTTCCAGCTGCCGTTCCCCTGCGCCCAGACCTGGGAGGGCCAGACCCGCACGAACCACAGCCCGCCCAACGCGGTGGACTTCAACCGGGCCAACGACGAGGGCGACGCGGTGGTCGCGGCCTCCTCCGGCACGGTGAGCCGGGTCGCCAACGAGGGTTCCACCAGCTACGGCCGGTGGATCGAGATCAACCACGGTGGCGGCTGGACCACCCGCTACGCCCACCTCTCCGCCCAGCGGGTGTCGGTCGGCCAGAGCGTCTCCACCGGCCAGACCATCGGCAACGTCGGCAACACCGGCGGCTCGACCGGCGCGCACCTGCACTTCGAGGAGCGGCTCGACGGCAGCGTGGTGAAGGCGAAGTTCAACGGCGCCACAGCCCTCTACTGGGGCTCCAAGAACTACAAGAGCAACAACAGCTGCGGTGGCGGCGGCGCGGACGACAACCCGTACGACGCCGAAGAGGTCTGCGGCTCCGGCTACAAGGTCGTCGACTCGGCCGCGCTGGGCACCAAGGGCCGGGTCTACCTGACCTACAACGCGAGCAACGCCAACAACTGCGTCGTCACGATGAAGCACACCAAGCTGGGCACGGCGTCGGCTTCCTCGGCCTTCCTCGAGGTCGAGGGCGCGGCCAGGACCACCGACTCGGGCAGCTTCTCCTACTACGCCGGTCCGGTCCGCAAGGCGGCCTCGAACAAGTGCGTGAAGTGGGGCGGCTCGGTGGACTCGGAGTCCTACACCAGCGGCTTCGAGCACTGCGACTGATCGACTGACAGGCAACGGGTCGCCCCGGTCCACAGTGGACCGGGGCACCCGCCGTCGCGGGGGGAGGTGTGATGTCAGTCCACGAGGACCGGGTCGAGGTAGCCGAGGAACGACTCGAAGAACGCGGGCAGCCGCACGTCCGCGCCGTCGAACAGGGTCCGCGCGGTCCGCTGGTGCCACCCCGCGTCCGCGTTCTGCCCGTCGGCCCGCAGCGCGCGGGCCATCTGCCGGTGCCCGGCCGCCCTCCCGTACGCGCTGCCGAGCTGGCTGGTCATCGCCAGCGACGTGCTCGCGTCCTCCAGCGCCGCGGCGGAGTTCCCCTGCCGCAGGTGGATCTCCGACCGGCTGAGCAGCGTCGTCCACTCGTCCTCGCGGTTGCCGACCTCCCGCGCCCGCGACATGCACTCGTCGAGCAGCAGCAGCGCCCGGTCGAGGTCGCCGAGGTGCCCGTAGAGCAGCCCGAGGTCCGCGACGCAGATGGCGATGCTGTGCGGGGCCTGGTTCTCCCGCGCCAGGTCCAGCGCGTGGCCCGCGAGCTCCAGCGCCGTGTCGGCCCGACCCGCCAGGTGGTGCGCGCGGGCCAGCAGGTGCAGCATGCCGACCCCGGCACCCGGCACCCCGTGCTCGTCCAGGATGGCCAGCGCCTCCTCCAGGTGCGGCACGGCCTCCTCCCCGAGCCCCATGTAGTTCGTCAGCAGGCCGCCGAGGTTGCCCAGCACGCGCGCCCGGCCCAGCCGGTCGTCCGCGCAGAGCCCCAGCGCCCGGTCGTACCGCTCGCGGGCGAGCCCGTAGCGGCCCGCCACCTGGTCCGCGAACCCCCGCACGACCAGCGCGAGACGTTCGGTGGTGGTGTCGAGGCCGTGCTCCGCCGCCGTCACGGCGATGCGCCCGGTCTGCGCGATCTCGGCGTGCAGGTCCTGCTTCCACAGGTGTTCCTGGAGCAGCAGGGCGATCTCCAGCGCCGCCAGCGCCCCGTCCGGCCGGGCCGCGCCCTGCTCGGCGGCGACGAGCAGGTTCGGTGTCTCGACCGCCATCCACGCCAGGCACTGCTCGATGCCGCCGTGGTGCCGCGGAGGCCTTTCCGGGTGCGAGGTGTCCAGCGGCCGCAGCGTCGACTGGACCGCGTGCAGCGTGTGGCGGTAGTACGCCAGCGCACGGGTCACGGCCGCCGCCCGCTCCTCCGCGGACTCGTCCCGTTCGGCCTGCTCGATCGCGAACAGCCGGAGCAGGTCGTGCATCCGGTACTCCCCCGGCGCTTCCACGTCCACGAGTCCCGCGTCCACCAGCGGGTCGATCGCGCGCTCGGCGCCGATCGGGTCGAGCCCGAGCAGCGCCGCCGCGACCGGCAGCCGCAGCGTCGGCAGGGTGAGCAGCCCCAGCAGCCGGAACGAGTGCGCCGCCACCCGGCCGCGCTCGGCATCGTCGCGGACCAGTTCCTCGTAGCTCAGCTGCACGCTGGAGCGCACCGCGAGGTCGTCGAACCGCAGCTCGTCCAGCCGGTGCCGCTCGTCGTCCAGCCGGGTGGCCAGGGACGCCAGCGTCCAGTCCGGCCTGCTGCGCAGCCGGGCGGCCGCGATCCGCAGCGCCAGCGGCAGGTAGCCGCAGCTGCGCGCCACCTCGGCCGCCGCGAGCCTGCTCGCCTCGTCGGTGACCAGCCCGGTCACCGCGCTCAGCAGCGCGATGGCCTCGTGCTCCGGCAGGGGGTCCAGCGCCAGGTGCAGGCCGTCCAGGGTGGCCAGCATCCGCCTGCTGGTGACCAGGATCGCGCTGCCGGGCCCGGCGGGCAGCAGCGGGATCACCTGGCTCGCGTCGATGGCGTTGTCCAGCACCACGAGCACCCGGCGGTTCGCGAGCATCGACCGGTACAGCGCCGCCGCCTCGACGGGGTCGGACGGGATCGCCAGCGGCGGAGCGCCGAGCGCCCGCAGGAAGTGCTGCAGGACCTGCGCCGCCTCGACGGGCCGGCGTCCGGGCGTCGAGCCCTGGAGGTCCACGTAGAGCTGGCCGTCGGGGAACAGCTCGGCCGCCAGGTGCGCGACCCGCAGCACCAGTGCCGACTTCCCCCGGCCACCGGGTCCGTGGATCGCGCCGACCACCGGCTCGCGGTCGGCGCGGGACAGCAGGTCGAGCAGCAGCTCCCGCTCGCGGTCGCGGTTGACGAACACGACGGGGTTCGCGGGCAGTTCCCGTGGCACGACCCGCTGCTCCTCGGCCACCACGGGTGGGGCGGGGACAGCGGGCTCGACCGGCGCGGGCACGTCCCCGGCCAGCACGGCGGCGTGCAGCGCCCGCAGCTCCTGCCCTGGGTCGAGCCCGAGTTCGTCGGCCAGCAGCCGCTTCCCCTCGGCGAACGCGTTGAGCGCCTCGGCCTGGCGGCCCGAGTGGTGCAGGGCGAGCATCAGCTGGCCGCGCAGGCGTTCCCGCAGCGGCTGCTCGGCGACCAGCGCCGTCAGCTCGGGCACGAGGTCGCGGTGCCGGGCGGCCCGCAGGTCCGCGTCGACCCGGTACTCCACGGCGCCCAGCCGCTCCTCCTCCAGCGCTTCGCTCAGCCGACCGCCCCGGCTGGTGTGGCGCAGGTCGGGAACGGCCGTGCCGCGCCAGAGGTCCAGCGCCCCGCGCAGCAGTGCGCCCGCTGCCACCGGATCGGCGGTGCCCGTCGCCTGCTTCACGAGGTCGCGGAACACGTCCAGGTCCAGCGCGCCCGGCGGGATGTCCAGCCGGTAGCCCTGCCGCGACCCGGTCAGCACCACTCCGGGTCGGTCCGCCAGCAGTCGGCGCAACTGGGAGACGTACACCTGCACGGCCTTGCGCCCGCTCGCGGGCGGCTCGTCCTCCCAGAGCACCGCGAGCAGGCTCTCGACGGACGCGACGTGCCCCGCGCTGAGCAGCAGGCTGGTCAGCAGCCTGCGCTGCTGCGGCGCGGCCACCTCCAGTCCGCACTCGCCGAACCGCACGTCCAACGGACCCAGAACACCGAACGACCAGTTCACACATCCACCCAGACACGCGTCGGCCGACCATCATCTGCAGCGCGCTGACCGCACTCCGCTTCGTAGTGCCATACGCGCGCGCTCGCAGCGGAGTTGCCCCGGTCGGCAGGTCGCGACGATAACAGTTCACCGCATTCGCGCGGAGGAAATTGAACGCTGCTCGAAATTGTCGAATCGGTGAGGTGGACAATCGACCAAAAGGGTCGATTTATTCACATGTTCGCACCGCGTCAGCGGCTGGGCGAGGTCGGCGTATTCGGCGGCGACGTGGAGCTGAACGCGGTCAGGAACTTGTCGCGGAAGGCGTTCATCTTCCAGACCGGGGCCTGACCACCGGGTTTGAGGCCGTCGTCCCAGCCCCAGTCCGCGATCCGGTCCAGGACGGCGGGGTCCTTGGCCACGATCGTGATCGGCACGTCCCGGCCCGCGTCGGCACCGGTGACGACCTGGGCGGGCTGGTGGTCGCCGAGGAAGACGAGCACGAGGTTGTCGTCGCCGTGCTCGCGCACGTAGGACACGAGGGTGTTCAGCGTGTATTCGACGGACTTCGCGTAGTCGGCCCGGACGCTGCTCGGGTCGCGGCCGAAAATGGCTTCCGGAGGTTCGTTCCCGGACGTCATGGAGTTGTACACCGAACCGTCGCCGACGTCCCGCCAGTCGACCGGCTGCGGCAGGGGCGACCACGGCGCGTGGCTCGACAGCAGCGGGATCGCGGCCATCACCGGGGCGTGGCCCGGCGTCGAGCGCTCGCGCTGCTGGAACGCGGACAGCGTGTACTGGTCGGGCATGGTGGCGTAGCCGAAGCGCGGACCGCGGTAGCCGAGGTTCGCGGCCTCGTAGATCTTCCGGTAGCCGAAGTAGTCGCCTTCCGGCCACGCCTGCGTGATGCCCGGCATGACGCCGACCGACCGCCAGTCGGCCCGCGCGAACGCGCTGGGCAGGCTGAGCCGGTCGCTCGCGACCAGGGTGCGGTACCGCTGCTGGTTGTCGATCCACAGCCCGGACAGCAGCGTCGCCTGCGCCAGCCAGCTGCCGCCGCCCGCGGTCGGCGAGGTCAGGAAGGCGCTGCGGGACGCGAACCCGGCCGCGCGCAACTGGGCGCTGCCCGCGTCGAGCGCGGCGGTGACCCGCGGCGCGACCTCCGGGTTCTCCAGCGCGTCCCGGCCGTAGCTCTCGACGAACGTGAGCACGACGTCCTTGCCGCGCAACGCGGTCAGCAGCTCGGCGCCGGGGGTGTCGCGGAACACGTCCACCGAGGCCTCCCGCGCGAAGGCCTCGCGGTCGTTCAGCCCCGCCCGCACCTGGCGCGCGTGGTCGTAGACGAACTCCGTGGCACTGCCCGTGGAGATCGGCACGCCGGGCACCGAGAGGGTCATCCACGCGACCACGAGCAGCGCGACCGCGCGGATGGACGCGGTGCGGTGGCCCACCACGACGCGGGTCAGCCGCAGGACGGACCGCGTCATCAGGAAGAGGAGGCCCACGAACAGCACCACCGCCAGCACCACGACGCCGATCGAGGCGACCCGGCCCACCGTCACGTCGACGTAGTTGACCGCGGGTCCGAGCAGTGGCCAGTCCAGCACCAGGTCGAACGGCCGGTACAGCACGGCGTCGAAGCCGATGTCCATCATCTTCACGACGAGCAGCAGCCCCAGCGCGACCCCGCCGACCGCCGCGACGACCTTGCGCGTCCTGGGCGGCAGGACGAGCACGACGACGACGCCGAGCAGGCCTTCCACCGGGATGCGCAGGAACGCGCCGGGCGTGAACTTCTCGAAGTCCGCGGGCGCGACGAGTGCCACCAGCACCAGCAGACCCGCGAGCACGGTGGTCACGGCTGCCGCGACCCGACGCCACCTCGGTCGGGGCGCGTTTTCCTCCGGGGTGGCCGCTGGTTCCGCGGTGGACCGCCGGAAGCGCGTGATGAACGACATCTCGGCGAGCCCTCCGCTGGTTTGGCGCACTGGAAGAGTAACGCGGGCCACCGGCGGAAGGTTCAGCCGGTGGTGGAGCACCATCACTGGATAGGGTGGGATCCGTGACCCGCCCCCACGTCCTGCTCAGCGTCGCCGTCAGTGTGGACGGCCACATCGACGACGGCGGGGGCCACCGGTTCCCACTGTCCAATGCGGACGACTTCGACCACGTCGACCGGATCCGCGCCGAATCGGACGCGATCCTCGTCGGCGCGGGAACCCTGCGCGCGGACAACCCCCGGCTGCTGGTGAACAGCGCCGAGCGCCGGGCCGCGCGAACCGCGGCCGGACGGCCGGAGTTCCCGTTGAAGGTCACCGTGTCCCGGACCGGCGACCTGGACCCCGACTGGAACTTCTGGCACCACGGCGACGCCAAGCTCGTCTACAGCACGACCGCGGGCGCGCAGCGGGCTTCGGCAGCCCTGGGCGACCTCGCGGACGTCGTGGCGCTCGGCGAGCGGGTCGATTTCGGTGCCCTGCTTGATGATCTCGGCGACCGCGGGATCGGGCGCCTGATGGTCGAGGGCGGCGAGCGGGTCCACACGGCGTTCCTGGCGGCCGGACTGGCCGACGAGATCCGCATGGCCGTCGCCCCGATGCTCATCGGGCAGGCCACCGCTCCGCGCTTCCTGGGTCCCGCCGAGTTCCCCGGCGGGCCCGCGCACCGCTTCCACCTGGAGGAGGTGGTGAAGCTCGGCGACGTCGCCGTGCTGCGCTACTTCCCCAAGCGCTGACCCGATCGCGGGTCAGGCGTGGACGTACTCCGGCACCTCGACGGACGCCGCCACCACCAGTTCCGCGCGGTTGCGGAACAACCACGCGGTGTCACGGCCGAAGGACCACACGAGCGTCGCCAGCGCGATGCCGACGAGGAGTTCCGCGAACGGCACGAGGCCGGACGCCGCGACCACCAGCAGGACGCCCTGGAGCGCCGCCACGGTCTTGCGGGCGTAGCTCGGCGGCAGGTCGGCGCGCAGCCAGTGCAGCGTCCAGGACGCGGCGACGAAGACGTAGCGCATGGCGCCGATCACCAGCACCCACGGGCCGAACGAGAACGCCACGTGCACGCTCAGCACGAGGATGAGGAAGGCGTCGACCTCCATGTCGAACCGCGCTCCCAGCGTGGACGACGTGCCGGTGCGCCGGGCGACCTGGCCGTCGACGCAGTCGAGTGCGAGCGCCACGGCGGTGAACGCCACCACCATCGCCGTGGGCACTCCTTCCCCGACCCGGTCGACCACGATCGCGGTCACGGAACCGACGAGCACGCCGCGCCCGAGGGTCACGCGGTCCGCCGGTCCCAGCGAGGTCCTGGTCCGCTGCAGCGCGTAGCCGAGCAGTGACCAGGTCGCGACGGCGTAGGCGATGCCCGTCACCCAGCCCAGCG
>JBDSAJ010000103.1:0-8617 GCA_039922235.1 Umezawaea sp.
TGGGGTTTTCCTGCGCTGGGTGGCGCATCCGGTGACCGTCGGGGCCACGGTGGTGCTGCTGCTCAACGACCACGTGTTCAAGCAGGCGTGGCCGGGACTGGTCACCGGCAAGCTCAGTGACGTAGCCGGACTGGTGATGGCACCACCGGTGCTCGGACTGCTGCTCGGCTTGGTCCTCGTCGACCGGATCGGCGCGGCGGCGGCGGTGCTGCTGACCGGGGTCGGATTCGCGGTGGTCAAGCTGACCCCCGCGGGCGCCGAGGTGGCGTCGGCGGCGTGGTCGGTGGTCAACGGACCGTCGGTCGTCCTGGCCGATCCGACCGACCTGGTCGCGCTGCCCGCGCTGGGCCTCGCCTGGTGGGTCTGGCGCCGGGTGGCGGCGGCCCCGCCACTCCCGTCACTGCCGGATGGCCTGGCTTTCCGGTTGCGGGTGGTGGTCGTGGTGCCGTTCGCGCTTCTGGCGATCACCGCGACTTCGGCGCCCGGCAACAGCATCCCGTCGGTCGACGCCGTGAGAGGCCCTGGCGAGGGTGAGACGGGCGCGCAAGTGGTGATCGAGGCGAACGGACGGGTTTACGGCTCCCAGTCGGGCGTCGACGACTGGACCTTCCTGTCGGAGCCGTCACCGACCGATCCGCGACCACAGCACCAGAGGCAGGTCGAAGCTTGCGTGCCCCTGGACGCCACCCACTGCTACCGGGTGCGCGGTGGTGGCCTGCTCGGCGTTGACGAAACGACCGACGCCGGCCAGACCTGGCACACCGCCTGGGAGGTGCCCGCCGGGCGATGGCCTTTCATCCTGCGCCAGCACCGGCCTCGTGCCGGGTCCGACTCCATGCCCCAGGTGGCCAGCGTGGACGTCCTGGTCCGCGACGTCCCCGGTGGACACCAGGTGATCGTGGCCAACGGTGTGGAAGGGCTGGCGGTCCGCGACGTCGACGGCGCCTGGCGCCGCGTGCCGGTCGTGAACACCGCGACCAGGCTGAACATCCGTCCAGCGCCGCTCACCGCGTTCGGCTGGGGGATCGGCGACACCATCGCCAACGCCGGACTGATCACCCTTCTCGCGCTGCTGATCGGAGTGTCGGTAGCGGCAGGCCGGGCCCGTGCCCGACGCGGACGCGGGCCCACAGCCGTGCTGGTCCTGCTGCTCCTGCTCGGCGCTCTCATCGTGCTGGCCGTCCCGATCATCGCCGTGGTGGCGCACTTCACCACGAGTTCCGGGACGTCGACCGGACTCGGGCTGGGGATCGCGCTGTGCCTGGTCGTCGCAGGCGCCGCTCTGACGCTGACCCAAGGAGCATTGCGCCCATCGCGCGCGGCGGTGGTCACGGCCTCCGCCGTGCTGACCGGACTGGCGTTCGTCGGACCCGTGTTCGGCTGGACAGTGGGCTACCCGCAGGACCGCGGACCTGCCGTCGAACTCGGCGTGATCCTCGCGGCGGGGTGCCTCTTCCTGGTCGTCGCAGCCGGCTGGTGGGCAGGCCGCGACCCGATCGAGCGGCCGGATCCCGCAGCAGGGGATTGATCAGGTGCTCGCCCGGACATCGACGTGCACTCGCCGGAGGCCGCCGCCGTGATCAGGTTCCTGCGGGATCACCAGTTCAGGCCGCGTGCGGGCCTATCGTCCTAAGGGAGTGCAAAGAACGTCCGCCGTGCCTTGTCGCGGTGTCGTCGTTGACCGGATGGTGTGGGTGATCACACCAGGAGGTCGACTATGGCAGTCGAGGTCGGACAGGGGCGGGAGACGGGTGCTTCGGAGCGCCGGGTCGTCGCCAACGTGCTGCGGGGGTCCATCGGGAACCTCATCGAGTGGTACGACTGGTACGCGTACACGGCGTTCAGCATCTACTTCGCGGCGGCGTTCTTCCCGAAGGGCGACCAGACGGCGCAGTTGCTGAACACGGCGGCGGTGTTCGCGGTCGGGTTCCTGATGCGGCCGCTGGGTGGGTGGCTGCTGGGCCGGTACGCGGACCGGCACGGTCGTCGGGCGGCGTTGACGCTGTCGGTGTCGCTGATGGCGTTGGGGTCGTTGATGATCGCGGTCACGCCGTCGTTCGCGTCGATCGGGGTGGCGGCGCCGATCCTGCTGGTGGCGGCGCGGCTGCTGCAGGGGCTGTCGGTGGGTGGCGAGTACTCGACGTCGGCGACCTACCTGTCGGAGGTGGCGTCGAAGGGCAAGCGGGGCTTCTACTCCAGCTTCCAGTACGTGACGCTGACCGCGGGCCAGCTGCTGGCGTTGGGTGTGCAGATCGTGTTGCAGCAGGTGTTGACGCGCCAGGAGATGCAGTCGTGGGGGTGGCGGATCGCGTTCGTCATCGGCGCGACCGGCGCGATCGCCGTGATGTACCTGCGGCGCGGGATGGACGAGTCCGAGAGCTTCCAGCGCGAGGGGAAGACGGCGGAGACGCGGGGATCGCTGCGGGCGCTGCTGCAGTACCCCAAGGAGTGCCTGCTGGTCGTGGGGCTCACGCTCGGTGGCACGGTGGCCTTCTACACGTACACGACGTACCTGCAGAAGTTCATGATCAATACCAGTGGCATCGACGCGGCGACGGTGAGCTGGATCAACTTCCTGGCGCTGCTGGTGTTCGTGGTGATCCAGCCGCTAGCGGGCGGCCTGTCCGACCGGATCGGGCGGCGGCCGCTGCTGCTCGGGTTCGGTGTGCTGGGCGCGGTCGGCACCGTGCCGCTGCTCACCACACTGGCGTCCACCAACGAGGCCGTGCCCGCGTTCCTGCTGATGCTGGTCGGGCTGGTGATCGTGACCGGCTACACGTCGATCAACGCGATCGTGAAGGCCGAGCTGTTCCCCACGCGCATCCGCGCGCTCGGCGTGGGGCTGCCGTACGCGCTCACGGTGGCGATCTTCGGTGGCACGGCGGAATACGTGGCGCTGGGGCTGAAGTCGGCGGGTCACGAGTCGTGGTTCTACTGGTACGTGGCGGGATGCGTCCTGATCTCGCTGATCGTCTACGGCTCGATGCGCGAGACGTCCAAGGAGTCCACGCTGGAGACCGCTCCCTGACCATCCGCCAGCTCCACGACCGCGGCCCGTGCCGCGGCCAGCGATTCCGTGCCCAGCGCCTGGAACCGCGACGGCCGCGGCACGTCCGGTGCGCGGGTCATCTCGACGTGCACGAACCGCAGGTTCGCCTCGGGCACGCCAAGGCTGGCGAAGTACGCGCGCAGGTACGGCTCCTGGAAGTCGAGACCAGGCCTGCGGCCACCGCGCGCGGTCACCACCACGACAGCGGTGTCGCGCAACAGGCTCTCCCCGGTGACCGGATCGGAGAACACGCCGGGTACGGTCACCCGGTCGATCCACGCCTTCAGCGACGCCGGAACGGACAGGTTGTGCACTGGCACACCGAGCAGCACCGTGTCCGCCGCCAGCAGTTCGGCGACCAGCGGCAGCGTCAACGCCCACTCGCACTCCTCGGCCGCGTTGCCCACCAACTCCGCCACCCCGCCGAGCGGGACGGGCCCGTGCCCCTCCAACCGCCGGTGCAACGCGCTGTACGCGGGCCCGATCAGCGGCACCGGATCCGCGGCCACGTCCCGGTACCGGTAGCCCGCCGCACCGTGCCGTTCCCGCCAGGTGTCGGCGTACAGCGAGGTCAGGTGCTTGCTGACCGAGTTGCCCGAATGGCTGGAATCCAGGTGCAGCAAGGAGTTCACCGGCTCGGCAGGTGAAAGCGGCACGGATCGGAGGTGGTTCCTGCGGGGCTGTCTCACGATCATCGGAACAATGGTCGCAGAGCACCCGCTCGCTTCCCCAACCCGCACCGGAAGTGCACCTGATCGTGTGCCGTCGGATGAACTCGACATTCATTGTCCACAGTGGACCACGCTAGTCCAGCGCCCGGACCTCCGGATCCGGTGTGAAGAAGGACCCCTGGACCGGCGACCCGGCCGACCCGAGCTTGTTCATCTTCTTGGGCACGGAAGCACCCTGGTACACCAACGGCCGGTCGGCCAGCGGCTGGTGCACCTCGATGAACTCCCCGTACGGCAACCGCTTCACGATCCCGGTCTCCACCCCGTGCTCCAGCACCGCCCGGTCGGAGTACTGCAGCCCCAAGCACAACCGGTAGGTCACGAAGTACGCCAGCGGCGGCACCAGCAGGAGCCCGATCCGGCCTGCCCAGACCGTGGCGTTGAGCGAGACGTCGAACGCGTGCGCGATCACGTCGTTGGCGGCCGACAGCAGCGCCACCAGGAAGTACGACACCGCCATCGCCCCGAGCGAGGTCCGCACCGGCACGTCCCGCGGCCGCTGCAGCAGGTTGTGGTGCGCCCGGTCCCCGCTGAGCCTGCGCTCGATCCACGGGTACGCCGCGGCGATCCCGCTCAGCAGCGGCAGCCCCGCCATGAACGGGAAGAACGCCGCCGGAATCGTGTAGTCCCCGAGGTACACCTCCCAGGCGGGCCACAGCCGCAGCAGCCCGTCGGTCCACGCCATGTACCAGTCGGGCACCGTCCCGGCCGACACCTGGCCCGCGTTGAACGGCCCGAAGTTCCACACCGGGTTGATCTGGAACAACCCGCCGAGCACCGCGCACACCCCGACCACCATCAGGAAGAACACGCCGCTCTTCACTGCGAACAGCGGCATGATCCGCACGCCGACGACGTTCGCCTCCTTGCGCCCGACGCCGGGGAACTGGGTGTGCTTCTGGTACCAGACCAGCGCCAGGTGCACCGCGACCAGCCCGAGCAGGACGGCCGGGATCACCAGCACGTGCAACGTGTACAGCCGCGGCAGCACCTCCGTGCCGGGGAACTCGCCGCCGAACAACCCCCAGTGGATCCAGGTGCCGATCACCGGGATCGACAGCAGCAGCGACGCCGTCACCCGCAGACCGCCGCCGGAGAGCAGGTCGTCCGGCAGCGAGTAGCCGAACAGGCCTTCCACGCAGCCGAGCAGGAACATCACGATGCCGATGACCCAGTTCAGCTCGCGCGGACGGCGGAACGCGCCGGTGAAGAAGATCCGCAGCATGTGCACGACGATCGCCGCCATGAACAGCAGTGCCGCCCAGTGGTGCACCTGGCGGACCAGCAGTCCGCCGCGCACCTCGAACGAGATGTCCAGCGTCGAGGCGAACGCGCGGGACATCTCCACGCCCCGAAGGTTGGTGAAGACGCCGTCGTAGACGACCTCCTGCATCGACGGGTCGAAGAACAGCGCCAGGTACACGCCGGACAGCAGCAGGACGATGAAGCTGTACAGCGCGATCTCGCCCAGCAGGAACGACCAGTGCGTCGGGAAGACCTTGTTCAGCTGCTTCCGGACGCTGCCGGCGAAGTGGTAGCGCTCGTCGGCGGCGTTGCCGAGCGTGGTGAGCGACTTCATGACCCGCACCCCCAGTCCGGATCGCGGCGATCGGGGGTGGACGCAGCCCCCGGCGTCGATCCGCCTCTCCAGGGTGCCGCGGATCGGCACCCGTACAGAACAGACGAGACAGCGGGGTGATTTGTGACAGGCGTCAGTCGCGCAGCCCCAGCGCCCGTGCGACGACGGTGGCCGAGTGCACCGGTTCGACCTCCGAGCCCTCGCGCACCTGGGTGCGGCAGCTGAACCCGTCGGCGACGACCGCGGTGCCCGCGTCGGCCGCCCGGACCGCGGGCAGGAGCCCCTGTTCGGCCACGGCCATCGACACCTCGTAGTGCCCGCGTTCGAAGCCGAAGTTGCCCGCCAGGCCGCAGCAGCCCGCGTCGAGCACCTCCGCGGCAACGCCGGACTTCGCCAGCAGCTCCCGGTCGGCGTCGAACCCGAGCTCGGCGTACTGGTGGCAGTGCGTCTGCACGATCGCCTTGCCGGTCAGCTCGACGGACTCCAACGACGGGGCGACGTGCTCGGCGAACGTCCTGGTCGCGGCGGCCAGCGCCACGACGTTCGGGTCGTCGCCCGCCAGTTCCAGCGCGTCCCCGCGCAGGAACGCGGTGCAGCTCGGCTCCAGCCCCACGACCGGGACCCCGGCCTTGGTGTGCTTCCGCAGGACGCGGGCGGTCCTGCGCAGCACCCGCCGGGCGATCCCGAGCTGGCCGGTCGACATCCACGTCAGCCCGCAGCAGACGGCGCTGCCGGGGATCTCCACCTGGTCGCCGAGGTGGGTCAGCACGGCCGCCGCGTCGTGGCCGATCGACGGCTCGAAGTGGTTGGTGAACGTGTCGGTGAACAGCAGCGCCTTCGGCCCGTCCGCCTCGACCCGCTTGAACGTCGCCCGGAACGAGCGCTTCGCCACGGCCGGGATCCGGCGTTCGGGCGCCAGCCCGGCCAGCCGGGGGAACCGGGAGGTCAGCCGGTTGACCAGGCCCAACCGCAGCCACAGCGGCAGCCAGCCCATCGAGTAGTGCGCGGTGGGCCGCAGACGGCGCCGGTAGTGCTGGTGCAGGAACTCCGCCTTGTACGTGGCCATGTCCACGTCCACCGGGCAGTCGCGCTTGCACCCCTTGCAGCCCAGGCACAGGTCGAGCGCGTCGCGGACCTCGGTGGACCGCCACCCGTCCTGGACGACCTCGCCGTTGAGCATCTCGAACAGCAGCCGCGCGCGGCCCCGCGTCGAGTGCTGCTCCTCGCGGGTCGCGCGGTAGCTGGGGCACATCACGCCGCCGCTGGTGTTCAGGCACTTGCCGACGCCGACGCACCGCCGGGTCGCGGCGGCGATGTCCCCGCCGTCGGCGTGCAGCGCGAGCGCCGTGCGGGTCGGGATGCGGGCGGGCGCCACCAGTACGCGCAGGTCGGCGTCCAGCGGCGCCGGGTTGACGATCCGGCCGGGGTTCATCAGGTTCCGCGGGTCGAACGCCGCCTTGAACCGGCCGAACGCGGTGATCGCGGCGGCCGGGTACATCCGCGGCAACAGTTCGGAGCGGGCCTGGCCGTCGCCGTGCTCGCCGGAGATCGAGCCGCCGTGCGCCACGACCAGGTCGGCCGCGTCCTCCAGGAACGACCGGTAGCCCGAGGCGAAGTCGAAGTCGATCCGCACGTGGACGCAGCCCTCGCCGTAGTGGCCGTAGGTGAGCCCGCGCCGCCCGTGCCGCGACAGCAGCGCGTCGAAGTCGCGCAGGTACTTCCCGAGCCGTTCCGGCGGTACGGCGGCGTCCTCCCAGCCCGACCAGGCCTCGGTGCCGTCTGCCATCCGGGTCGCCAGGCCCGCGCCGTCCTCGCGGATCCGCCACAGCAGGCGCTGCCGGGCGGGCGAGGTCACCACGACCGAGTGCGGCGCCACCGCCGACACCCGCTGCGCGGTCTCCTCGTCGAGGCACTCCACGAACAGCCAGCTCGCGCCGGGCGGCAGCAGCGCGAGCGCGGGGGAGTCCGGGGTCCGCTGCTTCACCACGGCGACCATGCCCGCGTCGATGCCCTCCAGTGCGAGCACGTCGTACTCGCGCAGCGCCATCACGTGGTCCGCGGCGTCGTAGGTGTTCGCGAACCCGAGCACGGCCAGCACCCGGCGCTCGGGCGCCTCGACCAGCCGCACGGTCGCGCCCAGCACCGCCACGCAGGTGCCTTCCGTGCCCACCAGCGCCCGCGTGAGGTCGGGCAGGGCGTCCAGCGCGTACCCGGACACCCGGCGGCTCAGCGGCGGGAACCACGCGGGGTCGACGTCCGGCAGCGCCAGTGCGGGCGGGGTCCGGGTGTCGAACCGGGTCCCGTCCGGCAGCAGCACGTCGAGCGCCTCGACGTTCTCGCTGGTCTTGCCCCACGCGACCGAGTGCGCGCCGCACGCGTTGTTGCCGATCATCCCGCCGAGCGTGCACCGCGAGTGCGTCGACGGGTCGGGGCCGAACAGCAGCCCGTGCGGCTCGGCGGCCGCGTTCAGCCGGTCGAGCACCACGCCCGGCTGGACCACGGCCAGCCGCCGGTCCGGATCGATCTCCACCCGATCGAGGTACCGGGCGAAGTCGATGACCACGCCCGGCCCCGCCGCGTTGCCCGCGATGCTCGTGCCCGCACCCCGGTTCGTGATCGGCACACCGTGCTCGACCGCCAGCGACACCGCCGCCAGCACGTCGTCGACCGTTCTCGGGCGCACCACGACCTGCGGCACGTGCCGGAAGTTCGAGGCGTCGGTCGAGTAGAGGGCGCGGGACGCCGGGTCCGCCAGGACGTCACCGGAGACCTCGGCGCGCAGCCGATCGGTTAATTCGCTCACCCGGACGATTGTGATCCGGATCTTCCTCCCGCGCTGTACTCGGGGGTAACAGCGGCCGGGTGGCGACTCAGCAGCTCGGCCTGCACCGCCGGTGGCCGATGGCTTCGAGCAGCACGTTCCGGATGTCCTGAGGCCGGGCCGCCTGGTAGGCCTCGCCGCCGGAGGCCTCGGAGATCTGCCGCAGCGTCTGCATGTCGGCTTCCTGGCCGAGCCCGATGGTGAAGATCGGTACCGGGCGGGCCGGGTCGGCTTCGCGCTTGAGGGCTTCGACCAGTGCCGCGGTGCTGATGCTCGACTTGCTGTCGGTGCGGCCGTCGGTGAACACGACGACTTCGTTGAACTTGCCGGGCTGGTAGGACGACTGCACGGTGCGGAAGGCGTCGAGCACGGTGTCGTTGACCGCTTTGCCGCCTCCGGCCAGCGCGGACAGCTGGCCGACGCCGCCTTCGAGCCGC
>JBDSAJ010000104.1:0-15928 GCA_039922235.1 Umezawaea sp.
AGGTCCCGTACAACCTGCTGACCCGCGACGCTGAGCGCGAGCTGATCCCGATGGCCGAGGCATTCGGCCTGACCGCCGCGACCTGGGGCCCGCTCGCGGCGGGCAAGCTCACCGCCGCGTCCTCCGGGCGCCGCTTCGCCGCCACCGACCTCGGCCCGGCCACGGTCGCCGTGCGGGAGGTCGCCGCCGAACTGGGCGCGACCCCGGCACAGGTGGCCATCGCGTGGACCAGGGCCAAGTCCCGCGCGGTGCACCCGATCATCGGGGCGGGCACGGTCGAGCAGTTGACCGACAACCTCGGCGCCGTGGACGTGGTGCTGCCACCGGAAGCCGTGCGGCGCCTCGAGTCCGCCACGGACTTCACCGCCGGCTTCCCGACGGACTTCATCGCACTGGCAGAACGGGACCCGCGCGTGTTCGGGAACGACTACGCCCTGATCGACGGCCGGTCGTGATCCGGCCTGGTTGGCGTCGAGCACGCGCTCAGCGACGGGGGGTTGACCGGTCGGGACCGACATCGACCTCGGCGTGCTTGCGCCGTTCGCGAGCCACCCAGTACGGCGCCTCGTGGTGATGGCCCCGATCCGTCTCGGCTATCCGCTCGTAGATGGCGATGCTGTGCCGGTAGTAGTCGAGCCACAGCGTCGGTACCGCGTTCGGAGCTGGTTGAAGCCGTCCGAGGATCTCGTGCGCTTCGAACAGCGTGCGAGCTTCGGACGCGGCCGACCAGAGGTCCTTGGTAGTGGCCACAACAGTCCTCAATTCGGAGATTCAGGCAAGATCACGTTGAATAGATCGGGTCGTGCTGTTCCTGACCGGTGCGTGCTCCGGTCAGATCAGGCTTCGGTAATCCACTGCGGCAGCACCGATGACGTCTCGTGCGTCGTCGCCCCACGACGTCGGCGGCAGCAGTTCGGCCCAGTGCGCTTCGTAGTCCTCGACGTTCCGGTCATCGGTGATGATCGCGGTCGCGGTCTGGGTGCCGAGGAGTACCGCGCCGGAGTCGTAGATCGTGAAGCCGTGCAACGCGGGCACGTGGGCGGGTGTGGTCCACGGAATGACGCCCAACCGCACGTTCGGTCGCCTCGACTCCGCGATCACCTTGTCGAGTTGGTCGGCCATCAGCGCCGCCCCGCCCATGTTCCAGCGCAGCGCGCCCTCGGCCATGACGAACACGAACTGCCGAGTCGTGTCGAGAACACGCTGACGCTCGATGCGCGCCGAGATCATCCGCTCCCGATCCTCGGGTTCCAGTGACTGGCCGAGCAGCGCGTCGATGTAGTCGCGGGTCTGGAGCAATCCGATGACAACGGCCGGGGTGAAGGAGCGGATCATCTGCGCTTCGGCCTCGATCCTGCCGATCCGCTGCTGCATCCACCACCCACCGCGCTGCAACACGACTCGCACGGCAGTCGAGTCCTCGCGGAGTTCGATCGTCATTCGCACCAGGTCGCCGACCACTTCGGCGGGTGCTCCGTAGACGTGGCACAGACCTCGGAGTTCTTCCTCCGACAGCAGGAAACTGCCGGTTTCCGCGCGGCTCACCTTCGACTGGCTGAGGCGGGCACGTCGTGCCGCTTCCACGCCGGACAAGCCCGCTCCCTTGCGGAGCGAACGCAGGGCGTCGGTCAGTGGATTCGGGTTGCTCACCGCACTCTTTCTCAATCAGCAGGACGATTCCGCCAGTATTCCGGATGAGCCTGCCAGTAGCTGTCGAACGGGACCGCGACTGCCCACGCCGCGTCGCGGACCGCGCGATAGCGCTGTGCCGTCTCGTGAGGGGCGATCTCGGCACCGACGAACTTCCCATCCGGGGTGTAGTGCATCCGGATGACCTGCTCGTCATCGATGAGCCAGAAGTCCTCGTCGACGAGGACGTCCGGGCGTGCCTGCTCGGACAGGTCGAGGATGCGGATGTGTTCTCCGGCCTCGGAGTTGTAGGCGTAGCCCCATTCGAACTCGAACCGCACGACGTGCACCCGGTAGGTGCGCAGGCCGCGAGCGACCTCGCCACGGATGTGCTCCATCCACGGCCCCTTGCGGTCGAGGTCGGGTCCTGGCTCACCGCTGAGGTAGCGGTGCAAGTCGTCTCCATCGCTGTCCACGTCGTACCGGTTCAGCGTTTCCAGGCGGAACAACGAGCGAGTGAAGTGCTGGTCTATGTGAGCGCCGAGACGTTCTTCATCAAGCATGGGCAGTGACTTCCTCGCCGAGAGACGGGAATACGGTCGAGGAGATCTCGACCGTATTCCCCGTCCGGCAGGTTCAATTCCGCCAGCGCCTCTCGATCCACGACTGTCATGCCGCGGACCAGAACCGTGAGTCGGCTGGTGTAGGCGAGTTCCGACGAATACGAGCTTCATTCCCAGTCCCTTCGTCGGGTGCTGGCCAGTGTGCGCGCCGCCCGCATTTCTAGTCAATGCGAGATTGCATAGCCATCCGACCGAGTGCTCACAACGACGTGAGGGCCGCCCCAACCGGGACGGCCCTCACGGGAAAGTGGAACTCAGACCAGCCACACCGCGGTGTCGGGCGGGAGCTGTGCACCGTCCATCGGCCCGCTTGAGATCAAGATCTCGCCGGGCGGCAGCGGCACCGAGGCGCCGGAGGTGTTGAGCGCGCAGATGAGCCCGCCGCCCTTGCGGCGGAACGCGAAGCAGCCGGGAGGGGCGCCGTACCACTCCAACTCGTCACCGGCGATGCCCGGCTGCGACTTCCGCAGCTCCAGCGCGTGCCGGTACAGCGACAGCATCGAGTCCGGGTCTTCGAGCTGCACCTCGACGGTCAGGTCGTGCCACTCGTTGGGCATGGGCAGCCAGGTGTGCGCGTTGGCCGAGAAGCCGAACGGCGGGACGCCGCCCTCCCACGGGATCGGTACTCGGCAGCCGTCGCGGCCCTGGTCGGTGTGGCCGGAGCGCTCCCACGTCGGGTCCTGCAGCGCCCACTCGGGGAGTTCGACGTTGGGCAGGCCCAGTTCTTCGCCGTTGTAGAGGTAGACGACGCCGGGGAGGGCCAGCTGCACGAGGATCATCGCCCGCGCGCGCTTCAGGCCGAGCGGGCCGCCGCCGTAGCGGGTGACGTGCCGCACGACGTCGTGGTTGGACAGCGTCCACGTCGCGGGGGTGCCGGACGGGGCGACCGCGCCGATGGAGTGGTCGATGGCGGACCGCACCTGGTCGGCCTCGAAACCCGCTTCCACCAAGCGGAAGTTGAACGCCAGGTGCAGCTCGTCGGGGCGCACGTACCGGGCGAAGCGCTCGTCGTCGGTGACCCAGACCTCGCCGACGGCCATGGTGCCGGGGTAGCCGTCGAGCACCTTGCGGATCATGCGGTGGATCTCGTGCACGCCGTCGTCGTCGAACCGCGGGTCGCGAGCGTCGTCGTGCAGCAGCAGCGCGCCGGAGGTGTTGAGGAACCGCGGGTCCATGTTCGGCAGGTTGTACGGCTTCGCCATGCCGTGCGCCACGTCGATGCGGAAGCCGTCGACCCCGCGGTCGAGCCAGAACCGCAGCGTGTGCTCCAGGTCGGCGTGGACCTCGGGGTTGTCCCAGTTCAGGTCGGGCTGCTGGGGGGCGAACAGGTGCAGGAACCACTGGCCGTCGCGGACGCGGGTCCACGCCGGGCCGCCGAAGACGCTGGTCCAGTTGTTCGGCGGCTGGGAGCCGTCGTAGCCGCCGCCGTCGCGGAAGATGTACCTCGCGCGCTCGCGGCTGCCGGGCGGTGAGTTGAGCGCGGCCTGGAACCACGGGTGGTGGTCGCTGGTGTGGTTCGGCACCAGGTCGATGGTGATCCGCATGTTGTGCGCGTGCGCGTCGGCGACGAGCGCGTCGAACGCGGCCAGGTCGCCGAACACCGGGTCGACGTCCCTGGGGTCCGCCACGTCGTAGCCGTGGTCGGCCATCGGCGAGCGGTAGAACGGGGTGAGCCACAGCGCGTCGACCCCGAGCAACTCCAGGTAGCCCAGCCGCGACCGGATGCCGTCGAGGTCGCCGACGCCGTCGTTGTTCGAGTCGGCGAACGAGCGCACGTACACCTGGTAGAAAACGGCGTCACGCCACCAAGCGGCCTCGTCGGCGATCTCTGGTTGGAGGTCGGAGGATCGTCGCACGGGTGTTCATCCTGCCATTCGGGGTGGCGTGGTTCGCCCCGGTCACGGGGCCGAGCGGGGGAGTGCCAGGGTGATCAGACCCAGGCGTTCATCATGCTGTTCGCGGCCATTTCGAGGTAAGCCCAGAGCTGTGCACGGTGTTCGGGCGACAGGTTCTCCTCGTCGACCGCGATCTTCATGCACCGCAGCCAGGCGTCGCGCTCGATCGGACCGATGGAGAACGGCTGGTGCCGCATCCGCAGCCTCGGGTGACCGCGGTTGTCCGAGTACGTGTGCGGGCCGCCCCAGTACTGCATGAGGAACAGCCGGAAGCGCTCCTCCGCGGGACCGAGGTCCTCTTCGGGGTAGAGCGGCCGGAGCACTTCGTCGGTGGCCACTTCCTGGTAGAAGCGGGCGACGATCCGGTGGAAGGTGTCGTACCCGCCCACCGCTTCGTAGAAGTTCTCCGGAGTGGCCACCCGTCCATCCTGACTCACGCACCCGCCCCCGCGCGCGTCGGGGGGCGGATGTCGTGGCCGGATCAGGACTTCGCGGTCGTCACACCCGAGTCCGACTTGACGGTCGTCACACCCGAGTTCTCCAAGGCGGGCATGAGCTTCGCGCGCAGCGCGCGCTGCACCGACCACTGGCGGCCGGGGCGGACCTTCACGGTGACGCGCATGGTGATGCCGTCCGCGGTGACCTTCTCGACGCCGAGCACCTGCGGCTTGTCGATGACGTCCTTGGACAGCGGCTCCTCCGCGGTGGCCTCGAGCGACACGCGTTCCAGCACCTCGCTGGCCTCCGCCAGGTTCGTGCCGTAGGCCAGCGGCAGGTCGACGACGGCGACCGCGAAGCCCTGGCTGGAGTTGCCGACCCGCAGGATCTCGCCGTTGCGGACGTACCAGACAGTGCCGTTGCCGTCGCGGATCGTGGTGATCCGCAGGCCGACCGCCTCGACGGTGCCGGTCGCGGGACCGAGGTCCACGACGTCGCCGACGCCGTACTGGTCCTCCAGCATCATGAACATGCCGGACAGGAAGTCCTTGACCAGGTTCTGCGCGCCGAAGCCGATCGCCACGCCGAGGATGCCCGCCGATGTCAGGATCGGGGCCACGTTCATGCCCACCTCGGTCAGCACCTGGATGAACGCGATGCCGAAGACGCCCATCGTGGTCACGGACTTGAGGACCGAGCCGATGGTCTTGGCGCGCTGGTCCCGGCGTTCCGACACCAGCGCGCCGAGGGCCTGTGGCGCGCGTTCCCGCAGGGGGCGCAGCAGCGACGGCTTGCGGTTCGCGCTGCCGCCCTTGGTCAACCGGTCGATCAGCCGCCGGAGGAGCCAGCGGACCACGATCGCGATCAGCATGATCAGCGCGATGCGCAGACCCGCCTGGGCGAGCTTCGGCCCGTTCTCCACCCACCAGTCGATGGCCAGCGCCTGCTTGGCGTCATCCAGTCCCTGCACGAACTCTTTCCTCCTACAAGTCCAGCCCCGTCGCGTGGGCGAGGAAGGTCAACTGGTCGACGGCCAGACCCACCGCTCGACCCACCGAACGGCCCGCGTGCCCCACCTCGGTCTCCCGGCGGATCAGCACCGGGTGCTTGGCCGGGTCGGACGTGCTCGCGTGCTGCAGTGCGGCGCACATCTTGCGGGCGTGGTTGGGATCCACTCGGCTGTCCGACTCGAACACCGTGAACAGGATCGAAGGGTACTCAACTTCGGGGCGTACCCGGTGGTACGGAGAGTAGGACAAAAGCCACTTGAACTCTTCGGCCACCGCGGCCGTGCCGTACTCCTGCGCCCACAGCCTGCCGAGGAGGAAGTTCTCGTACCGCACCATGTCCAGCAGCGGCGCGGAGCACACCACGGCCGCGTACAGCTCGGGGCGCTGGGTCAGCGCGGCCCCGACGAGCAGGCCGCCGTTGCTGCCGCCCATGATCGAGAGCTGCTGCGGCGTGGTCCACCCGTCCCGGATCAGCCGCTCGGCTGCGGAGTGGAAGTCGTCGAACACGTTCTGCTTGTGCTCGCGCATCCCGGCGTGGTGCCACCGCTCGCCCTCCTCGTCGCCGCCGCGCAGCGACGCGTGCACCCAGACACCGCCCGCCTCGACCCACGCGAGCGTCGTGGCGGAGTAGCCGGGACCGCGGCCGACGGCGAACCCGCCGTAGCCGGACAGCAGCGCGGGTCGGGGGAAGTCCGGGCGCTCCTGCCCGGACACCACGAACATCCGCACGGTCGTGCCGTCGGTCGACGTGTACTCGAGCTGCTGCGTCGTCACGTCGGGCAGCTCGACGGCTCCCGGCGCGGCCTCGGCCAGTTCGGTCACGCCCCGCGACAGCGAGTAGCGGAACACCGACAGCGGGGTGACGAAGTCCGAGTACCCGAACCACACGTCGTCGCCGGCATCCTCGTCCACAGTGGACATCCCGTGCACGGACCCGGTGCTCGGCAACGGGATCTCGCCGCGGTGCTCACCGGTCACCGGGTCGTGCAGGTGCAGCTCGGACACCGCGTGCCGGGTGCGCAGCACGACCAGCGCGCCGTCCAGCCACGTCGCGCCGTCGAGCACCGAGTCGTCCTGCTCGGGCACCACGTCCACCCAGTGCTCGGGCGTCGGTGTCGTGGGATCGGTCGCGCACAGCCGGAACCGGGGCGCGTCCAGTGAGGTGCGCAGGTAGAGCCTGCCGTCGCGGGCGACCCACGCGGAGCACTGGGCGTCCGACTCGGGGCCGATCACCGGCCGCAGCACCTGGTCGCCGTGCAGGTCCGCGATCCACACCGAGTCGCGCCGCACCGAGCCGGGAGCGCCGTTGACGACCAGCCAGCGGCCGCCGGGTGACACCTTCAGCCCGTAGTAGTAGGTGTGGTCCAGCCCGTCGCCGTGCACCCGCAGGTCCGTCGCCGGGTCCGTGCCGACCCGGTGCCGCCACACCCGGCGGTGGAACAGCCGCTCGTCCTCCGGCACCTCGGCCGGGTCGAGCTGCCGGACGTAGAAGAACTCCTCGCCGCCGGGCAGCCAGCCGACGGGGGAGTAGCGGCAGCGGTCGATCGGCCCCTCCACCAGGTCGCCGGAGTCGACGTCGACCACGGACAGCAGCGACTGCTCGTTGCCGCCGACCGACACCTGGTACGCCAGCAGCGTCCCCTCGTCGCTGGGCGACCACGCGTCCAGCGTCGTCGCGCCCGACGGGTCCAGCACGCCCAGGTCGAGCAGCACGCGCTCGGTGCCGTCGGCTTCCCGCAGCAACAGCACGGGGTGGTCCTGGTCGGGGTCCCGGCGGGTGAAGAACGCCCGGCCCGCGCGCCACGTCGGCGTCGACACCGACCCGGTCCGCATCAGCTCGCGCAGCCGGTCGTCGAGCGCCCGGCGACCGGGCAGGCCGTCCAGCCACGAGCGGGCCAGTGCGTCCTGTGATTCAGACCACTCCGCTGTGCGGGGGTCGGCCGGGTCTTCCAGCCAGCGGTACGGATCCGCCACCGGGTGGCCGTGCAGGTCCTCGACGAGGGCGAGCCGTTCGGCCGAGGGGTAGGTCATCGTCGCAGGCAGAGCTGCGGGGGGAACCTCAGTCACCTGGGCGAGCGTAGCGTGGGATTGACAACCATCACCGATAGGCCCGTGTTCACCCACATTTCGATCTCGGGTGGGCTTACACACGTGCCTTTTGGGGGTGACTTGTGGTCTGCTATGGCTGTACCGGTGGAGGTGGTCGCGTGCCAGACCGACAACCGACCCCGATCGGCGCCCTGACCACGGTCGGGGTAGCGCCGAGGGTCCCTGCTGGCCAAAAACAGGCCAATGTCCGTTCCATGTCGGACGGGGACCGCAATGGGGAGGGTACCGGTCACGCGCCGGTCGTGTTCCCCTGGGGTAAGAGAAAAGTGCTCCTGCTCAACGCCACGTTCGAGCCCCTGACCGCGCTGTCCCTGCGACGCGCGGTCGTGCTCGTCGTCTGCGGCAAGGCCGAAGTCGTCCACGGTGACCCCACGGGTTCCATGGTCCACTCGTCGTCGGCCGAAGTCATAGTGCCATCCGTGATCCGGCTCAGTACCTACGTGCGCGTCCCCTACCGGGGGCGCGTTCCGTTGACCAGAGCCGGGTTGATGCACCGGGACCGCTTCCGGTGCGCGTACTGCGGAGGCCGCGCCGAGACGATCGACCACGTCGTCCCGCGCAGTCGGGGCGGGCCCCACACCTGGCAGAACTGCGTCGCGTGCTGCGCGAAGTGCAACCACCGCAAGGCGGACAAGTTGCTGTCCGAACTGGGGTGGCGGCTCCGCGTCGTGCCGAACGCGCCGAGGGGGCCGCACTGGCGGCTGTTGGCCGGCGTCACCGAGGCCGACCCGCTCTGGTTGCCGTACCTCGGCGAACCCGCTGCCTAGCTAGCTGACGGGCTCGCGCTGGTGGTGATTCCCCTACGCCGCCAGCGCGAGTTCGTCGTGGCGGGCCGTGATGCGCACCGAGTCCTTCGCCGTGACGCGCACGGAGTCCTTGGCGGTGATCCGCACGGAGTCGCTCGCGGTGATGCGGACCGAGTCCGCCTTGGCCGTGATGCGGACGGAGTCCCGCGCCGTGATGCGCACGGAGTCGTCGTGGTGAGCCGTGATGCGGACGGAATCCGCCTGAGCGGTGATGCGGACCGAGTCCCTGGCCGTGATGCGCACGGAGTCCTTGGCCGTGATCCGGACCGAGTCCCTCGCGGTGATCCGGACCGAGTCGTCGTGCGCGGTGATCCGCACGGAGTCCTTCGCCGTGATGCGGACCGAGTCGGTCGCGGTGATCCGGACCGAGTCCGTCTTGGCCGTGATGCGGACGGAGTCCTGCTTCGCGGTGATCCGCACCGAATCGAGGGCGGTGATGCGCACGGAGTCCTGCTTGGCCGTGATTCGGACCGAATCAGCAGTGGCAGTGATCCGAACGGAGTCCCTCGCCGTAATGCGAACGGAGTCATCCATGGTGATCCGAACGGACGAGTGTGCCTGGGTGCGCTGCTGAACAGCGGCAACGCTCTCCGCTACCTGGCCGTACTTCGAAAGGGTGATGGCGGCGGTCTGGTTAGCGGAGTTCGTGTACATGTTGTGTCCTCCTGGACTCGTTGAGGTTCGGATTGACCTGGATAGCGGAAATGCAAGACCCGTATAGGTGAAAAGCTAGAAGCCGAGTGGCTCGGAGACAAGACGCCAAATCGGCCGCCGTGCGCCGCCGGACGGTCGCAGACCGTCCGGGCGTAGCGGTTGACCCGCGTGAACACCGGCCGTTGGTGCGATTGTCACCGTCTGGACACGGTGCGTAACGTCACTCGGGTTCCCGCGTCGTCGATGGTTGAAGCGAGGTCGTGCCCGGTGGTCGATGCGCTTCCGGCAAGGGGTGTGCGGACACCGGGGTTCCGGCGGCTGACGGGCGCTTGGGCGACGTCGTTGGTCGGGGACGGCGTGCGAACGGTCGCGCTGCCGCTGTACACCGCGATCAGCACCCGCAGCCCGCTGGCGGCGTCCGCGGTCGCCGTCGCGATGGCGCTGCCGTGGCTGATGGTCGCGCTTCCCGCCGGAGTGCTGGTCGACCGCTGGAGACCCCGGTTCGTCGTCGCGGTCGCACACGTGTTCCGCGCGCTGGTCACGGCCCTGCTCGCCGCCGCGGTGCTCACCGACCGGGCGGGCGTTGCGCTGCTGTGCGCCTTCGCGTTCCTGCTCACCAGCGCCGAGACGTTCGCCGACACCGCTTCCCAGGTGCTGCTGGTCGAACTGGCGGGCCCGAACGACTTGGAGCGGGCCAACGGCCGGTTCGTGACGGTCGAGACCGTCGGCATGGACCTGGTCGGCCCGCTGGCCGCGAGCGCCCTGTTCTGGTGGCATCCCGCGGCCTGCTTCGCGCTCGACGCCCTGACGTTCGTGGTCGCCGCCTGCTTCGTGTTCCGGCTGCCCGAGGTCTCGCCGGACCGGCCGCCGCGCGCCGGCCTGCGCACCCAGCTCGCAGAGGGCGCGGGTTTCCTGTACCGGTCGGCCGAGCTGCGCGTGCTGGTGATCGCGGTGGGCGTGACGGCGATCTGCGCGTCGGCCGTGAACGCGATGTTCGCCCTGTACGCGATCAGCGTGCTCGGCCTGTCGCCGTCCGTCGTGCCGTGGCTGGTCGTGGTGCTCTCGCTCGGCGCGCTCGTGGGTGCCCGGATCAGCCCGGCGCTGGCGGCCAGGTTCGGCGTCGGCCCGGTCATGGTCGGCGCGCTGGTGCTGCTCGGTGTCGCGTTCGCCCTGTACGGGGCCGTGTCGGTGCTGGCCGTCGCGGTGCCCGCCGTGCTGCTGTTCGGCGTCGCGTCGGCTGGCTGGAACGTCCTGTCCGCCACCCGCAGGCAGCGCCTCACCCCGACCTCGCTGATGGGTCGCGTCTCCAGCGCCTACCGGGTCCTGACGTGGGGCTTGTCGCCCGTGGGCGCCGCCCTCGCGGGCCCGCTGGCCGCTTCGACGTCCCTCGGAGCGGTGTACCTGGTGGCGGGCGCGGTCACCGTGATCACCGCCACGGTCCTCGCCCGCCCGCTCATGCGCACCTGAGGGCGCCGTCACGTGGGCGATCGGTTACCGTAGCCGCCGTGACCATCGTGGAGACCGTGCTCGTCTTCGCGCTGATCCCGCTGGCCATCTACGGCGTGATCACGCTACTGACGCTGAGGCCTAAGGCCACCCGCATCACCCGGTACCGCCCTGGGCAGGAGTGGGGCTACGCACCGGTGTGGTGGAGCGGCAACCCGGCCGGGGTCAGCTCGAACCACCAGACGCCCGACGCGGCCGTCGACGGCGTGCCCGCGCGCACCGCCAGGGGAGGTGCCCGTGGTAACTGGTGAAGTCGCCCAGCGCCCGCAGATCAGCCCGTCCGACCTCGCCGTCGGTGAGGTGATCACCAACAGCGGCAGGCTGTCCGTCGCGCGCATGTACACGCCGCACGCGCCCAGTCTGCCGTTCACGCCGAACCAGTTGGCCAGCTTGGACGAGGCACTCACCCTGTCCAGCCGTGAGACCGGGCTCGACTTCAGCGTGTACCTCGGTGGGTTGGAGGGCGACACCCGCGCTACCGCCGAGGCGATGCACGCCAGCACTGGTGTACGCGCCAGCCATGCTGTGCTGATTGCCGTTTCGCCTGGTCAGCGTGTGGTGGAGATCGTCACCGGTGAGGAGTCCCATCGGCGGATCAGTGACCGGGGGGCGAAGCTCGCGGTGATGAGCATGGTCGCGTCCTTCAAGGAGGGCGATATCGCGGGTGGCCTGGTGGGCGGCCTGCGGATGCTCACCGACCAGGCGGGTTCTGCGCCCAAGACTTGATCTACTTCGACGGAGGGCCGCACCTTTGGGGTGCGGCCCTTTTGTTGGCCGTGGTGTGTCTTACATTGTGTAGTACACTCTGTCTCATGGGCACTATAACCTTCCGTCCCGACGCGGAAACGGAGCGTGCGCTCGAAGCGCTCACCGCTGATGGGCGCAGTGTTTCGGCGGCGATCAGGGAGGCCGTGTTGGCAGCTGCCAAGACGGCCGCGATGGAACAGTTGCGCGCGGAAGCCCTTGTCCTGGCTGCGGATCCTGATGACGTGGCTGAAGCGCGGGCGGTTCTGTCCGATCTGGAGCCGTTGCGTGCGTGGTGAGGTCTACCGCCTCCGTTCGCCCCGGAACGCCACGGGTCCCGAACAGCAAGGCGCTCGCTATGCCGTTGTTGTGCAGTCGAATGCTTTGCCGTTGAGTACATGGCTCGTCGCGCCGACCTCCACGTCTGCGCGAGCGGCGTCGTTTCGGCCGGAGATCGAGCTCAACGGGCGTATGACGCGGGTGTTGGTTGAGCAGACGACGGCTGTGGATCCTCAGCGGCTTGGCGACCTTGCGGGCAGGCTCGCCCTGCATGAGATCACCGAGGTTGATGCGGCGCTTCGGGTTGTTCTGGATCTTTGAGGCCCTGGCTTGATTGGGTGGCTGCGGCTGTCGGCGGGTCCGGTCGGTGGCTGTCGGCGGTTCCGGCTGTCAGCGGTTCCAGCTGCCGGCTTCGGCTTTGAGCGGTCCCGATCGGCGGCTTCGGCTGTCGGCGGTTCGGTCTGGCGGCTTCGGCTGCCGTCGTGCTGTGGCCGATTTGACTTGGGGCCCCTCATTTGACCCTTTATCGGGCCAAAAAGGGCAGGTCGTAGAGCCTGCCCGATCGACAAGTGCAAGGGTCAAATCCCCAAGTAAAATCGGCCACGTTCCGTGGCCCTCGTGTCGCCTTCGTGGTGGGTCGCCAGGTGTATCTGCTGGCTCAGCGGTGGGTCGGTCCGGCTTGTTTTCGTGCTGGGGCGGCGACATATGGAACTCGTGGTAGCCGGAAAACTGGCAAAAATCCGACCTGGCCGGGGTGGGGTCGGTCTTGGTTTCCCACCCCGGCGTTGGTCAGGAGCGGTCGAATTCCTGGGCTGCCAGTGCGCGGACGATGCCTGCTCGGCCTTCCGACACGAGCCTGCGCAGTGCCGGCGGGTGGTCTGCCGAGGCCAGCCAGTCGTCGGAGGCCTTCACGGTTTCCGGGGTGATGGACCAGGCCGGGTAGAGGCCGATGACCATTGACTGGGCGCGTTCGCTGGAGCGGCGTTCCCATACGCCGCTCACGTCGGCGAAGTAGCGCTCTACGTACGGGGCCAGCAGTTCTTTCTGCGAGGGGTGCGAGATGCCGCCGATGATGGCCTCGCTGACGGCGTTGGGGATGTCGTCGTCGTTTACTGCACGGTCCCAGGCCTCGTCCTTGGCCTCGACGGTGGGGCGCAGTGCCCGTGCGGACTCGGCGCGGCGGTGGCCGGTGGCGGTGGGGTCGCGTTCTTCCTCCGCCTGGATTTCCTCAAGGCCTGTTGCGCCGTGTGCGGTGAGTGCCTGGAGGAAGCGCCAGCGCAGGTCGGTGTCGACCTCCAGGCCCTCCAGCACGTCGGAGCCGTCGTACCAGCCGCGCACGACTGCCAACGACTCGTCGTCGAGCACTGAGCCGGCCAGGGCGTTGGCGAACGCGAGCTGGTGGTCGGAGCCGGGTTCGGCGGCGCGGACCAGTTCGAGCGTCTTGGTGGTGAAGCGGCGCCAGCCCTCGTCGCGCCACGACGCGTCGGAGTAGGACGACAGCGAGGTCTGCGCCTGGAGCAGCAGTCGCTGCACGACGCCTACCTCGGTTTCCGCGTGCAGGCCGCCGAGGACGAGGTTCACGAAGTCGCGGGCTTTCAGCTCAGCCTCGCGGGTCATTTCCCAGACGGCGGACCAGCACAGCGTGCGGGCCAGTGGTTCGGCGATGTCGGCGATCCGGTCGACCAGCGTGGTCAGCGAGTCGGGGTCGAGGCGCATCGTGCAGTAGGTGAGGTCGTCGTCGTTGACGAGTACCAGCTTGCCGCGTGAGAGGCCGACGAGTTCGGGAACCTCGGTGCGCTCGCCGGTGATGTCCAGCTCGACCCGCTGCGTGCGGACGAGCTTGCCGCTGCCGTCGTCGTCGTAGACGCCGACCGCGATCCGGTGCGTGCGCAGTTCGCCCGCGCCGGGTCGAGCGCCGCTCTGCAGGACGGCGAAGTCGACGAAGTTCCCGTTGGTGTCCACGGAGAACTTGGGGCGCAACGGGTTGAGGCCCGTCGTCTCCAGCCACTGCGCGCTCCACCACGACAGGTCGCGGCTCGATGCCTCCTCCAGTGCTCCCAGGAGATCGGCCAGGGTGGCGTTGCCCCACGCGTGCTTGGCGAAGTACACCCGCAGGCCCGCCAGGAAGTTCTCCAGGCCGACGTACGCCACGAGCTGCTTGAGGACCGAAGCGCCCTTGGCGTAGGTGATGCCGTCGAAGTTGACCTCGACCGCCTGCAGGTCCGGGATGTCGGCCGCGACGGGGTGCGTCGACGGCAGCTGGTCCTGCCGGTACGCCCAGGACTTCTCGATCTTCGCGAACGTGGTCCACGCGTGCTTGTACTCGGTGGCCTCGGCCTGCGCGAGCACCGACGCCCAGGTCGCGAAGGACTCGTTCAGCCACAGGTCGTCCCACCAGCGCATGGTGACGAGGTCGCCGAACCACATGTGCGCCATCTCGTGCAGCACGGTCTCGGACCGGCGCTCGTAGAGGTAGCGCGTGACCCGGCTCCGGAAGACGTAGTCCTCCAGGAACGTCACGCAGCCCGCGTTCTCCATCGCGCCCGCGTTGAACTCCGGCACGAAGCACTGGTCGTACTTGCCGAACGGGTACTTGACGCCGAACGCCTCGTGGTAGAAGCCGAAACCCTGTTTCGTTTCGGTGAACAGCCGCTCGAAGTCCATGTGCGGCGCGAGCGACGCGCGGCAGTACAGGCCGAGTGGGATGGTGAAGTCGCCGTCGGTGAACTCGTCGCGCCACTCCGCGTACGGGCCCGCCACGAGTGCGACCAGGTAGGTCGACATCGGCTTGGTGATCCCGAAGTGGTGCTTGTCCGCGCCACCGGGTGCGTCCTCAGTGGACTCGATCGCGGAGTTGGAGATGACCTTCCAGTGCGTCGGCGCCGTCACGGTGAGGTCGTAGACGGACTTCAGGTCCGGCTGGTCGAAGCAGGCGAACATCCGCTTGGCGTCGGCCGTCTCGAACTGCGAGTACAGGTACACCTCGCCGTCGACCGGGTCGACGAAGCGGTGCAGGCCCTCGCCGGTGTTCATGTACCGGCAGTCGGCCTCGACGGTCAACTCGTTGACGTCCGCGAGGTCCGTCAGCAGGAGGCCGTCTTCCTCTCGGTAGCCGGAGACGTCCAGTTCGACACCGTTGAGCACGGCCCTGTGCACGGTGGCGGCCACGATGTCGATCCAGGTCGAGGCCTCCGCGTTCAGGCTGCGGAAGGCGACCGTGGACGTCGAGCGGAACGTGTCGGAGCCCGGCTTGCCGCCGCCGTCCGTCAGATCCAGCTCGATCCGGTAGGAGTCGACTTCCAGCAGCGCCGCGCGCTGCTGGGCCTGGTCGCGAGTGAGGTTGGGTGCCGCCACTGGTCACCTCGTCTGCCGGCGCCCCCGTGCTCGACACCGACGTCGTCGGAATGGGAAGTCGTCATGTCCGTGAACACGACATCCGCATCCAATCACGTGACACGGCCGGAAGTGGACTCCAGGATCGGGAAGACCTGCCGTCCGCGTGTTGTTGCTCTGTTCGGGGTGCCTTGTCGGTGGCGCTCCGCACACAACGTGAACAGGAATGGGGCTCAGCTCATGTCGTCAGAGGCCAAGGCGAAGGTCGACTTCTACTTCGACCCCATCTGTCCGTTCGCCTGGATCACCTCCCGCTGGATCCTGGAGGTCGAGAAGGTCCGGGACATCGACCTGACCTTCCACGTCATGAGCCTGTCGGTGCTCAACTCGGGTCGCGAGCTGCCGGAGCAGTACCGCGATCTGATGGACAAGGGGTGGGGCCCGGTGCGCGTGGCCATCGCCGCCGAGCAGAAGCACGGCAACGAGGTCCTGCGTGGGCTCTACACGGCGCTGGGGACCCGTTTCCACAACGACGGCAACAAGGACTACGAGTCGGTCATCAAGCTCGCGCTGGAGGACGCCGGTCTGCCCGCCGAACTGGCCGAGGCGGCCACGTCGACCGAGTACGACGAGGAGCTCAACGCCAGCCACCACCGCGGCATGGACCCGGTCGGCATGGACGTCGGCACGCCGACCATCCACATCGACGGCGTCGCGTTCTTCGGCCCGGTGATGACCAAGATCCCCAAGGGCGAGCAGGCGGGCAAGATCTTCGACGGGGCCCGCGCGCTGGCCGACTTCCCGTACTTCTTCGAGCTCAAGCGCACCCGGACGGGCAGCCTCGACTTCAGCTGACCGTGGTCATTGGTCTCGGCGCGTTCGGCCGTGGACGGCCTTACGGC
>JBDSAJ010000105.1:0-18197 GCA_039922235.1 Umezawaea sp.
CGCCTACCTGGCGTCGCGACCGGAGACGTCGTCGGGGTCGTTCACGGTGCCGCTGGTGACGACCGTGACGCGCGCGTTGCGCAGGTAGACCAGCCGCAGGCCGAGCAGCGTCAGGTCCGGCACGTGGTGCTTGATGGTGGCGGACTCCGACACCACGAGCGGCGCCAGACCGCCGGTGGCGATCACCGTGACCTCACCCGGCTCCGTGGCGCTCAATTCCTCGATGATCCGCGTGACGAGCCCGTCGACCTGGCCCACGAACCCGTAGACGATGCCGGACTGCAGGCACTCCACGGTGTTCTTGCCGATCACCGCGCGCGGCCGGACCAGCTCGACCTTGCTGAGCTGCGCGGCACGGGCGGCCAGCGCGTCCAGCGAGATCTCGATGCCGGGCGCCAGCGCGCCGCCGAGGAACTCGCCCTTCGCGGAGATCACGTCCAGGTTGGTCGACGTGCCGAAGTCGACCACCACGCAGGCGGTGCTGTGCAGGTGGTGCGCGGCCAAGGTGTTGATCACCCGGTCCGAGCCCACCTCCTTCGGGTTGTCCACCAGCAGCGGCACGCCGGTGCGGATCCCCGGCTCCACCACGACCTTCGGCACGGCCGAGTAGTACCGGCCGAGCATCACCCGGAGTTCGCGCAGCACCGCGGGCACGGTGGACAGCGCGGAGATGCCGGTGATCCGGTCGGCGTACTCGCCGAGCAGGCCGCGCATGGTGAGCGCCAGCTCGTCGGCCGTCATCCGGGCGTCGGTGCGCATCCGCCAGTCGCGGACGAGCTCCGCCTGGTCGCCCAGCCCGTCGTACAGGCCGAGCACGATGTTGGTGTTACCGACGTCGATCGCGAGCAGCACGGACGTTCCTCAGTTCTCGGCTTGGATCAGGGCGTCGAGCGCGGCGGCGTCGGCCGTCTCCCCCGCGGCGGCGGTGACGGCGCCGCTGCTCAGGCCGGAACCCTCCGGGGCGTGGGCCAGGTCGGCGCCCAGTTCCACGACCTTGTTGTCCGCGTCCACGAAGACGACCTTCGGTTCGTACGTGCGGGCCTCGGCGTCGTCCATCGCGCCGTACGCGATCAGGATCACCAGGTCACCGGGCTGCACGAGGTGCGCGGCGGCACCGTTGATGCCGATCACGCCGCTGCCGCGCTCGCCCGCGATGACGTAGGTCTCCAGGCGGGCGCCGTTGGTGACGTCGACGATCGCGACCTGTTCGCCCGCCAACAGGTCGGCGGCCTCCATCAGGTCGAGGTCGACGGTGACCGAGCCGACGTAGTGCAGGTTGGCCTGCGTCACCGTGGCCCGGTGGATCTTGGACTTGAGCATGGTGCGGAACATGACGGCCTTCCCCCTCAGTCGTCGCCGTCGCCGAGCAGCACGGCGGCGTTGTCGATCAGACGTGTCTTGCCGACCTTCGCGGCCACGAGGAGTCGGGCGTCGCCGTTCTCCGGTGCCGGACCGAGGTCGGGCGCGCGGAGTTCCAGGTAGTCCAGCTCGACCTCGGGAACGGCGGCCAGCGTCGCGCGCGCGGTCTCCAACACGGCTTCCGCTCCCTGCGCGCTCACGTGCGCGCCCGCGACGAGTGCCGCCGACAGGGCGACGGCGGCCTGGCGCTGCTCGGCGTCGAGGAACCGGTTGCGCGACGACAGCGCGAGGCCGTCGTGCTCGCGCACGGTCGGCACGCCGACGACGTCGAGCGGGAAGTTCAGCTCGCGCGCCATCCGGTGGATCAGCGTCAGCTGCTGGTAGTCCTTCTCGCCGAACACCGCGTAGGTCGGGCCGACGATGTTGAACAGCTTGGCCACGACGGTCAGCACGCCGTCGAAGTGGCCGGGGCGGGTCGCGCCCTCAAGTTCGTCGCCGAGCGGGCCGGGCGAGACGGTCACGTTGGCGCCCATGGGGTACATGTCCTCGACGCTGGGCGCGAACACCAGGCCGACGCGCTCCTCGCCGCAGATGTCCACATCGGACTCCAGCGTCCGCGGGTAGCGGTCGAGGTCCTCGTTCGGCCCGAACTGGAGCGGGTTCACGAAGATCGACACCACGACGACCGTGTTCTGCATGACCTGCGCTTCGCGGATCAGCTTGCGGTGCCCCGCGTGCAGCGCGCCCATCGTCGGCACCAGCGCGATGTTGCGACCGGCCGAGCGCAGGGTGCGCGTCACCCTCGCCAGGCGAGCCGGGTCGTGGTGGACGGTCACCCCCGTCGGGCTGTAGTCGGCCTTGGTCAGCGGCTTCGTCATTCGTCTTCCTCAAGGGTGGTTCGAACTTCGGTGGCGGCCTCGGGCCGGAGCAGGCCCGCGGCCTCCGCGCGGTCGGCCGTGCGCCGCGCCAGCACGCGGTACGAGGGCAGGACTTCCGGGGCCTGGTCGGCGAGCACGGCGAGGTGCTTGCGGACCGTGCCGACGTCGCCGCGCGACACCGGGCCGGTGAGCGCGCGGTCGCCGTGGCGCAGGGCGTTGTCCAGCGCGGCCGACAGCAGCGGGCCGAGCAGCCGCTCGCCGCCCGCGACCCCGGCCGAGCGCAGCAGGTCCGTGCACTCGGCGACCAGGGTGACCAGGTGGTTCGCGCCGTGCGCGAGTGCGGCGTGGTAGAGCGGCCGGACGTGTTCGGGGATGCGCACCGGGTCCGCTTCCATCTCCACGACCAGCGCTTCGCCGACGCTCCAGGCGATCTCGTCGTCGTCCGCCGCCGTCACGCCGACGCTCGCGGCGGTCATCCTCAGCAGGTCCTCGGCACGACCGGCGAACGTCATCACCGGGTGCAGCGCGACGCACAGCGCGCCGACCTCGGCGGCGGGCGCGAGTGCGCCGACGCCGTGCGCGCCGCTCGTGTGCACGACGATCTGCCCAGCCCGCAACGATCCGGTGGCCGCGAGCCCGCGCACGAGCCCGCCGAGCGCGTCGTCCGGGACGGCGAGCAGCAGCAGGTCCGCCGCCTGTGCGACGTCGGGCGGGTCGAGCACGGGGGCTTCGGGCAGCAGTTCCTCGGCGCGGCGCAGCGAGGCCTGCGAGACGGCGCTGACGCCGACCACGTGGTGGCCCGCACGCGCGAGCGCCGCGCCCAGCACCGAACCGACGCGGCCCGCGGAGATGACCCCCACGGCGAGTCTGGCCGGGCGGGTCACGACGGCGTGTCCGCTCGGGTGGTCGCGTTCATTGCGACTGGCTCCTCCTGGCGTTCCAGTCCCGACCTTTCCGCGGGTACCGGACGACGGCCGCGAGCGTAATCGGGGACAAATCGGAATGTGCGGTCCGGTGACCAGCTTCACCCCTGCTGGCGGTCGGCCGCCTTCATCGCGCCGGGCGCCGCCACGGCGGCCTGCCGGGCGGCCAGCAGCGTCGACAGCAGCACCTGGTGGCGCTGGTCGGCGTCGTGGCCTGCCGTGCCCTGCGCCATGCGGTGCCGCAGGAACGCCAGCTCCGTGACGGCGTACTGGTAGCCGGCCACGGCGCGGGCCGCCTGGTCACCGACCTTCCGCCGCACGGCGCGCCGCCAGTTCCGCCTGCCCGGCAGGCTGGCCAGCAGCGCCACCTCGCTCGCCGCGATCCACCGGTTGTTCGCCATCTCGGGCAGCTGGCCGGCGACGATCCGCTGCTCCCTGCGCCGCTGCCACACCACCAGCACGACCATGCCCGCGAAGATCGGCACCATGATCAGGAAGTACAGGTTGATGAACGTCGTGCCGTCGCCGACGGTCGTGGAGAAGTTCCACAGCGAGTGCAGGCCCGCGGCGAACAGGTAGCCGATGACCGGCGCGGCGATCCGCACGGTCTTGTTGCCGCTCAGCGCGGCGATGCCGATCCCGATGCCGGTCAGCGACGTGAACAGCGGGTGCGCGAACGGCGCCAGCACGCCGCGCAGGATGAACAGGCCGATGATGCCGCTGCTCGCGGTGCCGAAGCCACCCTCGTTGAAGACCCTGGCGAAGTACCAGATGTTCTCGGTGAACGCGAAGCCCGCCGCGGTCACACCGGCGTACACGATGCCGTCCACGACACCGTCGAACTCGTTGCGGCGCCTGAGGAACAGCACCACCAGGAACGCCGCCTTCGCGGCCTCCTCCGCCACCGGCGCGCCGATGACGGCCGCGAAGTCCGCGCCGAACCCCTGCTGGATCAGGTCGCCGAGCGCCTGCGCCCGCGAGTTGAACGCCAGCGAGCAGATGGTCGCGCCCAGCGCGCCCCAGGCGAACGCCAGCAGCAGGATCTTCGCGGGCTCTGGCTCCCACCGGTCCACCCACAGGTACGCCATGATCACCGGCCCGACCGGCACGAGCGCGGCCAGCACGCCGACCAGGATCGGCAGCAGGCCGGTCGTGCTGGTGCCCAGCGCGAACAGCACCAGCCCGGAACAGGCCAGCGCGATGAGGCCCACGACTGGCAGCAACACGGTCCAGCGGCGTTGTTCGCTGCGCTTGCGGGCGGGAGGCGGCGTCGGCAGTGCGTCGGCGTCGGTCACGGGGAAACTGTAGGGCCAGGTACCGACAGCGGTGGACGCGGAATCGCGGTGTGGATTCCCCGGTCGGGTGAACAGCGTCGGCGGACAGGCCACACTGGTCTGGTGGGGGACTGGGAATCGCGGTGGTGGGACGCGCTGTACGGCCCCGGTGGCTTCTTCGCCCGCGGTGAACTGCCCGCGCGGCACTTCCGCACGTCACCGCTGGTCGGACCGGAACTGGCGGAAGCGCTGCTGACCCTGCTCGCACGGGTCGACGAGGCACTCGGGGAACCGGCCGCGCTCGACTTCGTGGACATGGGCGCGGGCGGCGGCGAGCTGGCCGGGTCGGTGCGCGCGCTGGCGTCCGGCGACCTGGCCCGGCGGCTGCGGGTGACCGCGGTCGACCTCGGCCCCACCCGATCGGTGCCGGGCGTCGCCTGGCGCCGGGAGCCGCCTGTGGCCGTGACGGGGCTCTTGGTCGGGCACGAGTGGCTGGACGCCGTGCCGTGCCCGGTCGTGACGGGCCCGTCCGACGACCCCTGGCTGCGTGCCTGGTGGCCCGTGGCGGCCGGGGAGCGGGCCGAGGTGGGGAAACCGCGGGACGAGGCCTGGGCGGACGCTGTGGGCCGGGTGCGGGGTGCGGCGCTGGCCGTGGACTACGGGCACCTGCGGGCGGACCGGGTCGCTGGTCGGTACCGCGACGGCACGCTGGCCGGGTACCGCGACGGGCGCCGGGTCGAGCCCGTGCCGGACGGCCGGTGCGACATCACCGCGCACGTGGCGCTGGACGCGTGCGCGGCGGCGGCGGGCGGTGACTCGGTGCTGGTGTCGCAGCGGGACGCGCTGGGCGTGCTGCTGCCGGAGGCCGTGCCCGGCGTGGACCCGCTGGCGTGGCTGGAGACGACCGCGCGGGCCGGGCGGATCGCGGAACTGCGGGCCAGGGGCGGTCTCGGCGACTTCGGGTGGCTGCTGCACGCCACCGGGGGCGTGCGCACGGCCGACCTGCTACCGCCGCTACCCGCGTGGCAGCCCTAGGGCTAGTCGCCCGTGCAGGGGGTGCTGGCAGGTGAGCGGACCTTCGACAGCAGTGAGCGCAACTGGTCGGCGTCGGTGGAGGACAGGTCGGCCAGCAGTTCGCGTTCGATGGTGTCGATGGTGCCTTCCATGGCCGTCAGCGCGGTGCGGCCCTGGTCGGACATCTCGACGATGTGCCTGCGGCGGTCCTCGGGATCGCGCTTGCGCTCGGCGAGACCGGCCTTCTCCAGGTCGTTGAGGATCGCGACGAGGACGCTGGGGTCGACCTCCAGCACGTCCAGCAGGCTCTGCTGGCTCGTCGGACCGTTCTCGCACAGGTGCGACAGCGTGAAGCCGTGCCTGGGCGTGAGGCCGTAGGCGCTCAGCTGCCTGCGCAACTGGGCGTCGACGTCCCGGCCCAGGTGCATCAGGAGCATTCCGACCCGTTCCCCGTCCACCCCACAACTATAGCGGCCGACTAAACCATTGATAAGGGTCAACGATCTGCTATCTTCCATCGTATGTTCATCGCAACGCTTGCCCTCAGCGCACTACTCGCCATCGCCTTCGTCGGGGCCGGGGTCTCGAAGGTCATGAAGGTGCCCGCGATGGTCACCGCCGCCGAGTCGCACGGGTTCACCGCGGACAGCTACCGCAACATCGGCCTGCTGGAGGTCGCCGGGGCGGCAGGCCTGCTCATCGGCCTGTGGTGGGCGCCGCTGGGCATCGCGGCGGCCCTCGGACTGACGCTGCTGATGGCGGGCGCGGTGATCGTCCACGTCCGCGCCAAGGACAAGGTCGCGGAGACCGTGCCCGCGGTCGTCCTCATGCTGCTCGCAGTGGTCGCGCTGGTGCTGCGGATCGTGACCGCCTGAGAACCTGGTGTCGGATACCCGCCGGCTCCCCGGCGGTTCGACCACGACGCTGGACGGCATGAGGATCCACGCCATTCCGGCCGACGTCGTCGCGCACGCCCGCACGGTCACCGACGAGCACCACGAGCACTGGGCCGACGCACCCGGCTCGCCGCTGCGCTGCTGCCTCAGGCACAGCGGGGACGGCGAACCGGTCGTGCTGTTCCGCTACTCCCCCGGCGCGGGCCGCGGGCCGTACGAGGAGGAAGGCCCGGTCTTCGTGCACGCCGAGGCCTGCGCCGGACCCGACCGGACCGACGTGCTGCCGGACGAGCTGTGCCGGGAACCGAGGGTGCTGCGGGCCTACGACGCGGACGGGCGCATCCACACCGGTGAACTGGCCGCGCCCGACGAGGTGGACACCGTCCTGGCGAAGCTGCTGGCCGACGGGCAGGTCGCGGAGGTCCAGGTGCGCAGCCTGTCGCACGGGTGCTTCCTGTTCGCGGTCACGCGGAGCTGACGTGCGAGCATGACCCGGTGTCCGAACACCTCACCGTCGGCGTCGGCGCCGGGGCCCGCCACCTCGGTGTCGACCGCGTGGTCGACCTCGGCCCGCTGCACCCGTCGGCGCACGGCGCGTACCGGCTGCGGCTGACCGTCCGGGGCCCCGCCGACGACCCGGTGATCGTGGAGGCCGACCCGCTCGTCGGCCACCTGCACCGCGGCGCGGAGAAGCTGTTCGAGGTCAGGGACTACCGCCAGGTGCTGACCCTGGCCAACCGGCACGACTGGCTGGCCGCGTTCTGCAACGAGCTGGCGGTGGCGCTGGCCGTGGAGCGGATGACCGGCATGGACGTGCCGGTCCGCGCGCAGTGGCTGCGGACGCTGCTGTGCGAGCTGAACCGGCTGATGGCGCACCTGGTGTTCCTGGCCCCGCTGACCCGTTCCGGCGTCGAGGACACCGACGGGACGCGGGACGCGCTGCGCGGGCGGGAAGCCGTGCAGGCGGTGCTGGAGGAGGCGTCCGGCGGGCGCATCCACTTCATGTTCAACCGGATCGGCGGGCTCCGCGAAGACGTGCCCGCGGGCTGGACCGACCGGGTCGCCACGGCGCTGTCCACTGTGGACATCGACGTGATCGAGGCGCACGCTGTCAACGACCGGCTGACCGGGATCGGTGTGCTGCCAAGGGATTCCGCGTTGGCGCTGGGCGTGACCGGACCGATCGGGCGGGCGTCCGGCGTCGACCTGGACCTGCGGCGCGACGACCCGACGACCCCCTACCGCGAACTGGACGTGCAGCCGGTCGTCCGGACCGAGGGCGACGCACTGGCACGGGTCCGCTGCCTGGTGGACGAGGCGCGGCTGTCGATCGACCTGGCCACGCGGTGCCTGCAACGGCTGCCGAGCGGGCCGGTGAACGTGCGGCTGCCCAAGGCGGTCAAAGCACCCGAGGGATCGGTCTACACGTGGGTGGAGGCGCCGTTGGGCACCTCGGGCGTGCACCTGGCGTCCCGCGGCGAGAAGACGCCGTGGCGGCTGAAGCTCCGCACGCCGTCGTTCAACAACGTCCAGGCGCTGTCGGCGTTGCTGCCCGGAACGCGCGTCGCCGACCTCGCCGCGGTGTTGGGGTCGTTCGCGGTCGTGGTCGGCGACATCGACAAGTAGAGCCAAGTAGGGCGGAACAAGAGCGCCGTAGGGAACTCAGTCCTCTTCCCGACGCCGACGGCGGCGGGGCGAGTCGTTGTTGCCGAGCGCGGCGAGGAGTTCGCTGACGGACTTGCCGTCGGCGTGCGCGCCCGCCGGGTCGTCCGGGTCCGGTGCGCTGCGGCGGCCGGGCTTCACCGGTTCGCCGCGACCCGTGCCGTACGTGCCGACGCCGTCCCACGGGGGGCGTTCCTTCACCGGCTCGCCCTGACCGGTCGAGTACACGCCGGTGCCTTCCCACTTCGGCCGCTCGTCCGCACGCCTGCGACCACCGGTCTTCGGCTCCGGCGCCGGCACGGCACGGGGCGGCTCGGGGGCTTCCCGGCCGAACATCTCGGTGCGCTCCAGCGGCGGGCGCGTACCGCGGGCGGGCTGCTTCGGCTTCGGCGGCACGGCGGTCGGCGCGACGGGCATCTGCGGCGGCTCGGGTCTGCGCGGCTCCTGGACCGGCTGGCCGAGGCGCATCTCCATCGAGTCGAACAGGTCGGACGGGTTCGCCCGCACCGTCGGCTGGTCGCGGCGGACCGGCGGCGGCGCGGGGGCGCGCTCCGGCTTGGGCGGGTCGCGGCGCACCACGATCGGCGGCTGCGGGCGCTGCTGCTGCCGGGACGGCTCGCGGCGCACCGGCTCGGTGTAGTTCGACGACGGGCGGGACGGCTCCTGCCGAGCGGGCTTGCGCTGCTCCGACACGACGCGCTCGATGAGCTCCGTGCGCTCGACCGCGGGCGGTGGCTCGGGCACGACCTTCTTCACCGTCGGCTTGCTCGGCCCGGCGGTGATGCCGCGCACCCGCTCGTTGCTCTCGCTGTTGATGATCTGCCGGTCGCCGATCGCCATCAGCCGCGACTGGTCCGACAGCGACCGCATCCGTGTCGACTCCGCGCGCAGCGCGACCCGTTCGACCAGCACCTCACCGCCGAGCAGTGCCTGCAGGTTCTCCCGCAGCGCCCGGAGTTCGTCCCGCAGCGCGTCCAGGTCGTCCCTGGACTCCTCCTGGACGCGCTTGCGCGACTCGGCCTCGATCTCCAACTCGTACTCGCGGCGAGCGGCGACCTCGCGCTCCAGCTCCAGTTCGTAGACCGACTGCAGGTCTGCGACCTCGTCCTCGCGGTCCGCGACCTGCCGCCGGTAGCGCGCGGCCAGGAAGGCGCCGACGAGGGCAGCCCACAGCGCGGACACCACCGCGAGCCGCAGCCAGCGGGCGTTGTCGCTGAGCACCAGCAAGGCCGCCGCCACGAGGGCCAGCGCCATCGCCGCTACGAGGAGCAGTCGCCCGGTGCCACGCCCGCGATCTTGTTGCTCGTCGCTCGGCGACGCGCCTCGGCCGGTCATGGGCCATACGGTACCTGGGAGTTATGTGACTGAGACCAATCTCCTCGTATCTAACTGTCTTGGTGAGTAGACCGCGGCGTCTTGCAGCAGTGCTCCAGCCACAGCGCGGCGGCGATCAGCAGGCCCGCGCACACGATGCCCACGATGGCGCTGACCATGTCGTTAGCCGCCGCGTCGAACTCACCGCGCACGGGCAGCACGTAGATGAGCACGCCCGCCCAACCGCCCAACATGATCGCCCCCAAAAGTGAGGAAGCTTTCGCCAGGGCGACCGCGCGGGCCGCTGTGAGCGGCTCCACGGGCTTGGCGCCCGGCTTGCGCAGGATTCGGGCCCGCAGGGAGAACCCGAGGATCACGTCGATCACGGCGATCACGAGCAGCGTCAGACCGGCCAGCTTCGGCAGCGCCGCCAACGAGCTGTAGGCGAGCCGCAGTAGTAGGTGCGCCAGCAGCCCGGCGATGAGCCCGGCCGCCAGCAGATCACGGGCCTTGGTGAACCTCACAGGTCCATCCTCGCCCAACTCGCCGCCGAGTGCGAAGGCCGGCCGCTCAGTCGGTGACCTTCGGGTGACCGGTTCCGGCGTGGACGATCCACACCGTCCGGCGCTCGACGTCCAGCAGGTACCAGATCCGACCACCGCCGGTCACCTCGACCTGCCACCGGGGCAGCGTCCGACCTTCGCGCACGCAGGTGGCCAAGCTGCCCTTCAGTTGGTGGTGTCGAGCGGTCGGCAGCCGGGGATCGGGGTTCGACCGCATCGCCAGCCATGCCTCGCGGGTGTTGTGCGCCGCTTGGCGCGACAGCTCGTCCCACCCCTTCACCGAGTCGTTGTTCGCGAACCGCACGTCCCACTCGTCCGCCGAGGGCGGCGGCGCCACCCGGTCACCGCGCTTCGGGCTCATTCGCTGTCGCTCGGCTCTGGCACCGGGCCGAAGTCACCCCCGACCTCGCGCGTGACCCGCTTGAGCAACTCGGGATCCGCGTAGATCTCAGCGGTGTGCTGCCACTCGACGATCACCTGAGCGACCGGGGCCGTCGTGTCGAGGTCTTCGACCGCTCGAAGCGTGTCGACCAGTTCCACCACGAAGGCACGCACGTCCTCGACGGGCAGGAACCTGACCCAGGGGAAGACCTCGGGCACGACCTCGGTGACGAGCACGCGAACGCCCGCGTCGTTCTTCATGAGGGCGACGAACATCCGGGTGGCGGCCGAGACCACCTCTGCCTCCTGCTCCACCCGTGCGGCGGTGGTCAACATCAGGTCCTCATCGTCACGGCGCCGCAACCTCAGTCGCCCGCCCGCCGATCTCTGCAGCTTGGCCACGGTGTCCTTCGGCCTGTTGACCAGATCGGAAAACGGGGCATCGGGCGCTGCGCTCATAGTTTCAAACTACTTTGAAGGTCACCTCGCGGCAACCGACTTCGACTAGTCGAGGACGGTGAGGAGGGAAGCGAGAGCGGTACGGGGGAAGACCAGGCGCGGACCGGTCGGGTTCTTCGAGTCGCGGACGGCGACCCGCGCGGACGGGAAGGCCACCTCGACGCACTCACTGCCGCCGCCACCGCTGTGACTGGACTTGCGCCACACGAGTTCGGTCATCCGCGCCTCCCGTCGCTACATGCCGTTGGCCACCTCGGCGATCAGTTCGACTGACTCGGAGTGGCTCAGAGCCACCCTCTGGAGAGCGGCGAAGTTCAGCGTATAGGGCTCCCGCGCCTTGGGAGACTCCACATATCGGCCCCCATTCAGGTTGTCCATGTAGACGACGTCGTCGAAGTGCTCCTCGGCGAACGACAAGATGTTGAATGGGAAACCATGTGCCGGGTAGGCGCCCACCGATGAGGGGATCACCTGGAGCGCCACATGGCCCAACTCGCCCACCTTCAGCAGGTGCAGCAACTGGTCCCTCATGACCGTCGGACCACCCACCGGCTGCCGCAGTACGGCTTCGCCGATGATTGCATGAACACTTAAAGGGTTCGTGTCGTCGAACACCCTTTTCTGCCGCTTGATTCGTGCTTCCACCTGGCTGAACGCCAGCTGTTCCGTTGGCCGTGGGACAAATGCCTTGGCCAGCGCGAGCGCGTACTGCCGGGTCTGGAGGAGGCCCGGCACGAGGTCCGTCTTGAAGACGCGCACCAGGAACGCGCCCGACTCCAAGGCCAGGTAGTCGCGTACGGCGTCCATGATGACGCCCGCGGGGAGCTCCTCCCACCACCCCGGCACGAGTGCGCGTTCAGCCGCCTCGTAGACGAGCGTGCGCTCCTTCTCGGGAACGTCGTAGATCAGGCCGAGCGCCATCACGTCCGCGGGCTTGATCGGGTGGTGGGCGTTCTCGATCTTGCTCAGCTTCGCCTGCGAGAAGCCCGCCGCTCGGCAGACGTCGGCCCCACTGCGACCCGTTTCCCAGCGCCATGCCGCAAGGCTGCGGGCAACTAGCCTTTCCCGCACATTCGGCTTGTACGTGCTCATGGCGGAAATTGTAGGGATGAATTGCGTTATTCGCCAATTTTTGTTTCACGAATATTCAACGAAAGGTCGCCGCGCTTCCGCACGCCTTCGGCACTGTACTCCAGTTCGGCGACACGCCCGAATCCCGGCAATACCGCATCGGGTGACACATCAAGCCACGGAATCAACACTGTGGCACGTTCGTGCGCGCCCGGATGGGGCAATAGCAAATCCGTATCACTCGAAAGGACGCCATCGACCGTGACCACGTCGACGTCGAGTGTTCGGGGCCCCCAACGCTGATCGCGCACGCGATGTGCGGCCTGCTCCAGCGACTGGCCGCGGCGGAGCCAGCCCCACTCGTCCACGTCGGGGGACTCGACGATCAGCACCGCGTTGAGGAAGTCGTCCTGGTCGAGCACGCCCCACGGAGCCGTCTCGTACACCGGGGAGACGGCGACCAGCACGTCGGCGAACCCGTCGACGGCCAGTTGGAGGTTGGCCAGGCGGTCGCCGAGGTTCGAGCCGATGGACAGCACGGCCCTGGTCATCATCGGTCCCGGCGAATCGTGACCGAGACGTCCGCGAACGTCAGCGGGATCGGCGCGGACGGCTTGTGGACGGTGACCTCGACGGCGTGCAGGCGCTGGTCGGCCATCACCTCGTCGGCGATCTTCCCGGCGACGGACTCGATGAGGTCGTACGGCTCGCCCGCGACGACCGCGGCGGCCAACTCCGCCAACTCGCCGTAGTGCAGGGTCTCCAGCAGGTCGTCGGACGCCGCGGCCCGGCTCAGGTCGAGCCACGCGGTGATGTCGACCAGGAAGTCCTGGCCGTCCCGCTTCTCGTGGTCGAACACGCCGTGGTGGCCGCGGACGCGCAAACCGGTCAGCGTGATGCGGTCGCTCATCCCCGCTTCCACCTCCGCGCCACGGCGACGGCGTCCAGGGACTTGTCCACGTCGTGCACGCGCACGCCCCAGGCGCCCGCGAACGCCGACAGCGCCGAGACGGCGGCGGTCGCGTCCTCGCGGCCGTCCGGTTCACGGCTGCCGAGCAGCGAGCCGAGGAAACGTTTGCGGGACGCGCCGACCAGCACCGGGAAACCCAGCGCCAGCAGTTCGTCGAGACCGTGCAGGAGCTGCCAGTTGTGCTCCGCCCGCTTCGCGAAGCCGAGGCCGGGGTCGAGGATGATGTTGTCCTGCCGCACGCCCGCCGCCAGCGCGGCGTCCACGCGGGCCAGCAGCTCGTCGCGGACCTCGCGGACCACGTCGGCGTAGGTGGCCAGCGAATCCATCTCGCGGCTCAGGCCGCGCCAGTGCATGAGGATCCACGGCACGCCGCTCTCGGCGGCCACCTTCGCCATGCTCGGGTCGGCGAGGCCGCCGGACACGTCGTTGATGATCGTCGCGCCCGCCTCGACGGCCGCGAGCGCCACCTCGGCGCGGGTCGTGTCGACGCTGACCGGCACACCTTCGGCGACCAGCGACCTGATCACCGGGGTGACGCGCGCCGACTCGACGTCCGCGGCGACGCGCTCGGCGCCGGGACGGGTCGACTCGCCGCCGACGTCGACGAGGTCCGCGCCGCGGCGGTGCATGGCGACGCCGTGCGAGACGGCGTGGCTGTGGTCGAGGTACCGGCCGCCGTCGGAGAAGGAGTCCGGCGTGACGTTGAGGACACCCATCACGACGCAGTGCCCCGGCTCGGGCACGCTCACCTGAGCCGTCCGTTGATCAGGCTGATCGCCTCGGAGCGGGAGGACGCCGAGCTGCGCAGGATCCCCCGCACCGCCGACGTCGTGGTGCGCGAACCCGGCTTGCGGACGCCGCGCATCCCCATGCACAGGTGCTCGGCCTCCACGACGACGATCACGCCGCGCGGTTCGAGCCTGCGCACGAGCGCGTCGGCGACCTGGGAGGTCAGCCGCTCCTGGACCTGCGGGCGCTTGGCGTACAGGTCGACCAGCCTGGCCAGCTTCGACAGGCCGGTCACCCGGCCCTGCTCGTTCGGGATGTACCCGACGTGGGCCACGCCGTGGAACGGGAGCAGGTGGTGTTCACAGAAAGAAAACATCGGGATGTCGGTGACCAGGACGAGTTCCTCGTGGCTCTCGTCGAAGGTCTTCGCGAGCACGCTGTCCGGGTCGGTGTAGAGCCCGGCGAACAGCTCGCGGTACGCCCGCGCGACGCGGCCGGGCGTGTCGCGGAGACCTTCGCGGTCCGGGTCCTCACCGCAGGCGATCAGCAGCTCACGGACGGCGTTCTCCGCGCGGGCGTGGTCGAACACGCGCCGCGCGGCGACGCCGGCCTCCCCATTGCTGGAGAGGCCGGCGTCGTCGTGGTGGTCGATCTCGGTCACTTGCGGTTGTCCGGGTCGGTGTCGAACGACCGCTTGCCCGCCTCGGCTTCCGTCTGCTCGGTCGGGGTCGGCGCCCACGAACCGGACGGCTGGCCGCCGGGGACCGTGGCCGGGGTCCAGCCGGGAGGCGCGCCGTAGTTCGGCGGCCCGGACTGGTTGACCGGCTGCGGCTGGTACCCGTTGGACGGACCGCCGTTGGGCTGACCGCCGTTCGGCGCCGCGGGCGGCGGGTCCTGCGGACGGTCGCCACCCAGCGGCGGAGGCTCGTCGTCGAGGGTGTCCTCGACGACGGGCGGCCACGGCTCGCCACGTTCCTTGGCCAGCTCGCCGGGGGTCTTGACCGGCGGGATGTCCGAGGGCGTGCGGTCGCCGAAGTCGTTGAACTGGGTGATCCGCGGCCGCTTCTCGACCCGTGCGAAGACCCGCTCCAGGTCCTTCTGGTGCAGGGTCTCCTTCTCGATCAGTTCGAGCGTGAGGTCGTCCAGCACGTCGCGGTAGGTGTTGAGCACCTCGTACGCCTCGGTGTGGGCGGCCTCGATGAGCTTGCGGACTTCCTCGTCGATCTCGTGCGCGACCTCGAGCGAGTAGTCGGCCTGACGACCGGCGGTGCGACCGAGGAAGGGCTCGCCCTGCTCCTGGCCGTACTTCACGGCGCCGAGCTTGGCGCTCATGCCGTACTCGGTGACCATCGCGCGGGCGATCTTGGTCGCCTGCTCGATGTCGTTCGAGGCACCCGTGGTCGGCTCGTGGAAGACCAGCTCCTCGGCGGACCGGCCGCCGAGCGCGAACACCAGCCGGGCGATCATCTCGGACCTGGTCATCAGGTCCTTGTCCTCCTCGGGCACGGAGAGGGTGTGACCACCCGTCCGGCCGCGAGCCAGGATCGTGACCTTGTAGACCGGGTCGATGTCCGGCATGGCCCACGCGGCCAGGGCGTGCCCGGCCTCGTGGTACGCGGTGATCTTCTTCTCCTTCTCGGAGATGATCCGGCTCTTGCGGGCCGGACCGCCGATCACGCGGTCCACCGACTCCTCGAGCTCCACGCTGCTGATGACCGTGCCGTTCTTGCGCGCGGTCAGCAGGGCGGCCTCGTTGATGACGTTGGCCAGGTCGGCGCCGGAGAACCCGACGGTCCGCTTGGCGAGCCCGTCCAGGTCGGCCTCGTCCGTCAACGGCTTGCCCTTGGCGTGCACGCGCAGGATCTGCTTGCGCCCCTTCAGGTCCGGTGCGGACACCGGGATCTGCCGGTCGAAGCGACCGGGGCGCAGCAGTGCCGGGTCGAGGATGTCCGGCCGGTTCGTCGCCGCGATCAGGATGATCCCGCCGCGCGAGTCGAAGCCGTCCATCTCCACCAGCAGCTGGTTGAGGGTCTGCTCGCGCTCGTCGTGCCCACCGCCCATGCCGGCACCGCGGTGCCGGCCGACGGCGTCGATCTCGTCGACGAAGATGATGCAGGGCGCGTTGGCCTTGGCCTGCTCGAACAGGTCGCGGACGCGCGAGGCGCCGACACCGACGAACATCTCCACGAAGTCCGAACCGGAGATCGAGTAGAACGGCACGCCCGCTTCACCCGCGACCGCGCGGGCGAGCAGCGTCTTGCCGGTTCCGGGAGGGCCGTAGAGCAGGACGCCCTTCGGGATCTTCGCGCCGAGTGCCTGGTAGCGACCGGGGTTCTGGAGGAAGTCCTTGATCTCCTCCAGCTCTTCCACGGCCTCCTCGGCACCCGCGACGTCACCGAAAGTCGTCTTGGGCATGTCCTTGGACAACTGCTTGGCCTTGGACTTGCCGAAGTTCATGACGCGGTTGCCGCCACCCTGGGCGTTGTTCATCATCCACATCAGCAGCAGCAACAAGAGCCCGAGCGGCACCAGGTAGATCAGCACCTGCATCAGGAACGACTCCTGGCTGACCTTCGTCTCCAGGACGGGCTTGTTCGGCGCCGTGTCCAGGATCGTGAAGATCTCGTCCGTCGACGAGGCCGGGAACTGCGTGATCAGCCGGTCGTGGCCGTTGACGTTCGCGCCGGGCTTCAAGGTCAGCTTGAGGCGCTGCTCCTTGTCCTCCAGCGTGACTTCCTGGACGTTCCCGGCACGCACTTGTTGCAGCGCTTCGGACGTCTTGACCGGGGTGTACCCCCTGGTGTCGTCGAAGAGCATGGTGAAGATGAAGTAGAACATCAACACCGCCGCGATCCACAGCAGCGGGTTGCGAAGCAGGCGCTTGCGGTCCATTCACTTACGGCCGTCGGGCGGCCTCGACCCTCCCTGACTTGCATGTCGGGTGATGGGGGCCCCACCTCTCCCGTCGACGGGCACTGACGGGTTCACCCGTCCGGCCAGCCTACCGCCCGTAGGCCCGGCCCGGCCGATCCACGGGGGATGCGGGCGGAACGGGCAGCTGGGTGGCACTGACGCGACAACGGACGAACCAGGCAGCGGGTTCCCCGCCGTGACTCCCGACACGGGTTCCGAGTGCGTTCGGTTCACCAGTTGAGGAGGACCGGGGAACACCCGACACGCCCGAGGACCCAGTGAGCTAGGCCGAACGGCCCAATATTCCGACCGATGGTGTCGGATAGTTGAAACTGGTCGTGAACTTCCGGCCACTGTGGCCCGTAACACTCGATAGAGGTACCGCGTTACGTACAGGTAGCTACCTGCATCGGGCCACTCGAGTGATGGGGGCTACAGGGCTCCACCCTGACAGCTGAACACGTGTCACCCTCAAAACCACGGAGAGTTCTCCCATCACCCCAACGGGTGAATACCGAACCGAAGGTACCCACGGTATGTCATCGCGCAACCAGCCCCCTGCCAGCCTGTTCCGCCGCGCCGTACTCCCCGTAGGGGCGCTGATCGGCGTGGTGGCGGCAGTCAGCGTCACCGTGGTCGCGTTGAAGGCCACCAGCGGCCCCGACTGCCAGGGCGCCCTCCCGATGAAGGTCGCGGTCACGCCTGCCGTCGAGGAGGTCGTGCGGCAGACCGCCACCGAGTACCAGTCGAACCAGCCGGTCGTGAACGGCAAGTGCGTCCAGATCCAGATCGAGTCGCGCGGTGCCGCCGACATCGCCAAGGAACTGCCGACCGCGCAGATCAACCCGCCCGCGCTGTGGATCCCCGACTCGTCCATGTGGGCCGCCGAGACGCAGAAGGAAGCAGGCGAGGTCGGCACCGACGCGCCCCGCCTCGACGTGAAGAGCTCGCTGGCCAGCTCCCCGATGGTGATCGCGGGCTCGGAGCAGTCGATGTCGAAGCTGGGCTGGCCGGTCACGCCGGTGAGCTGGACGCGCGTGGTCGACCCGACCGTGCCGGTCACGCTGAGCGACCCGACGCAGTCCACCGAGGGCCTGGCGACGCTGGCCGTCGTCCGCGGCCTGCTCGGCAACCCCGACGGCTCCCCCAAGCCGGAACTCGTCAGCGCGCTGCTGCGGGTCGGCCGCGAGGCGCTGCCGTCGGTGCGCGACGCGTTCAACAAGGTCACGCAGGGCGCCGAGAACGCGCCGATCTTCACCGCGAGCGAGCAGAACGTGATGGCGAACAACCGCTCGGTCGGCGAGCGGCGGGTCGTGGCGTCCTACCCCAAGGAGGGGACGCTCAGCTTCGACTACCCGCTGGTGCGGGTCAGCCGGACAGGCGAGCACTCGGGCACCGAGGCGGCTGCCGCGGGCTTCGAGAAGGCGCTGCGCTCGCCCGAGGCGGCGAAGCGGTTCTCCGACGCCGGGTTCCGCAACCCGCAGGGCCGTGCCCCCGACGGCTGGACGACCGAGAAGGACGGCGTCAACGGCGACCAGGTCAACCTGCTGAAGGCGCCGACGACGGACCAGGTGTCCGAGCTGCTGCGCACGTGGGGCGCCATCGCGCTGGACTCGCGGTTCCTCGCCGTGCTCGACGTGTCCGGTTCGATGGCCGAGAAGATGAGCAACGGCCAGACCCGGATCGACGCCGCCACCCAGGCGGCGCTGACCGCGTTGAGCCTGATGCCCGACACCTCGGACATCGGCCTGTGGGCGTTCTCGACGGAGAAGAAGCCACCGAACGACTGGA
>JBDSAJ010000106.1:0-5914 GCA_039922235.1 Umezawaea sp.
GTGGTCCGGTGCTGGCCTTCGGCAGGCACGAGTTGGACGGACTCCTGGTGGCGGTCAAGGCCGGCCGATTCGACCGGTGATCGCGAACGGGATGGCTTCAGACATCCGCTTGAGGCCATCCCGTGCCCTTGTCCTCCGGAGGGCTGTCCCACTAGCGTCCCAGGTAAGCGCTTTCACAGCCGAGGGCGTGCCGCGTGCCACCGCGGCGACCAGACCCCTGACGGGATTCCGACATGACACGTCTGTCCGCGTACCGCATCGGAGTCGTCGCACTCGTGCTGGCGCTCAACGCGTCCGGAGCGGGTGTCGCGACGGCGGCCACGGCCCCGCCGGTTACCAGGATCGGCGACACCCAGCTCGACCCGGCCGCGCTCTACTTCGTCTCCTACGACGGCCTGGTGAACAACGGGTCGTTCCAGCAGAGCGGAATCCTCACCCAGAACGGCTACCAGTACGCCGCCTGGTACACCGCCGACCGCAGCGCGGTGGTCGCCAGGCGCGAACTGCCGTCCGGCGCGTGGGCGAAAGCGGTGCTGCCGCACAAGCTCAGCGTCGACGACTCGCACAACACGATCTCGCTGGGCATCTCGCCGAGCGACGGCAGGCTGCACGTCGCGATGGACACCCACAACAGCGCGGTGTTCTACCTGAAGTCGGAGGCGGGCCTCACCTCGTCGCCGGGGTCGCGCGACTGGTCGACGGCCAGGTTCGGCGCGGTGCAGCGCACCCTGGACGGCGTGGACCTCGGCGGCATGACGTACCCGAGGTTCATCGTCGCCCCCGACGGCCGGTTGCAGTTCAGCTACCGCACCGGCGGCTCTGGCAACGGCACGCAGGAACTCGCCGAGTACAGCGGGTCCGCGTGGCGCAAGCTCGGCAAGTGGTCCTCGGCGACCGGGTCGTGGACCTCGACCAACGGCGTGGTCAGCACCACCAGGAACCTGTACCTGCACGGTCTCACCTACGGGCCGAACGGCAGGCTGCACGCCGCGTTCACCTGGCGCGAGGGCAACGCCGGGGTGCTGTGCAACCCCGGCGGCATCACCAACCACGACACCGGTTACGTCTACAGCGACGACCGGGGCCGCACGTGGCGCAACAGCGCGGGCCAGGCCGTGGGCAGCACGGGTTCGCAGCTCGTGTCGGTGTCCTCGCCGGGCCACGTGGTGGACCCGCTCGACCCCAACCACGCGCTGATCAACCAGGAGAGCCAGGCGGTCGACTCCGCGGGGAATCCGCACGTGATCATCAGCTACGTGCCCGGCCGGTTCGGCCAGTGCGTCACCGACTTCACCGCTCAGCGCCGCACGAACGGCCGGTCCTTCCACGTGAGCCGCGCGGCGGACGGGTCGTGGCGCAAGGTCGAGATCCCCGTCGCGCCAGGGGCTTTCGGCCGTTCGCAGATCGTCTTCGACGCCCGCGACAACCTCTACGTGGTGATGCCCTTCGGCCGGATCGTGTCCGCCAGCAAGGCCAGCGGCTGGAGTGACTGGGCGGAGGTCGCACCGCCCGCGTCGAACGCCTTCGGCGAGGTGCTGGTCGACTCGTCCCGCGTCGCGCAGGACGGCGTGCTCTCCGTGGTGTACCAGGAGAGGTCCAGCGGGACGACGCCCTCGCCGCTGCGGGTGGTGGACTACCGCCTGGGGTGAGCCTTGGTGGCTTCGGGCAGATGTGCGAGGTAGTGGGAGGCACTTCACGGGTTTTGTCGGTGCTGGGTCGTACCTTGTCCGCGATGACTCCCTCGACGCAGACCTACTCCTATCTCCGCCCGTCGGCCGTGCACGAGTCGGCCGACGGGCGCGCCCTCGCGCTGGAGACCTCAGGGGGTGCCACACCCACCGGTGCGGCGGTCAACCCGCGGTTCTTCAACGGTTTCCTGACCTCGCCGGTCCCGTCGTCGGTCGCCCTGCTGGCGGTCGCCGACGTGGCGGCCGCCCGCTACTACCTGCCGCGCGGGCCGTCCTCGCTGGACCCGGTGGTGACGGCCAACGGCGACCGGTTGCGGTTCGAGTCGTTCTCCGGCTGCTGCGGTGTCTACGCGCGCCTGGACGTGCTGGCCCCCGGCCTCGACGGTGACGACGTCGGGCACGGCACCACGAACATCGACGTCAACATGCCGTTGCGCAGGGCGCTCGCCCGGCTCGGTGGCGTGGATCCCCTGCACCTGGCGGTAGGCCCGGACGCCGTGGAGGTGACGACGTTCGACGGTCGGGTCGTGGAGAAGAAGGTCCCGCTGCCGCTGCGCTGGGTCCGCGGGTTCGCCGAGGCGCAGGTGCTGGCGGCGGGGTTCGAGCTGCGCGCGGAGGTGCCCGCGGTGGAGGCGGCCGCGGTGCTGCGGGCGTTGCCGAAGTCCGCCGGTGCTCGGGTGACCCGGTGGGTGGTGCCCGCGGGGAAGACCCTGCGCCCGGTGAGCAGGCCCGCGCCGGGTGCGGTGTGCCTGCCCGCGCCGGAGCGGCTGCTGGCACTGGAGAAGGTGCTGCGGCACGCGTCTGCGGTGAGGGTGTACGCGCCGGCCACGGCGACACCGGACGCCGCGGCCGTGGCGTGGGAGGTGGTGCTGCCGGGGATGCGGTTGACGTTGCTGCTGTCGCAGGACGCGTCGCGCGGGTTCTCCGGTGAGGGCGGCGTGCTGGACGACCTGGCCTCCGGGACGGCCGCACAGGACGCGGACCTGGTCTCGGTGCTGCTGGCGTGGGAGCCGAGGGTCGACGTGGCGGAACTGGCGCGCCAGGCCGACCTGTCGCCGGAACGGGTCCGAGCGGCGTTGACGGTGCTGGGCACCGGCGGGCAGATCGGCTACGACCTGGCGGAAGAGGCGTACTTCCACCGCAGCCTGCCGTATTCGGCCGGGCGGGTGGAGGTGCACAACCCCCGCTTGAAGGGGGCACGGGCGCTGGTCGCCGAAGGCGCGGTCCGGCTCGACGGCGCGCTGGCGTCGGTGGGGAAGGGTGACCACGCGCAGGTGGTCCGGATGGATGAGGTGGGAGAACTGAGCTGCACCTGTCTGTGGTGGGCGAAGTACCGGGGAGGGCGTGGGCCGTGCAAGCACGCGCTCGCGGTGCGGATCGTTCGGGACGCGGCAGCGGAGGGAGTGCGATGAGCCTGGCGGAACTGGTGCGGGCGGGGGATGTCGCGGGTGTGCTCCGGGAACTGGGCACGCTCACACCCGAGCAGCGCGAGGAGAACCAAGCCGCACTGGCGGCCTGCCGAGCGGAGATCGGCACCGAGTGGCGGGGGGAGTACGAGCCCGAGATGGCCGCCCAACTGGTCGCCGAGTTGGGGTGCCAGGTCAGCGCCTCCGACGCCGCCGACTGGTTCCGCGCGCGGGAGCACAGATGCCTGTTGTGGGGTAAGGGGGAGGGCGTCGTCCACATGGTCGACGTCGTGAAGCTGCGTCCCGTCGAGTGGCGGATCGAACTGATCGGGCTGCTCGCCGAGCAGGTGATGTCCGACCACACGTTCGGGTTCGAGTACGTCGAACACCTCGTGCACGACACACCGGGGTGTCCGGTGCCGACCTCCGATGCCTTCCTCACCGCCTGGGTGTTCGAGCGCAAGCACCACTGCGACTACTGCCGCGAGCGCCCCGTGGTGCTGACGGGTGAGGTACCGGGCGACGACTTCCGGGAACGGTTGCTCGCCGACCCGTGGACCACGCGGCTCCTGCCCGTCGCGGTGGCCAGTCCGGGCGTGGACCTGGAACTGGCGGACCTGGCCCTGTTCAGCCACCTCGACGCGACGCTGGTCGACCGGGTCGAGTTGGCCACCCGGTGCTTCGCCGCGATCTCCGCCAACACGCCGTGGGGCTCCCCTCCGCTGAAGGTCTTGGGCCTCACCCCGGCCGAACACGCGCAGGTCGTGGGTCCCCGCGTCGAACTCCTCGGCCGGTGCCTCGAACGGCTGCTCCAGGACGGCACGCGGATGGAACTGGCGCCGTGGCTCGAACTCGTGCGCGTCATGGCACCGACCCCCGCCGAGCACGTGGGCGTGGCCAGGGACCTCCTGGCGCTGCTGGACGGGTCACCGCCGGTGGTCGACTACGCCCAGGAAGTCCTCGCGGGGCTGGACGAGGCCGGGCTGATCGAGCCGGAACTGGTGACGGAGGCGTGCGAGCGGGTCCTGCTCCGTGCGGAGAAGAAGATCGTCCGCGCTCAGCTGTCCTGGCTCGACAAGGTCGCGAAGCGGGATCCGGCGCGCGCGGGCCAGGTCGTGACCGCCGCGTCCATGGGCTTCGACAACCGCGACTCGGCACTGCAAGAGCGTGCCCTCGCGGTGGTGGCCCGACACCTCAAGCCCGCGGGGGAGTCGGTGCTGCCCGAGCTGCGGGCAGCGGCGGAACGGCTCGGTCCAGGGCTGTCCGCGCGCGCCGCCGAACTGTTCGGTCTCTCGGAGGACACCGCCACCGAGCAGTTCACCGACGTGCTGCCGGTCGTGTCCGAGCCACGGCCGGTGCCGGGACCGCTCGCGACGGTCGCCGAGGTCGCCGAGGAGGTCGCGGCGGTCCTCGCGGGCGACGACGACGTGGTGGTGTTCGAGCGGGCGCTGGACGGCCTGGTGCGGCACGCCCACCTCGACCGGGCCGCGCTGGCCGCCGCGCTGAAGCCGACCGTGCGCCGAGAACCCCGCAAGGTGGACGACTGCCGTCCCTCGGACCTGTACGACGTGGCACGCGCCGTGCGGGACGAGGAGCCGCGGGAGTCCGCCATCGGCGCCGTCCAGAGCATCTGGGTCTTCCGGATCTTCTCGCTGGCCGGGAAGCTGCTCGCGGCGCGCCTGCTGGACGCGATCGACGCCGTGAGGTCCGGCACGCGGCCGTTCCTGCTGGCCGTGCCCACCCTCGCCACCGGTGCGCTGGACGCGGCCGTGCTGGTCGAACGCCTCGCCGCGTACGAAGAGTTGGACATCGCACCTGGACTGGTCGACCTGGCGCAGGCGCTGCTGCGCGTCACACCGACCTCCGACCAGCGGGTGCTCGCCGCGGCCGGTGAACTCGGTTCCGATGCCGGGAAGTGGGTGGCGGACTGGCTCCGCACGGGCGGCCTGCCGCACCAGGAGTCCCAGCCGTCGGACTGGGACCCGGAGCAGGTGCCGTTCCCGGAGCGGTGGTCGCCACCGGCCGCACCAGGGGTGAGCATCGACCTGCCGCTGCCGCAGGAGGTGGCCGACCTGGTAGGGCCGTACCAGAAGCGGAAGTCCGACGTCATGGACGCGGCGCACCGGTTCTGGTTCGCCCAGCTTCCGCACCACCGTGACGTGGTCGCGGCCCGCGACTACTGGGGTAGCTGGTACCGCAGCAAGGGGTGGACGGCGGCGCTGCCGTTCATGGCGGAGTCCGGTGGCCCGGCAGGATTCGCGGTGCACGCGGTGCTGGCCCGGAGCACGGGGACCAGCGGTCCGGAGGACCAGGGGGCCGTGGTGGACGCGGTGCTGGTGCTCGCCGCACGCGGCCAGCTCGACGCCGCCCTGCTCGGACGCCAGATCGCCGTGCAGGTCCACCACGCCTACCTCCCCACCAACAGGCTGGTCGAGACGCTGCGCCTCCTGGCCGACACCGGCGCGCACGGGGTCGTGTGGTCCGTGTTCGAAGGCGCCCTGCCGGTTCTGCTGCACGGCGAACTGGCCAGGGGAACGGGAGAGCTGCTCGCGGTCGCCGTGGAGTGCGCGTCGCGCTGCGGCGCCTCGGGTGAGATCCCGGCGGTCACGGCGGTGGCCGACCGCAAGGGCTCGACCCAGGTCGTGAAGAACGCCAGGGCGCTGCGGGAGGTCTTGCAGCGCGTCTGAAGAGGCCCTGACCAACATGAGCGGCCGGTGTCCCGGCGTGGACGCTTCCACGCCGGGACGCCGGCCTTCTGGCCTTCAGGGACCGGTCACACCATCGCGGGCGGTTGGGCGCACCGGTCCGCAAGCGGGCCTG
>JBDSAJ010000107.1:0-6006 GCA_039922235.1 Umezawaea sp.
CCAGTGGGAGCTGTACCACCCGGACCAGGACACGCAGGACCGCCAGGAGCAGGTGCTGGCCGTGTCGATGCCGGGCGCGTGGGAGCAGGGCGAGGTCATTGCCGTGTACCGGCCCGTGGCGCGGCTCGCCGACGGCGCGACCGCGGGCGTCGAAGCGCTGCTGCGCTGGGACCACCCCGAACTCGGCCCGCAGGGCCACGAGCGCTGCGCGGACCTCGCCGAGCAGACCGGCCTGATCCTGCCGATGGGCGAGTGGCTGCTGCGCGTGGCGAGCGGGCAGGCCGTGTGGTGGAAGAACGTGCCGCTGGTCGTCAGCCTCACGGCATTCCAGTCCGCCGACGCCGACCTGAGCAACCGCGTGGTCCGGGTGCTCAAGGAGACCGGGCTGCGGCCGGGGCAGCTGACGATCGGGATGCCCGTCGGGGCGCTGGCGGTGGCGGAGGCCGCCGACAACTTCGGCGTGCTGGCCGACATGGGTGTGACCACGATGCTCGACGGCTTCGGTGGCGGCGCGGACGACCTCGCGCTGCTGGAGGAGCTGCCGGTGAAGTCCGTGCGGCTGGCGCCGTCGCCGTTCGCCGGCGAACTGGCCGTGCTGGTGCACGGGTCGGGCGCGACGATCCTCGTCAGCGGCGTCGACACCGAGGAGCAGGCCGCGTCGTGGCGCTCGGCGGGTGCGGACCTGGCATCCGGCGACCTCTTCGGCGCTGCCCGTCCGGCGGGTGAGCTGAGCTTCTGACCTGGGGGCTGTCCTGAAACCCCTGAACCGCGTGAACTCCGCTGGAACGACGACCGGCGTGGAAGGCAACTGCACCTTCCACGCCGGTCGTTCCGAGGCGGAGACGGGAATTGAACCCGTGTAGCAGGCTTTGCAGGCCTGTGCCTCAACCACTCGGCCACTCCGCCGCGCTCGGTCACGCCGTGCGACCGTATCGCCCTCGTGCGCCGGTGGCCATCGTGTCCACGAGATGGGATTCGGGGTTCCGTGTCCGATTCGTGCAACCGGACAGATTCCTGTGCGGTGCTGTTGCCCTCTGTTGAAACATGTTAGTAATCGAGCTGTTTTCTGTGAGGTGACTCACGCCCTGCCCCCGCCAGGAAGGGAAGCTCGATGCCAAGACCACCCCTGCGGGCGGCGCTCTCGTTGGCGCTGCTGCTGGTCCTCTCCGTCGTCGTGGTGCCTCCGGGAACCGCGGTGGCCAGCGCCCCGGAACCCGCCGCCACCGTGCACGGGCTGAAGGGCGAGTACTTCCGGATGTCCGCGCCCGGAGCCCGTGACTTCGCCCAGCTCGGCGGTGTGCTGCTCGACCCGAACATCGACCTGCCCGGCCTCGCGGGCACGTTCGAGTCGCTGACCGGCCAGGCCGAGCACACGACCGCCCGGTGGACCGGCAAGCTCACCGCGCCCGCCACCGGCGACTACACGTTCCACCTCATCGGGGACAACGGCTTCCGGTTCTTCCTCGACGGGCAGCCGGTCATCGACCACTGGGTCGGTGACTGGGACGTCGAGCAGCACAGCAGGCCGGTGAGCCTGGTGGCCGGTGAGGCGCACGACTTCAGGCTGGAGCTGTTCCAGGACGTAGGCGGGGCGAACGCGTTCCTCCGCTGGTCGACGCCGGAGCTGGCCAAGCAGATCGTGCCGGAGTCGGCGTTCACCCCGCCGGACGGCTTCCAGGTGTTCCCGGTCGACCCGAGCGTCGCCGAGGACGGCCGGAAGGTCGTCGCGGACTTCGAGCAGCCCGTCACCGCGGTCGGCCAAGCCGCCGAGCACCTCGGCGTGGAAGCGGACACGACCCCGATGCCGGTGGCGAAGGTGGCCGTGGACCGGACCGACAAGTCCCGCCTCGTGATCACGCTGTCCCAGCCCGTGCAGAAGGGGCAGCGGGTCAAGTTCACCTACGACGGCACGGGTGGGCTCGTCGTCGGCGGCGCGACCGTGCCGCAGATCATCCGCTCGGCCACCAACCGGTCGACCCACCGCCTGACCACCAAGTGGGGCGACGAGCTCGACAAGGACCACCCGCTGCCCGAGTACCCGCGGCCGCAGCAGGAGCGCGACGACTGGCTGAACCTCAACGGCCAGTGGGAGTTCGCGGGCGCCAAGGAGGGGGAGCAGCCGGTGTTCGGCAAGACCCTCGCCGAGAAGATCACCGTGCCGTTCCCGGTGGAGTCCCAGCTGTCCGGGCTGGAGCGCCACGAGGACCACATGTTCTACCGCAGGCTCGTCACCGTGCCGCGCGACTGGCACATCGGCTCCGGGCAGCGGCTCAAGCTCAACTTCGGCGCCGTGGACCACCACGCCGTGGTCTACGTGAACGGCAAGCAGGTCGCCGACCACAGCGGTGGCTACAGCGCGTTCACGGCCGACATCACCGACGCGCTGAAGGGCGGAGGCAAGCAGGAGATCGTCGTCGCGGTCACCGACACCACCGGTCAGAACCAGCCGATCGGCAAGCAGTCGCGCAACCCCGGCGGCATCGTCTACACGGCCAACTCCGGCATCTGGCAGACCGTGTGGCTGGAGCCGGTGCCGGACGTGGCGATCGACTCGATCGTCACCACACCGGACCTGAAGCAGAACGCCCTGCTGGTGCAGGTGAAGTCGGCCTCGTCCACGGCGAAGGTGACGGCGATCGCCCGCGACGCCAGGGGCCGCAGGGTCGGCAGCGTCAGCGGCACGGCGAACGCGCAGCTCACGCTGAAGATCGACAAGCCGCACCTGTGGAGCCCGGACGACCCGTACCTCTACGACCTGGACGTCGACCTGACCCAGGGCCGCAGCCACGACAGCGTCGAGAGCTACTTCGGCATGCGCTCGATCGCGGTGCAGAACGTGGGCGGCTTCCCCAAGCTGGTCCTCAACGGCAACCCGGTGTTCTCGCTGTCCATGCTGGACCAGGGCTTCTGGCCGGACGGCCTGTACACGGCGCCGAGCGACGCCGCGCTGCGCTGGGACCTCAAGGCGCAGAAGGACCTCGGGTTCAACGCGGTCCGCAAGCACATCAAGATCGAGCCCGCCCGCTGGTACAAGCACGCCGACGAGCTGGGACTGCTGGTGTGGCAGGACTTCGTGTCCGGCGACTACACCACCGCCCAGGGGCAGGAGGCGTTCCTCACCGAGGGGCGCCGGGCGATGGAGCAGCTGCACAACTCGCCGTCGGTCATCGGCTGGATCGTGTTCAACGAAGGTTGGGGCGAGTGGAACCGCGAGGAGACCGGCAGGATCGCTGAGCAGGTGAAGGCCTCCGACCCGTCGCGGATCGTCAACGCCCACAGCGGCGTGAACTGCTGCAACTCCAAGGGTGACTCCGGCAAGGGCGAGGTCATCGACCACCACGACTACAACAACAACGACCCGGCATACCCGGACGCCACGCGGGTCGCGATGGACGGCGAGCACGGCGGGTTCACCCTCCGCACCCCCGGCCACATGTGGCCCGGCCCGCCCGCCGCCATCTACAGCGGGGTCAAGGACAAGGCGGCGCTGACGGCGAAGTACGTCGACAACACCACCAGGTTCTACCTCGAAGCCGCGGGCGCCGAGCTGTCCGGCTCGGTCTACACCCAGGTGACCGACCTGGAGACCGAGCTGAACGGCCTGTGGACCTACGACCGCCGCGAGATCAAGGTCGATCCCGGCCCGGTCCGCGACATCAACCGCAAGGTGATCAGGGCTGGGGCGCTGGCGGGCAAGGATGCCAACTTCCCCGGTCGCGGCAACTGGCAGCTGGACGAGAACAAGGGCACCACGTCCGTCGACCTCAGCGGCGGCCGCAGTCCCCTCACCCTCCAGGGCGGCCCGAAGTGGGTGCCCGGCGTCAAGGGAGCGGCGCTCGCGTTCGACGGCGTCGACGACTCCGCCGAGACCGCCGCACCCGTGCTCGACACGACCAAGGACTACTCCGTCGCCGCGTGGGTCACCCTGGACGAGGTGCCCGGCAACTTCGCCACGGCCGTGAGCCAGGACGGCAGGCGCGTCGAGAGCCCGTTCTACCTCCAGTACGGGCAGGGCGCGTTCGCCTTCAGCACCCCCGGCGGCCACCGCGCGAGGCTCGTCGTCACGCCGGAGCTGAATCGCTGGTACCACCTGGTCGGCGTCCGCGACCACAGCACCGGCGAGGTCCGGCTGTACGTCGACGGGCAGCGCGCCGCGGCCACCCAGGCGGGGCCCGATGTCGTCAGCACGGGGCCGTTGGCCGTCGGCCGCGCCAAGTTCGCCGGGAACAAGGTGGACTACTGGTCCGGCTCGGTCGACGCCGTGCACGCCTACGACAAGGTGCTCACCGACCAGGAGGTGACGGCCCTCTACACCGCCGAACGCGGCTGACCACCCGGTCCGGGCGGCGGTGAACCACCGCCGCCCGGACCGGGCCGCGTCCGCGGCGGTGCAACTGGCCTCGCGGCTGCCCGACCAGGTCGCCGAGGAAGACCGGGCACCGCTGCTCCCACTGCTGGCGCTGGTGCGTGGTTCCGTTGCGCTGCACCAGGACCACCCGCTACTCCTGTGGTGCGGATCGACGCTCGCCCGCCGCCTCGGCGCGGCGGAGGAGGCCGTCGCGTGGGCGCGGCACTCGTTCGCGGTGGAGCCCAGCCACGAGGCCGCTGTCATGACCGGCTACGCGCTGCGCTCCGCGGGTCGGACCGCCGAAGCCCTCCAGGTGTGGCAGGACGAGACCCGGCGCTTCCCCGAGGACCTCAGCCTGTACATCGACATCGCCGATCTCCTGGTCGTGGAAGGGGATCTGGCCCAGGCGCTGGCCTGGGCGGAACGCGCGGCCGAACTCGACCCGGCACACCCGAAGGCCGAACCGACCGCGCTCGGCATCCGCTACCGCGTGGACGGCGACGTCGGCCACCTGCTGGAGCTGGCAGCCTCCGACCTCCCGTACGCGGCCACCACCCTGGAATCGGTGAGCTGGGACCGCCCGGTGCTGGGCCGTGCGACCGACCAGACCGAGGCCACCGCCAACAGCCTCGGCCAGTTGCTGGAGCAGGCCGAGCCGTCACCGGACCTCGCGGTGACCGTGGCCGTCTCGGCGGTGGAACCGCCCAGCGCCGTGCTCGCGCTGCACCTGGCGTTCCCCAAGGCGGACATCACCTTCGAGTCGGTCCCGGAGCCCGACCCCCGCGCGCCCCGCTACCCGGTGCGGCACGCCGTCTGGACCTACGACGGCACGACCGCGCACCCGGCGGTGCCCCCGCCGTCCCCCGTTGTCGCCGAAGCCGTCCGCCAGGCCGCCGCGTTCCGCTGGGCCTGCCTGCCCGCGCTGCATTCCCAGACCGCGCACCTCGCGAGCGCCGATCCCACCGACCTGCTCGGCACCCTGGTCCACCCACCGGCCGTCCCCGACACCGAGTTGGGCGCCGCACTTGCCCGGCACGCCCCGAACCTCTGGCTCGCCGCGGTGCAGGTGACCGCGTGCCTCGGCATCGCCCACCACGCCGTCGAGCAGCCGTGGCCGGACTCCCGCCGCCGCGAGGTCCTCCTCGACCTCCTGCACGGCGTGGAGGACTGGACCACCGTCGCGGCGGGCATCGCGCTCGTCGCCACCGCGTGGGTCGACCCGGACACCCGCCCGGACGTGAAGCACCACGTCGTCAGCCGCATGGTCGACGCCGCCAAGGCGAACCAGAACCGCGTGGTCACGATCCTCGGCCCGCTGTGCGAACTGGTGCTGGCGACGCCTGAAACCGAGGTGGACTTCACCGGTCCGGCACGGGACCTGCTGGTGTCCCTGGAGGACTGACGGCGGCCGAAATCGTTGCGGGACAACCGGACTACGGCACTCAGCCGCACCGCGAGTAGTGCGGCTGGGTGCCGGTCACCTGCGGCTTCCCGCAGTTTGGCTGACCGTGCTCGTGGGACGAACCGGACACGGTGCGCACGCGTTACAGGGCCATCCGAGTGGTGTGCGACGGCTCCGGGCTACACCGTGAGCTTCGCGCCGACGCCTTTCCGTGATCGTGTCCGGTTCCGGCCCGCCCGCAATCCTGCAAATTTGC